>CAMBWO010000027.1 GCA_945871285.1 Pseudorhodobacter antarcticus | reverse complement strand
TTGAATGCGCAGGTCGTGGCGGCCAACCCGACGCCGCAGACCGAGCGGTTCTTGCGGTATTTCGAGGCGCAGTTTGAGCTTTTGATGGCACAGGATGGCGAGGTCACCTGGTATGTCGATCAGGCGCTGTTGACCTCGTCGCTGATCCTGGCGCGGGCGCATGGGTTTGCCGACCGGATCGCGGTCCTGGGCTTGTCCTATCTGTCCGGGGCACGGCAATCCAAGGTGTGATCCGGGTCCGCGGGGCGGAATCACGCTTGCGGCGACAGGTAGGGTTACGCTAGCCTGTGGACAACCACGAATGGAGGGCGATGATGACGCCCGAGCGTCCCCGGGGGGAGGACGCGATGCCAAAGGCGGTCGAGCCATCTGACGATGGCGCGCGCCTGACAGAGACGTCACCCCCCCTGCCGACCGGACCCGGGCAGCTTTATGCTGCGCTGGATCTGGGAACGAATTCTTGTCGGATGCTGATTGCCCAGCCGCGGGGCAGTCAGTTTCGAGTCGTGGACAGCTTTTCCAAGACGGTGCAGCTGGGCGCGGGGCTGGAGGCGTCGGGGCGGTTGTCGCGGGCGTCGATGGGGCGGACCATTCAGGCGCTGCGGATTTGCCAGAAAAAGATCGAAAAGCATGGGGTGACGCGGTTGCGGCTGGTCGCGACCGAAGCCTGTCGCAGGGCGCGCAACGGCCGCGATTTCATGCGGCAGATCCGGCGCGAAACCGGACTGGTGGTGGACATCATCGCGGCTGAAGAGGAGGCGCGGCTGGCGGTGATTTCCTGCGCGCCGCTGGTGCAGCAAGAGACGGAGCAACTGCTGGTGGTCGATATCGGCGGGGGATCGACCGAATTGGTCTGGATCGACCTGTCGGCGGTCGACCCCGAGGATCGGCCCCGGTCGATCATGCGGTTGCATTCTGGTTTTCACGCCCAGGGGCCGGGTGACGCGCGGGTGGTGGACTGGATTTCGGTGCCGCTGGGGGTGGCCACGCTGAAAGACCAGTTTGGCGATGTCGATGACGATGCCGCGCGCTTTGCCCTGATGTCGTGGTTTTTCGAGGAGCAGTTGTCGTCGTTTTCGCCCTATAACGCGGCGCAGGCTCGGGCGGGGTTTCAGATCATCGGGACATCAGGGACGGTGACCACGGTGGCGGCGTCGTTCCTGGGGCTGCGGCGCTATGACCGGGCCAAGGTTGACGGGTTGGTGATGACATCGGACCAGATCGACTTTGTGATCCGTGAATACCTGTCGCTGGGGCCGGAGGGACGCCGGCGCGATCCGCGGATCGGGCGTGACAGACATACGCTCATCATGTCCGGGGCGGCTATCCTTCAGGCGCTGATGCGGATATGGCCGACGGATCAGTTGTCTGTCGCAGACCGGGGTCTGCGCGAGGGGCTGCTTTATGCACAGATGAGCGCCGATGGCGTGCTTGAGGACGGACCGTTCGAATGACCGAAAAGAACACATCAGGCCGGGGGCAGCGGGAACTCCGCGTGCGGGTCAAGACGGCGAAGGGGCGCAAGCTGTCCTCGACGCTGTGGCTGGAGCGGCAGTTGAATGACCCCTATGTCATCCGGGCCAAGAAAGACGGCTATCGCGGGCGGGCGGCCTACAAGATTCTGGAGCTGGACGACAAGTTCGAGTTCTTGAAGCCGGGGTTACGGGTGGTCGATCTGGGCTGCGCGCCGGGCGGGTGGTGTCAGGTGTCGGTGGCGCGGGTCAATGCGCTGGGCGACAACCCGAAAAAGCCGGTCGGCACGGTGCTGGGGGTGGATTTGCAGGTGGTCGAGTCGATTTCGGGCGCGCAGATTCATCAGCTGGACTTTCTGGCGGATGGGGCGGATGCCCAGGTCAAGGCATGGCTTGGGGGCCGCGCCGATGTGGTGATGTCCGACATGGCGGCGGCGTCTTCGGGCCACAAGGGCACCGACCATTTGCGCATCATTGCGCTGTGCGAAGCGGCGGCCGAGTTTGCCTTTGACGTGCTGGAGGTCGGCGGGTGTTTTGTTGCCAAGGTTCTGGCGGGCGGGGCCGAGCAGCAGTTGCAGCTGACCTTGAAGCGCAACTTTGCCAAGGTCGCCAATGTGAAGCCCAAGGCGAGCCGGGCGGATTCGTCGGAAAAGTTCGTGGTGGCCCAAGGATTCCGTGGCCGGATGGACACAGAGACGGTGGAAGTTCAGGATCAGGATTAGCCCGGTTCAGGAAACAACTGACACTAAAAAGGGCGCCCGAATGGCGCCCTTTTGGTCAAATGCAAGGCATTGATCGGTCAGCCGCCCCAGTGGCGAACCGGGCCGCAATCCATATGGACGAAGTTCGACCGGCTGTAACGGCCGACACCCCCGGCGCTGCACGCCTCGGCGGCGCGGGCCATCTGAGAGACCGAGCGCGATTTCAACCGCAGGTCGGCGGCCATGCCCTGCATGTGCAACGAATTGCGGGCAACGCCGCTGGAACGGGCGCGCAGGGCGGCATTGGTGGCCGCGCTGCGATAGCCCGATAACAGCATATAGGGTTCGCGGACATCCAGAAGGTTGTGGGTGGCGGCGATGATGTCCAGATTGCCAGGGTTCATCTTCATCGCCTCATCCGACCGCAGGTCGCGCATGAAGTGGTTGATTTCCTTAAGAACCTCGGGGACGTATTTGCCGTCGATCCAGTAGATCGCGTCCATCGTCTCACCCGAGCGGCCTGAGTACATCTTGACCCGACGAATGTCACCCGCCCCGCGCAGGAGCCCGAAAGCCCCGGAACAGGTGGGTGCGGCGGCTACGATCCCGGCGGCGAAAACGCCAAGCAAATTGCGTCGGGAGATCACTGCCGAGTTGGAGTTTGTCATTCAGATTGCCTGTCCCATTCAGTATTCTACCGTCTTTGTTGACAGCTTTGTTTGCGCTTCTTCCCAAAAGCGCAACGAAGCTATGGCACACCTTGGTTCGAAGCCCAACAAAGATTTGCCCGACATTATGGCAGCATGACGGCGATAGGCAAAAAATTGCTGAACGCAGGGGAACCTGGGCAAGATATCGGCGTTATGCGGATTGCCGCAAAAAGTCGCAACAATAGCTGTTGACAACCCTGTGACGCAGTCGGGTTCTCCGTTTGCATATGCTTGATTTTGCCGCTATTTTGGGTCACGCGCGGCCTGATGGTGCGTACGGAATGGGGCAGTACGGGGATGAGTGGCGTGATGACCTTTGCAATGGACCGGCGCCGGGCGCTTTTCCTGATGAGTGCTGCCGTGACCGCGGTGTCTGCCCCTGCCTGGGCTGGCGGGTTGATTTCGGCCTTTGCCCAGGCCGTTTCGGCGGCGGCGCAGGATGACGAGTCACTGGCTGCCTTTTACCGCGAGCGCAGTTACGCGACCCTTTGGACCGGGGTGACGGATCAGACCCGGCGGCAAAGCCTGCTGACCGCGTTCGACACGGCGCAGGCGCATGGTTTGCCGACGGTTCGGTATGACGTGTCTGCCTTGCGCGACCAGTTTGCCGCAGCCCAGACCGAAGGCGACATCGGGCGTCTGGAAGTGGCGATGAGCAAGGCCTACCTCGCCTTTGTGCGCGACCTGTCCTCGGGGGCGCTGGAGCCCAAGTCGATTGAATCTGGCATCAAGCGCGAGGTGGTGCGGCCGGATCCGGCGATGGTGCTGTTTGCCGCATCGCAAGACGAGTTCGACGGATTCCTCGCGGCACTGCCCCCGGCCTCGCCCGAATACGCCCGGTTGATGAAAGAGAAATTCGCGCTGGAGGCGATCATTGCAGCGGGCGGGTATGGCCCCAAGGTCTTGGCGTCAGCTTTGGCGCAGGGCGACACCGGGGCGGCGGTGGTGCAGTTGCGTGACAGGTTGGTCACGCTGGGCTACCTCGCCCGGTCGTTCACGCAGGCCTATGATGCCAACATCGCCGAGGCCGTGCAGCGGTTCCAACTGGATCACGGACTGGCGGCCGATGGCAAGGCCGAGGAGCGCACGATCGCTGCGCTGAACGTCGATGCGGATGCGCGGCTGAAATCGGTCGTGGTAGCGATGGAGCGGTTGCGCTGGATGGGCAATGCGCCGCGCGGGGCGCGGCATATCTGGGTGAACCAACCCAGCTTTTTTGCCCGCGTCGTGGACGACGGCAAGGTGACGTTCAAGACTCGGGTCGTGATCGGCAAGATCGGCAAAGATTTCGAAAGCCCCGAATTCTCGGACCGGATGGAATTCATGGTGGTGAACCCGTCGTGGTCGGTGCCGCGGTCGATCACGGTCAAGGAATACCTGCCGATGATGAAGCGCAACGCGAATGCGCAAGGTCAGTTGCAGGTGATTGACCGGGCGGGCCGCGTGGTGCCACGGTCAGCGATCAACTTTGCCGCCTATACGCCGCAGAACTTTCCCTTTGCGCTGCGCCAACCGCCCTCGGACGGCAATGCGTTGGGCAAGGTCAAGTTCATGTTTCCCAACGAGCACAACATCTATCTGCACGATACCCCCAGCAAGTCGCTGTTCGACAAGGAGGAACGCGCCTTCAGCCATGGGTGCATCCGGGTGGGCGCGCCGTTTGATCTGGCCTATTTCCTGCTGGCGCCGCAAAGCGACGATCCGCAGGGGTTGTTCAAATCCTATCTGAGCACGGGGCGCGAATCGGTTTTGAACTTTGTCACGCCGATTCCGGTGCATCTGGTCTATTTCACCGCCTGGCCGACCGAGCAGGGCATGATCGGCTATCTGAACGATGTCTATGGCCGGGATGCCCTGATTTCCAAGGCGCTGACCGAGGCCGGGGTGGTGCTGCCGGGGCTTCAGAGCTAACACGGCACCTGTGGACGGTGGAGCGTGGCGATATGGGGCACAGGGTCGGGGACATAGCGCAGGCCTTGGGGGCCGAGGCGGCGGGTGATCTGGATCTGGTGATTGTCGGCGCGGCGGAACCTGCCATGGCGGGGCCGGCCGATTTGGCGATTGCAATGGACCCGCGCTATGCTGTGGGGCTGGCGCAGGGCCGGGCGCGGGCGGCTGTGCTGTGGCCGGGGGCGGATTGGCAGGGCCTGGGGCTGCAAGCCGCGATCTTTGCGCCGCGGGGGCGGTTGGCTATGGCGGGGCTGACGCGGATGCTGGATCCCGGCCATGCGATTGCGACGGGGGTGCATCCGATGACGGTGATCGACCCAACAGCGCAGATTGGGGCAGGGGCCGCGATTGGGCCCTTTGTCACCATCGGGGCGCGGGTTCGCATCGGGCCGGGGGCGCGGATTGCGGGGCATGCTACGATTGGCGACGATGCCACGATTGGGGCGGACGCGCTGATCTTGCAGGGCGCGCATATCGGGGCGCGGGTCACGATTGGCGACCGGTTTATCTGTCAGCCCGGTGCGGTATTGGGGGCGGATGGGTTTTCCTTTGTCACTGCCGAGCGCAACGGGGTTGAAGAGGTGCGCGCAACCCTAGGACAACGCGGGGAAATTCGGGCGCAGTCGTGGGTCAGGATTCACTCGCTGGGCGCGGTCACGATTGGCGACGATGTCGAGATTGGCGCAAATTCCTGCGTGGACCGGGGCACGATCCGCGACACGCGGATTGGCCGGGGGACCAAGTTGGACAATCTGGTGCAGGTTGGTCACAACGTGCAGATCGGCGAGGATTGCCTGCTGTGCGGACAGGTCGGCGTCGCGGGGTCGACGCGCATCGGCAATCGGGTGGTGCTGGGCGGGCAGACCGGGGTGGTCGACAATGTCTTTGTGGGGGACGATGTGATCACCGGGGCGGGCACGCTGATCCAGACCAACCAACCGGCAGGGCGGGTGCTGCTGGGCTATCCCGCCGTGCCCATGGCGCAGCAGATCGACATCAACAAGGCGCTGCGCCGCCTGCCGCGATTGGCGGCACGGGTTGCGGCCCTGGAGGCTGGTCAGGCGGAGGATGCCCCGTGAGTGACCCAGTGGCCCTGACGGTGCGGCGGATTTTGGCAGAGCAGGCGATGATTCCGGTCGAGGCGGTGGGGCTTGACGCCTCGCCCGCCGAGTTGGGGCTGGATTCGCTGGGTCTGGTCGAGGCGATCTTTGCCATCGAGGAGGCGTTCGATATCGCGGTTCCGTTCAACGCCAATGACATCGGCGCGAACCGGTTCGAGATGGGCACCGTGGCGCAGGTGATCGAGGCGGTGCGGGGGTTGGTGGCGGCCCGCAGCCCATGAGGCGGGTGGTGATCACAGGGGCGGGCACCGTCAACCCGCTGGCCGCCGATGTGCCGGGGACCTATGCCGCGCTGCGGGCGGGGCACTGCGCCATCGGGCCGTTGGAGATGCGCGATCTGGACCGGCTGACGGTGCGGATCGGGGCGCAGATCAAGGGTTGGGACCCTGCGGCGCATCTGACGCGAGCCGAGGTCGCGATGATGGACCCGTTCAGCCAATATGCGGTGGTGGCGGCTCGGCAGGCGGTGGCGCAGGCCGGGTTGGCGTTTGCGGGTGATCTGGCCGAGACGACGGGGGTTATCATCGGCTCCGCCGGGGGCGGATTGACGACGACGGATGACAGCTACCGCGCGGTTTATGAGGCGGGCAAGGACCGGGTGCATCCGTTTGTCGTGCCGCGCCTGATGCTGAACGCGGCGGCTGCCCATGTGGCGATCGGCTTTGGCTTGCAGGGGCCGACCTTTGCGGTGTCCTCGGCCTGTTCATCGTCGAACCATGCGATAGGGTTAGCGTTTCAACAGATACGGTCCGGGGCGGCCACGGTGATGTTGGCGGGCGGGTCGGATGCGATGCTGTGCTTTGGCGGGATCAAGGCGTGGGAGGGGTTGCGGGTTCTGTCACCGACCGGGTGCCGGCCCTTCTCGCTGGGGCGGGACGGGATGGTGCTGGGTGAGGGCGCGGCGGTCTTCGTGCTGGAGGAGCGCGGTCATGCCCTGGCGCGGGGGGCCGAGGTTTTGGCCGAGGTGGCGGGCTTTGCGATGACTTCGGACGCGGTCGATATCGTGCAGCCGTCGGCCACCGGGGCGGCGCGGGCGATGCGGTTGGCGCTGCGGGATGCAGGGCTGGCACCCGACCAGATCGGCTATGTCAACGCCCATGGCACGGGCACGGCGGCGAATGACCGGGCCGAGGCGGCGGCCCTTATGCAGGTGTTCGGTGCGGCCCTGCCGCCGGTTTCGGCCACCAAGTCGATGCATGGCCATCTGATGGGTGCTGCGGGGGCGATTGAACTGCTGGCCTGCCTGCTGGCCCTGCGCGAGGGCGTGTTGGCACCGACCATCGGCCATGTTCCCGGCGACCCCGATTGCGCGCTGGATGTTGTTGAGAACAAGGCCCGCACCAGTGAGGTGCGGGCCTGTTTGAGCAATTCGTTTGCGTTCGGTGGGCTGAACGCTGTGCTGGCGTTGATCAGCGGGTGACGCCGGCGTTGGCCTTGGTCACGGCCTCAAACCCGGCGGTGAAGCCTTTGAGAGTTAGCTCCAACTGGACAACCTGATCGGGGGCGGCGGCGGGGACGATGGTCAGGACGGCTTTGATCCCCTTCTTGAACGAGGCCAGCTCTTCAGCGGTGAAGCCCAGACGGGCGACGCAACCCGCACGGGTGCAAAACGCAAAGGGATAGATCCGCTCTTTGGTGGCGTCGACGCCGATTCGCAGGTTGGCGGTCAGGAGGGTTTCCAGGGGCGCCATGAAGGTGGCACCAGCGGCGGCCTTGCCCCCAGCGGGCAGGTCGAACACGCTGATCTCGGCGACAGAATTGCCCTCCTTGTCGAAAAGCAGTTGGTAAAGCTGGCAGGGGTCGGCGCCATCCTCGGTCTTGACGCAGCGCTGTTCCCATTTGTCAAAGCTGCCGGCAAGGTAGGTCTGCCCCACCGTGGCATCGGCCTGCTGCGGCAATCCGGGGGCCGGTTCGGCGCCCATCGACAGATCGTTCGGCACGGCGGCGTCAGGGACCGGGGGGGGGGCTGTTTCGGCGGCGGGCTCGGTCGCGGGCGTCTCGACCGTTTGGGCGGAGACGAGTGCGGGCGTTGCGAGAAGCAGGCTGAAACTCAGGGCAATCGCTTGAAATGTCTTGGGCATTGTGTCCGTCCATGAGGTTTTGCGCTGACTTAGCACGCGGACCGTCCAACGTCAGGTCTGAAATGCGGGGCCGGCCATAAATCGCACATCCCGAGGGGGAGGACCAAAGTGAAAAAAGGGCCGACGGGCGGCCCTTTCTGATCGTATTGTTTTGCTCCCTGTCGGACTGGCCGACTTGATTTTTTGACGCTACGGCGCTTTCGCCAAGCCGTCAACAGGGAAACTGCGGGCCATTGCGAGGAAAAAAGGCCGCACTGGTGAGGGCGCGGCCAGTCAGACAGGGAGGAAGTCACATCGGGCGGCGACAAGGTCGCAGGCCCGATGCAAGGACGATGCGGCATAAAGGTTAACATTTGATTTTCGTGCTGAACGCTGTGCAAAACCGCTATCACACGTAGGGCAAACAGGCAGGATATCAGATGGCGGACCGGATTTTCGTGGGTGGCGGGGGTGAGGGGTATGCGGTCGGGCAGAACCTGTTGTTGAAATACGCCAACCGGCACGGGCTGATCGCGGGGGCGACGGGAACGGGCAAGACCGTCACGCTGCAAATCCTGGCCGAGGCGTTTTCCGCCCAAGGGGTGCCGGTGTTCCTGGCCGACGTGAAGGGCGATCTGGCGGGCATCGCCGTGGCGGGGTCGGCGACCCACAAGCTGCACGAGGCGTTCACAAAGCGGGCGCAGACCATTGGGCTGGATCTGCAATACCGCGCGTTTCCGGTGACTTATTGGGATGTCTTTGGTCAGTCCGGCCACCCGGTACGGGCGACGGTGGCCGAAATGGGGCCAGTGCTTCTGGCGCGCATCTTGCAGTTGAACGACACGCAGGAGGGGGTGCTGAATGTTGCTTTCCGGCTGGCGGATGAAGAAGAACTGCCGGTGCTGGACCTGAAGGACCTTCAGGCCCTGCTGGTGTTCATCGCGCAGAACGCGGCGGATATTTCAGCGCGCTATGGATTGGTTTCAACCACCTCGATCGCAGCGATCCAGCGGCAACTGCTGACGCTGGAGACTCAGGGCGCGGCGCAGATGTTTGGGGAACCGGCGCTGGATCTGGCCGATTTGATGCGGGTTGATTCGGCCGGGGCGGGGATGGTCAACATCCTTGCGGCGGACAAGCTGATGCAAAGCCCGCAAGTCTACGCGACCTTTTTGCTGTGGCTGTTGGCGGAACTGTTCGAGACGCTGCCCGAGGTCGGCGATCTGGATCGTCCCAAGCTGGTGTTCTTTTTCGACGAGGCGCATCTGCTGTTCACCGATGCCCCCAAGGCGCTGATCACAAAGGTTGAACAGGTGGCGCGGCTGATCCGGTCCAAGGGGGTTGGGGTCTATTTCATCAGCCAGAATCCGGCGGACATCCCCGAGGTGGTGCTGGGGCAATTGGGCAACCGGGTGCAGCACGGGTTACGGGCGTTTACCCCCAAGGATCAAAAGGATCTGGCCTCGGCTGCCGAAACCTATCGGCCGAACCCGCGGTTCGACACGGCGGCGGCGATCCGCGAGGTTGGGACGGGCGAAGCGGTGACGTCGTTTCTGGAGGACAAGGGGATTCCCGCTGTGGTTGAGCGGACTTTGGTACGTCCGCCGTCCTCGCAGCTGGGACCTGTTGACCCGGCGGTGCGGGCCTCTATTATGGCGCAATCCCCGATGGCTGCGAAATATGGTCAGACGGTGGACAGAACCTCGGCCTATGAAAGCCTGCGGGCCCGGACGCAAAGACCGTCCGATGGCGGCGCGGAGGCCGAGTTCAACAAGGGGCGCCGCTATGGTGGCGAGGCGTCCAAGCCAACGACGACGACCAACACGCGGTCGAGCCGGACGGACAGCATTGGCGACGCCTTTGCCAAAAGCTTTGCCCGGCAGTTGGGGACGAAGACGGGGCAGGCCGTGGTACGCGGTATTCTGGGTTCGATCTTCGGGAAACGATAGAAAGGCTGACAGATGACGATTTCGGTCGAAGAACAATACCTGCTGGAACTGATGAACCGGGCGCGGCTGGACCCGCTGGGCGAGGCCAAGCGGTTTGGAATTGCGCTGAATGACGGGCTGGATCCGGGTACGATCAGCAGTCGGGCCAAGCAGGTTCTGGCGGGCAATGATCTGCTGGACACGGCGGCGACGGGGCATTCGCTGTGGATGCTGGCTGAAGATGAGTTTCAGCATGTCGGCGAGGGTGGTTCGTCTCCGAACGAACGGATGGACGATGCGGGCTATCATGGGACCACCTATGGCGAGAACATCGCGCTGGTGGGATCAACCGGTTCCATCACGTTGGCACAGTCGATCGCGCAGCTGAACGAGAACCTGTTTCGCAGCGCCGGGCACCGTGAGAACACGTTGAACGGCACGTTCCGCGAACTGGGACTGGGGACGGAAGTGGGGTCTTATACCCAAGGTTCCTCCACCTTCAACGCAGCGGTCCTGACCGAGAACTTTGGCGTGCTGGGGACGCGACATTTTCTGACCGGGATTGCCTATCAGGATGCGGACAACGATGCGTTCTATTCGATGGGCGAGGGTGTCAGCGGCGTGACCTTTGCCGCGCAGGGCCATCAGACGGCGACCGCAGGGGCGGGCGGATATGAGTTGGGCTTGACCTCCTCCGCCGGAGTGGCGGTAAGCGGGCAGGCCGGGGGCGTGACCTTTTCGCTGAAGGTGAACATGCGCCCCGGCAATGTGAAGCTGGATCTGGTGGATGGCAACGTGTTCTTCTCCTCGGGCAGTGTGACGCTGATCTCGGGGGTGCAGGATGCGGTGCTGTTGGGCGTGGGCAACCTGTCGGCGACGGGGTCGGCGCAAGACAACCACCTGACGGGCAACTCGGGTGCCAACACATTGAACGGGCACGGCGGGCGGGATCTGCTGGAGGGCGGCGTGGGCAACGACACGCTGATTGGCGGGGCTGGCAATGACCGGCTGAACGGTGGCAGGGGGGCGGATGTCTTTGTCTTTGCGCCGGCCGGGGGGAGCGACCGGATCACCGGGTTTTCGACAGCGGAGGATACCTTGCGTCTGGATGCGGCGCTATGGGATCAACGCACCCTGACGGCCGCCCAGGTGATCGCCGAGTTTGCCACAGAGACAGCCAATGAGGTGGTCCTGGATTTCGGCGCGACCGAGATTCGCCTGCTGGGATTGGGCTCGACGGCAGGTCTGTCAGGGGCCATGGACATCTTCTGACAGGGTTGCCGACATCCGCTGCGGATTGTCTTAAACTCTGCGGATCTGCACCAGTTCGGTCCTCGTTTGACACCATGTTTCGCCACAATGCGAACCGACAAGGGCAGGGCAACCACGGGAGTGCCCTGTCATGTCGATCTCGGACGCCGAACAGTATCTTGTCGAACTCATGAACCGTGCCCGCCTCGACCCGCTGGCCGAGGCGACCCGCCTAGGGATCGACCTGAACTCAGGCCTGGCAGCGGGGCAGATTTCCGGTGCGGCAAAGCAGGTTCTGGCGCCCAACGCCATTCTGGAGTCTGTGGCGACCAATCACTCGTTGTGGATGCTGAGTGCGGATGTGTTTTCGCACACCGGGGTCAATGGCACCTCGCCCGATCAGCGGATCAAGGCGGCGGGATATACTTACCAAAACTGCGGCGAAAATCTGGCTCTGGTCGGCAATACCGGCGTCGAGACGCTGCAATCCCAGATCGAGACGATGAACACCAACCTTTTTCTGAGCGCGGGGCACCGGGTCAACCTGATGAACGGGGTGTTCCGCGAATTGGGTGTGGGGGCCGAGGCGGGCGTGTTCACGCAAAGCGGCACCAATTTCAACGCCAATGCGCTGTCGCTGGAATTTGGCCAACTGGGCACGGCCCGGTTCCTGACCGGGGTCGCGTATACCGACAGGGATGCCAACAAGTTCTACTCGATTGGCGAAGGGTTCGGCGGGGTTCAAGTCACCGCAGGGGCCGCGACGACCAGCACGGCGGCGGCGGGCGGTTATGCGCTGTCGCTGGGGTCTGGCGCGGACACGGCGGTGACGGGCAAGGCCGGGGCGCTGAACTTTTCCGTCAGGGTCGACATGAGCATCGGCAATGTGAAAATGGATCTGGTGTCCGGCAACACGTTCTACACCTCGGGGTCGATCACGCTGGTCAATGGGGTGAACAACGCTTTGCTGCTGGGCGTGGCGGCACTGAACGCGTCGGGCAATGCTGTCGCCAACACGCTGACCGGCAATGCGGCGGTAAACAAGCTGGTGGGCAACGGCGGTGTGGACGTTCTGATCGGCAATGGCGGCAACGACGCCCTGAACGGCGGGGCCGGCAATGACCGGATCACCGGTGGCAAGGGGGCTGATGTCATGGTTGGCGGCACGGGGGTGGATACGTTCATCTTTGCCAATGGCGATGGCAATGACCGGATCACCGATTTCTCGCTGGCCGGGGGTGACAAGCTGCGGCTGGATGATGCGCTGTGGAATGGTGCGGCGATGAAAACGTCCAGCGTGGTGACGACATTTACCAGCAAACAGGCGGGCGAGGTCGTGCTGGATTTTGGCGGGGGTGACGTGATTCACCTTATGGGTCTGACAACCACCACCAACCTGAGCACGGTGATCGAGATTTACTAGAGTTTGCGGACCTTCAGCTTGGTCAGGCGGTTTTCGCGGCGGGTCATCACCTCGAACCGATAGCCGTGAAAGCTGAAGGTCTGGGCTTCGGACGGGATCATCTGCGCCTCGTGAATGACCAGACCCGCAACGGTGTTCGCCTCGTCATCGGGCAGGGTCCAATCGGTGGCGCGGTTGAGGTCGCGGATCGTCATCGTGCCCTCCACCAGATAGGCCCCGTCCTCGGCCTGCTTCAGGGCATGGGTGGCGTCCACCACGTCAAATTCGTCGGTGATCTCGCCCACGATCTCCTCGAGGATGTCTTCCAAGGTCATCAGGCCTTGCAGCGTGCCGTATTCATCGACGACCAGCGCAAAATGGGTGCGCCGTTTCAGGAACTGGCGCATCTGTTCATCCAGCGTCGTGGTGTCGGGGATGAAATAGGGTTTCATCGCGACCTTGACGATGTCGAGCGTGGTCAGGTCGGCGCCGGCCTTTTCCAGACGGGCCACTTCGCGCAGCAGGTCTTTGGCATGGATCACGCCCAGGATATTCTCGTCGCTGCCGCGAAAGACCGGCAGGCGGCTGTGGGACGAGGCCAGGAACCGCGAAACGATTTCATCGGGGGCGAGGTCGGCATCGACCATCTCCATCTCGCGGCGGTGACGCATGATCTCGTCTACCGTGCGGTCGGCAAGGTCCAGCGCGCCCAGCAGGCGGTCACGGTCCTCTTTTTCGACGGCGCCTTCGGAATGGCCAAGGGCAATGGCACCGGCGATTTCCTCGCGCAAGGCCAGGATCTTGCCATTCGGGTCGGCGCGGACGCCGAACAGGATCAGGATGCCACGCACCAGGGTGCGGACCAGGCTGACAATGGGCGAGAAGACCAGAATCAGGACGCGCACCACGGGGGCCACGCGGGTGGCGACGGCCTCGGGGTAAGTGATGGACAGCGTCTTGGGCAGCACCTCGCCAAAGATCAGGACCAGCACCGTCATCACGGCGGTCGCCAGAACCACGCCATTGTCACCGGCCATGCGGGTCAGCAGGGCGGTGGCCAGTGCGGCGGACAGGATGTTGACGATGTTGTTGCCCAAAAGCAGCGCACCGATCATGCGCTCATTGTCCTCAGTCACCTCCATGGCGGCGGCGGCGCCACTGGATCCGCGGTCGGCCTGGGATTTCAGCTTGCCACGGGACGAAGCGGTCAGCGCGGTTTCAGAGCCCGAAAAGAACGCCGACATCACCAGCAGCAACAGGATCGCGGCGGCGTTCAGCCAGAAGTTTGCGTCAAACGAGGCGAGGGTCATGAAAGGTCCAATGATTCAGGGGCGCGGCTTGGCAAGCGGGTGATGGGTCAGGACCAGATCGCGCAGCTGGTCTTCAAGCACATGAGTATAGATTTCAGTGGTGGCGAGGTCGGCATGGCCAAGCAGGGTCTGGATCACCCGCAGGTCGGCGCCACCGGCCAGCAGGTGGGTGGCAAAGGCGTGGCGCAGGGTGTGGGGCGTGACCTTCTCCGGGTCAACGCCCCCGGCGGCGGCGATGGATTTGATCAGCAGGTAGAAATGCTGGCGCGTCAGATGGCCGGCGGCACCGGGGCCGGGGAACAGAAAGCGCGAGGGCGGCTTGCCCGATTTGCGGGCAAGGTCGTCGTCGCCGTCGCGGTGGGCAATCCAGGTGGAGATGGCGGCCTTGGCCGGGGGGGACAGGGGGACCATGCGTTCCTTGTCGCCCTTGCCCTTGACCAGAATCATCCGCGGATCGCCGCGCACGGCGGCAATGGGCAGTTCAACCAACTCGGACACCCGCATTCCGGTGGCGTACAGCAGTTCGACCAGGGCGTAGTTGCGGAACCGGTCGCGCTCGCCCTTGCCAAAGCTGCGGGCCGCGTCGAGGATTTGCGTCACCTCGGTTTGCGACAGGGTCTGCGGCAGGTGGCGCGAGGCGCCGGGGCCGGTGATGCGGATGGCCGGATTGTCGTCGCGCCAGCCTTCTTCCTTGGCAAAGCGGTAAAGCTGGCGGATCGCCGACAGACGGCGGGCGCGGGTGGCGGGGGCCAGACCCTCGGCCTCGCACCGCACCAGATAGGATTCGACATGGTCGCGGGTCGCGGTGGGGAAGGCCGCGCCGTGATGGTCCAGATAGGCGGCAAAGGCGATCAGGTCGCGGCCATAGGCCAATTGGGTGTTGGTGGCCGCGTCCTGTTCGGCGGATTTCGCCTGCAAAAAGGTCGAGATCCAGCGTTTCGGGTCGGGTCCCATCGGTTATCCGCGCCGGTCCAGCAGCATCAGTTCGATGGCCGAACGGCGGGCTGCATCCTCCAGCCCGATATGGCGCAAGACGGCCAGACCCTCGGTCACGCCGCGCAGGTCGCCTGCCGTGCCGTGTTCGATGCGCGACATCGCCAGCAAGATCACCTCGCCGATGCGCTTTTGGTCCAGCATGATGCTGAAATCGTCGGGGATGGGCGCGTCGCCAAACCCCGCACTGATCGCAGCGGCCATCGGTTCGGTCGGGGTCTGGCCGGTCAGGTCGCCCTTCGCCAAAGCCGCAAGGAACTGGTCCCGCGGCGAGGTCGAGGCGCGCGCGGCCGACAGGCTTTCGTAATCGGACGACAAAAGGGCGATCTGGAACACGATCTCGGACGCCTCAGGACCCAGCACCATCTTGGACAGCTTGTCCGCATAAATCGAGGCGAGCGGCACCTCGAGTTCGGCCGCCGTCATTTCGACCCAGGCCGCGGGCAGGGCCTGTTCCGTGGCGCGCACATCGCCCGCCGCCACGGCCCGGTCAAGTTTCTGGAACGCCGCAACACGGTCCCAGATGCCCCCCGATGCGGCGGGGCGTTGACTGGTGTAAAGGCCAAGCAACAGGTTGGGCGCAATCGCCCCGGCGCGCGACAGGCGTTCGGCCGCCTCGATCTGGGCTTTCCAGCCGGCATTGTCGGACAGGTCGGCATAGCTGAAGGCGACAGGCAGCGGGGCGCCATACATCGGCTCACCAATCGCCTCGAACAGGCGCAGGGTCAGGGGCGTGACAACGGTGGGCAGGGTGGGGGCGATGTCGGTTTCGTCCAGATCGGGGTTCATGAAGCGTTCCAGCAGGGCCGCATCTTCGGCCGACACGGTGCCAAGACTGCGGGCAGTGTCCAGCGTCAGGGCGGCCGTGTCAAAATCCCCGGCGCGCGCAAGGCAGAACACCCGCGTCGGCAGGGCGGGCGACAGGCCGGGGGAGTCGCGCAGGATGTTGCAGGCGCGCCCCTCATCGCCAATCAGCAAGGCCACGTCGAAATAGCGGCGAAAGAGCTCGGGCGAAGCGGCGGGACCGGCGGCATCCAGCAGGGCGCGAGCCTGATCAAGGGCCCCGATCGACAGCAGTTTGTCGATGCGCGCCAGCAGCAGGTTTTCGCCGGCCGGCATGTCGGCAGGCGGCTCCGCCTCGGCCAGCAACAGCGTCAAGAGCAGTCCCTGAAGGGCGGGCAGGACCTGCGGGTCCTGTGCGGCAAGCAGGGTTTCAATGTCGGACGCCTTGCCCAAGCCCCAAAGGTTGCGCGGCAAGCCCGTGATCTGCGGCGGCAAAATGCCAACCGCATCCAGCGAGGACTGGCCAAGGACAGAGGTCGTGACATCCTCGGGCAAAGCGCCGCCCGCACCCGTCACGGCAGGCTCGTCCGGTGCGGTGCTGGGCTGGGCGGCAGGTGTCACCAAGGATTGCGACAGCCAGTCGATGGCCGAAAGGGGTGCCTCTGCCACAGCAGGCGAGGCCAGTGTCAGGGCTGACAAAAAGACCGCCAGACGCGGCACCTTGTCAATCGACATTCAGGATCACCGGCACTTTGACCTCTGTACTGTCAGGGGCCAGATCCGCGAGATACGCATACCCGACAAGCCCGGCAAGCCCCAGGATCGCCAGAACCAGCACCGCCTTGATCAATCGCCACATGCCTGTTTGCCCTTATGACTTGGGCTGGTCGGGCCAGCCTCTTGGTTCCTTACGCCTCTCTGCCGGCGTGCGTGCGAATATATATGGCATTCGCCGGAACTTCACGCCATTCAAAGAAGAAAGTTGCGGCGGGCGGCGGGCGAGTGCCATATTTTGCCCGATGCGCGCGACACGAACACAGTGGGACCGGACAAGACAGGATGCAGCGGCTGAAAAAGACCGTCGTGATGGTCGGAATGATGGGGGCGGGCAAGACGGCCGTCGGTACGGTGGTGGCGCGGCTCTTGTCGGTCGACTTCCTTGATTCGGATGAGGAAATTGCCAAGGCCGCTGATCGCAGCATTGCCGAGATTTTTGAGCGTGACGGCGAGCCGTTTTTTCGCGCCCGTGAATCCGAGGTTCTGGCGCGTCTGCTGCGTGGCAACCCCTGCGTGCTGTCCACCGGAGGTGGGGCCTTCCTGTCCGAGGCGAACCGGATGCTGATCCGGGCGGATGGGGTGTCGGTCTGGCTGCGGGCCGATCTGGAACTGCTGTGGCAAAGGGTGCGCCACAAGACGACGCGCCCCCTGTTGCGCACTGCCAACCCGCGGGAAACCCTGCGCACCATTTATGAGGCACGGGCCCCCTTGTACCAGTTGGCCGATCTGACGGTTGATTCGGCGGCCGACCTGTCGGTCGAGGCGATGGCGCTGCGGGTGATTGAGGCCCTGGAAATGCGGCCCGACGTTCTGGAAAGGACTTGATATGTTGAATGTGGTTCCGGTGGCGCTGGGCGCGCGCAGCTATGACGTGCGCATCGGCACGGGGCTGATTGACGCCATGGGCCGCGAGATTGGCCCCTTGCTGCAACGTCGCAAGGTGGCCGTGGTAACGGATGAAACCGTCGCAAGCGAGCATCTGATGCGACTGGCCAAGTCGCTGGAAAGCGAGGGGATCGCGATGACCGCGCTTGCCTTGCCGCCGGGCGAGGGCACCAAGGGCTGGGCGCAGTTCACCCGCTGCGTCGAATGGCTGCTGGAGCAAAAGATCGAGCGCCGCGATGTGGTGGTGGCCTTTGGCGGCGGGGTGGTGGGCGATCTGGTCGGCTTTGCCGCGGCGGTGCTGCGCCGCGGGGTGCGGTTTGTGCAAATCCCGACGACGCTGTTGGCCCAGGTCGACAGTTCGGTCGGCGGCAAGACCGGAATCAACACCGGGCAAGGCAAGAACCTTGTGGGGGCGTTTCACCAGCCCAGCCTGGTTCTGGCCGATATTGGTGTGCTGGCCACCTTGCCCCGGCGCGACCTGCTGTCAGGCTATGGCGAGGTCGTGAAATACGGCCTGCTCGGGGATTCGGGCTTTTTTGACTGGCTGGAAAAGCACGGCCCCCAGGTGGTGGGCGGCGATGCGTCCGCACAGTTGCATGCCGTGACCCGGTCGGTCGAGATGAAGGCCGGCATCGTGTCGCGCGACGAGACCGAGGAGGGCGAGCGGGCGCTGTTGAACCTGGGGCATACCTTCTGTCACGCCCTGGAAAAGGCGACGGGATATTCCGACAGGCTGCTGCATGGCGAGGGGGTGGCGATCGGCTGCGCGCTTGCCTTTGAACTGTCGCAGCGTCTGGGTCTGTGTTCGCAAGAGGCGCCCAGCCGCGTTCGGGCGCATCTGAAGGCGATGGGGATGAAAACCGACATCGCCGACATTCCGGGCGATCTGCCCGATGCCGAGGCGCTGTTGCGCCTTATGGGCCAGGACAAAAAGGTGGTGGACGGACGGTTGCGGTTCATCCTGGCCCGCGACATCGGGGCGGCCTTCGTGGCCGAGGATGTCCCGCCCGACACCGTGCGCGCCGTGCTGACGCAGGCGCTGTCGGGGCGGCAATAGGCTGGATCAGGGGGCAGCGGTCTTGCGACAGGGGTCCTGCGCGGCCGGACTGTCGACTTCAGCCCCCCGGATCACCTGCACGGATTTGGTTCCGCCGACACGGGTCAAAGTTCAGGCTCTGGGACATCATGACGGGCCGAGTGTCGTCTTTGCCCAGTTCGCCCGGAACCGAACTGACCCTGCTGGATACGCGAAAGGCCGACATCACGACCGCCAATCAGTTGCCGCTGTGGGGATCGCAAGGTCAGGCGGGTTGCTTTGCCCGTCTGCAGATCCCACTCCTGGGATGCAGCATTCGCAAATACTCACAGGCAAGTTGGCTGGGGCGCCAGGGATCGAACCTGGGAATGTCGGTACCAAAAACCGATGCCTTACCGCTTGGCGACGCCCCAACTTGCGGCGTATTTAGCCGCTGCCTCTGGGGGCCGCAAGAGGCATTTCCGGAAAAATGACAGCGAAGTTGCACCCTTGTGGGGGGCGGGCTATGCGGGGGTATGGACAGGTATGATTGTATCATCATCGGGGCAGGTGCGGCGGGCATGTTCGCGGCCATCGAGGCTGGGCGGCGCGGGCGGCGGGTGCTGGTGGTCGAGCATGGCCGGGCGGCAGGCGAGAAGATTCGCATCTCGGGCGGGGGGCGGTGCAATTTCACCAACACGGGCATCAGCGCCGAGCGGTTCTTGTCGCGCAATCCGCGCTTTGCGCTGTCGGCGTTGAAGCGGTTCACGCAGTGGGATTTCATCGCGCGGATGGACCGGGCGGGGATTGCCTGGCACGAAAAGACGCTGGGGCAGCTGTTTTGCGACGGGTCAGCGACTCAGGTTGTGGCGATGCTGCTGGCGGACATGGCGGCGGCGGGGGTGGAGCTGTGGTTGGGTTGTGCGGTCAGCGGGGTTGTCCGGGGTGCTGTAGGGTTCGAGGTGACGACAGCGCGGGGTCTGGTGCGGGCGGGATCCGTGGTGGTGGCGACGGGGGGCAAGTCGATCCCCAAGATGGGGGCAACCGGGTTTGGCTACCGCGTCGCCGAGCAGTTTGGCGTGCCGCTGGTCGAGACCAGGCCGGGATTGGTGCCCTTGACCTTTGCCGAGCAGGAGTTGGCCTGGATGGTGCCCCTGGCCGGGGTGGCGGTGCAGGGGCAGGTCAGGTGCGGGCGGGTGGGGTTCGATGAGGCGGTGCTGTTCACCCATCGCGGCCTGTCTGGCCCGGCGATCCTGCAGATTTCCAGCTACTGGCGCGAGGGGCAGGCGGTGCGGCTGAATCTCGCACCGGGGCAGGATGTGGCGGGGCGGCTGAAGGGGGCCAAGGCGGCGGCGGGGCGGCAGGCCTTGCGGACCGCTTTGGCCGAGATCGTGCCCGAGAAATTGGCCCGGCATGTCGAGGCGGATTTGGGGGTCAGCGGGACCCTGGCCGAGATGTCCGGCGCGCGGCTGGAGGAGGTGGCGCGGCGGGTGCAGGGGTGGGACTTGATGCCCGTCGGGTCCGAGGGTTACAGGACGGCGGAGGTGACCTTGGGGGGGGTGGACACGGACGCCTTGGATGGGCGCACGATGGAGGCCAGGGGGGTGCCGGGGCTCTATTTCATTGGCGAGGTTGTGGATGTGACGGGGTGGCTGGGGGGCTATAATTTCCAGTGGGCCTGGTCATCGGGCTGGGTCGCGGGGCAGGTTGTGTGAAATGTCCACGCGTGGACACTTTGATAACCTGCTGATCGCAAACGATTTCGCGAATTTTGTTAGGGCGATCTTAACCTTTGCGCGCAATCCCCCAAGCCATCTTGCCCTTCATCTTTTCACAAATATCCCGGGGGTGGGGGGGGCTGGCCCCCTCCTCTTTACAGGCGCAGCGGATCGGCCTTGGCGAGGCGGTCAAGCGCCATCAGCAACTGCACCAGCTTTGCCATGTCTTTCAGATGGATCATGTTCGGCCCATCCGAGGGCGCGGTGTCGGGCGCCTCATGCGTTTCGATGAAGACCCCGGCAATCCCCAGGGAAACGGCGGCGCGGGCCATGGCGGGGGCAAAGCGGCGGTCGCCGCCGGAAGAACCGCCCTGACCACCCGGCGCCTGCACCGAATGGGTCGCGTCCATGATGACAGGATAGCCGGTCTGCGCCATGATCGGGAATGACCGCATGTCGGCCACCAGGGCGTTATAGCCAAAGGAGGCCCCGCGTTCGGTCAGCAGGATTTTCTCATTGCCGGTGCTGGCGACCTTGGCCGCCACATTGGCCATGTCCCAGGGTGCCAGGAACTGGCCCTTCTTGATGTTCACCACCGCGCCGGTCTGGCCTGCGGTCAGCAAGAGATCGGTCTGGCGGCACAGGAACGCCGGGATCTGGATGACGTCCACGACATGGGCGGCCTCGATGGCCTGGGCCGCGTCGTGGATGTCGGTCAACACCGGCAAACCGCTGGCGCGGATCGTCTCGAGCACTTGGAGGCCGGCCTCAAGCCCCAGACCGCGCTTGCCGCCCAGCGAGGTGCGGTTGGCCTTGTCATAGCTGGCCTTGAAGACATATTGCGCGCCGGCGGCCGTGCAGGCCTCGGCCATGGTGCCGGCAATCATCTGGGCGTGGTCCAGACTTTCCAGTTGGCAAGGGCCGGCAATCACCAGCAAGGGGCGATCGTTGGACACCGTCAGGGTGCCGATCTGGACGTCTTTCATCATGGGCTGTTCCTAGTTCGAAACCTGTTCGCGCAGGATCGCGATGGTCATCGAGATCATCAGGTAAATGCCGCCGAAGATCAACAGCACGACCAGCGTGTTTTCAAAGGCACGCGGATAGGTCGGGTCGTCGGCGGCGACGGGCTGCACGGCGATGGAGAGGTAACGGGTTTGGCGGCCCGCCTCGATCCGCGTGGTTTCCATGGCGGTGGTGGCCTGGGCCAGCATCATCTGGAGGGTGGCGACATCGGCCTGGGCCATGACCAATTCGCTTTGCACGGCGGCGATCGAGGGGCCATCGGCGCCGCTTTGGGTCAGCCGTTGGCGCAGGTCGTTGATCTGGCTTTCCAGCGCGGTGATGCGGGTCTTGACCGGGTCCATGCGGGCCTGATTGGGGTTGGCGTTTGATTCCATCTGGGCCAGGGCAAGCTTTTCCTGGGTCAGTTGGGCGTCCAGCGTGCCGATCTGGGCGGTGATCAGACCCACCTCGACCTCGGAACTGAAGGTCTTGGTCTTCTGTTGCAGGTCGACCAGTTTGCGCTGGGCAGCCTCGAGTTGCGCCTGGGCGTCGGCAAAGCTTTGGGCGGCGCTTTTTTCCTGATCGCCGCGCAGGCGGGCGGTCAACTGATCGACCCGCAGTTCGGCATAGCTGAGCAGGGCGCGGGAAAATTCGACGGCCTTGTGGGGGTCGGTGGCCGACACTTCCAGTTTCACCAACCCTTCGGTCGGGTCATAGGAGATTTTCACGACCTTTTTATACAAGGCATAGGTGGCCGAGTTGTTGGCATCCGGGGCCAATCGCTGGATCGGGTCGATGGCGGGGTCGGAAAAATGGCTGCGAAAGCCGGTGTCCTGATCGAGCAGTTCCATCACGTCTTGCGATTGCAGATAGCCCTGCACGGCGACCGAATCCTGCGAGGTGGCAAAGGAGGTGCCGGTGAACAGGCTGGAGACGGCGGCCGAGGCGGTGGCCTGCTGGATGACAAATTCGGTGCGGCTGGAGAACATCGGCGTGGCGACAAAGAAGTAATACCAGCCCGCCACAAAGGTGGGCAGCAGGACAAACACCGCGATCTTGGACCACATCAGCGCCAGACGGCGGCGGCGGCGGGCGACGATTTCGACCTGGATGCGGCGCACCTCGGCGACATGGGTTTGTTCGACACGCGTCTCGGTCGAGGGCAGGGGGGCGGGTTTGGCCACCTGAGGCAGCTTGGGCCGGTCGGCCACGGTCAGGGCGCGCGAGGCGGCGGTGGCGTCGGCTGTGTCGTCGTCCTCGTCGCCTGCGACCAGTTCCATCAGGGCCGAGCGTTGGAAGGGGTCGATCCCGGCGGCGCGCAGCAGGCGGACGGCGTCGAAATCCGAGGTGGCGGGGAGGCCGTGCTTTTGGGCAAGGCGGCGGGCCATGCGCAACTGGCGGCCGGTCAACCCCTCATGCCGGATCGATTCGATGTTCTGGGGGCCGTTTTTCTGGACCGGCAGGAAGGATTGCCCGCCAAAGCCGTCTTCGGCGGGGTCGGGCATGAAGGCGTCGTCGGGGACCTGCTGGGTCAGCGGTTTGACCTGACGGACGGGGGCCGCACGCACCGGGGCGGCGACCAGGTCGGGTTTGCGGATGCGAAAACGGCTAACTTTGAGTTTCATAGTCATAAAGCTGTTTCGCTTCTTGCAGGGTTTCGAACATGTAAAGCTGGCCGTGGCGCAGCACGGCGGCGGAGCGGCAGAATTTTTCCAGCGTCCTGGGCTGGTGCGAGACGACGATGATGGTGGCCCCCGCCAGCCGTTCGCGCAGGATCGCCCCGGCCTTGCGGTTGAATTCGACATCGGTCGAGGAGGGCATCCCCTCATCAATCAGGTAGATGTCGAATTCGAGCGCGAGCATCAGGGCAAAGTTGAAGCGCGCCCGCATCCCCGAGGAATAGGTGCCGACGGGGCGATCAAAATACTCCTCGATGCCCGTAAGCCAGCGGCAGAAGCCTTCGACATAGTCGGGGTCAAGTGAGTAGAGGCGGGCGATGTAGCGGCAGTTTTCGGTGCCGCTGTGTTTGTTGATGACCCCGCCCATGAAGCCCAGCGGAAAAGAGATGCGCGAGGTGCGGGTGATGCGGCCTTCGTCGGGTTTTTCGAGGCCCGCCATCATGTTGATGATGGTCGTCTTGCCGGTGCCGTTGCGGGCCAGGATGCCCAGCGAATTGCCGAGTTCGACCTTGAAGGAGGCGCGGTCAAGGATGACCTTGCGCTGCTTGCCCGTCCAGAACGATTTGCTGACATTCATGAATTCGATCATGGACGGACGGACTTCTCCAATTGGCCGGGCAGGCATAGCGCAGCGGGGTTAATGCTGCGTGCACGGCGTAATCTAGGCCCTTGCGGGTATGGAAACAATACCGGGGGTTTTGGGCGGGATTATGTCCGTGGGCGGATCAGTCGCGATAGCAGGATGGCGAAGGGTCCGGCGCACAGGCTGAGGGCGAGGCCGAGGCGGGCGGCTTCGGCCACCTCGCCCCCCGGCAGGGCGACGCCGATGGACAGGACCGGGACGGTAAAGCCGGTGCCCGAGATGACGGCGATCAGCAAAAGGTCGGACAGGCGCAGATCGCGGGGCAAGAGGCGGCCGGTGAGGGCGCCGGCGATCAGGACGCCGGCAATGAGGCCCAGGGGTTTGCCGAGCCAGAGAGCGGCAAGGACCGAGCCGGTGGAGGGGGCGAAGGCCAGAAAATCGACGCCACCCCGGGTCAGGCCGAACAGGAACAGGATCCAGGGCAGGGGGCGCACCATCAGATGGGTCAGGCGGTTCAGGGGGTCGGACAGGTATTCCTCGGCCTCGGCGAACAGGCCAAAGCTGCGTTCGGCATGGGGGATGACGGGGATCAGCGGCAACAGGCCAAGGGCGGGGGGCAGGCCGGAGAGGGCGACGCCGGTCCAGCAGGCAAGGCCCGCGAGGAGGTAGGGCCACAGGGCGTGGGCGCGGCGGTGTTGGCGTTCGCTGGCGTCGGGGTGGGCCAGGCGGCTGACAGTGGCCCAGGTCAGCCCCAGGGCGGCCACGGGCAGCAACAGCCACAGCGGGCGGATCACGGCCAGGGGGTTGGCAAGGCCGGTGGCCAGAAGGCCCGCGATGTCAAAGCCGATGGTGATGAGCAGCAACAGGTGCAGCGCAGGGTGTTCGCGGCCAAAGACCATGCGGCCAAAGACATAGCACAGCACCACATCCGACCCGTAAGGCACGGTCACGCCACGCGGCCAGCCTGTGGCATGGAACGCCTCCTCGGCGGTGACAAAGACCATCGACCACAGGGTCCAGACGAGGGCGGCGCCCAGCATCCCGCCCACGACGGCGCCGATGGGCATCAGACGGTCTGCCCGGCCCGACAGGGCGCCGCGTTCCAGCACGACAGCCTCCCACAGCTCTTTGCCGATGAAGAACAAGAACAGCGCCATCAGCCCTTCGGACACGATGGACAGGGGCGTCAGGGTCAGGTCGGCGACCCCGGTGAAATCGGGCATCGGCAGATCGGCCAGCCGCAATTCGACTGCGTCATAATAGCTGGCGGGGGACAGGTTGACCCAGACGGTCGCCACAACCACACCCCCGATCAGCGCGCGGGCAAAATGCCGGACAAAGGGGGAAACGCGATACATGGGGAGCCTTGCGGATGGGGGAGTTTGGAACGGCATACCGACCACCGGGGTTGGTGGCAACGTGGTGACATGCAATCAAGTGATTGTGTTGCGCGGTTGCATGGCGCGGGGGCAAACTGGGCGCAGGTAGGCGCGCGGCACAAGGCGGCGGCCTATTTTCGCCGGGGACGGGAACCAAATCGATGAGCCTGCAAGACGAGATTTCGGCCTGCCGTTTGTGCGCCTCCCGCTTTGCCGCGACCGCGACGGGTCATCGGCCGCGCCCGGTGGCGTGGTTTGAACCCACGGCGCGGCTGATGGTGGCGGGGCAGGCGCCGGGGGCGCGGGTTCATGCGTCGGGGTTGCCGTTCAACGACGCCTCGGGGGCGCGGTTGCGCGACTGGATGGGGGTGCAGCCGGAGGTGTTCTACGACCGGGCGCGGGTGGCGATCGTGCCGATGGCGTTTTGCTTTCCGGGCTATGATGCCAAGGGGTCGGACCTGCCACCGCCGCCGATTTGTGCCGCGACCTGGCGGGCACGGGTGTTGGCCGCGTTGCCGCAGCTGCGCCTGACGCTGCTGGTGGGTGGGGCGGCGATGGGGTGGCATCTGGGGCGCGGGCCGGTGTCGGCGCGGGTGGCGGCATGGCGACACAGTGCCGCCACGGGTGTTTTTCCCTTGCCGCACCCGTCCTGGCGCAATACCGGCTGGCTGCGGCGCAACCCGTGGTTCGAGGCGGAGTTGGTGCCGGACTTGCGTGCGGCAGTGGCAGGGGTTTTGGACCATGACGGAGCTTGACCAGAGATATGCGGCCCTGCTGACCGGGGGCGATGCCGAGGGAATGGCGTTTTACCGCGCCCTGGCCGATGCCGAACTGTTCATCCTGCTGGAGGCCGAGGCCGAGGGCGACGTGATGACGCCACGGGTGTTTGATCTGGAGGCGGGTCCGGTCTTGCTGGCCTTTGACAGTGAGGAGCGGCTGGCGGGGTTTTCGGATCAGGTCTTGCCCTATGCCGCGCTGCCGGGGCGGGTGGTGGCGGGGCAGATGGTGGGGCAGGGCCCGGAGTCGGAAAACAGGCTGGCGCTGGGGTTGAACCTGGGGTCGGGGGCGGCGTCCGAGGTGATCTTGCCGCCCGAGGCGCTGGACTGGTTGATGGCGATGCTGGATCAGGCCCCGGCCGAGGTGCTGGAGGCGCGGGTTGCGGCGTTTCAGGCGCCGTCGGTGCCGGGCGCGGTGCTGGCGACGCTGGCGGGGGCGCTGGCCGGGGTGGCGCGGGCCTATGTGGTGGGGGTGCAGTATCAGGGCGGGCGGCGGGCGCAGATGCTGGTGCTGACCGGGGTGGAGGCTGCGGCCGAGGCCAAGGTGTTGCGGGCGGTGACGGAGGCGCTGGCGTTTTCGGGGCTGGACGCCTCGGCGCTGGATACGGTGTTCCGGCCGGTGGGGGACGCGCTGCTGGCGCGGCTGGCGGGGGTGGCGCTGGTGCTGGAGGGCGAGGCCGTGGTTGAGGGGGGGCCGGAGGTGCCGGTGGGGCCCGGAATGGACCCGGCGCGGCCGCCTTATCTGAAATGATGGGGTAAAATGATACCCCATGACGCAAGCCGTTGTTTTGCAATGGTTTAATCTTTCTGCGCGCCCTTGACCTGTGCGGGCGGTTCAGCGATAAGCCCCCATCCGAGACCGGGCAGTGCGCTGCCTTCCACCTATAGGGTTAAAAATGAAAACCTTTACCGCAACACCAGCGGATATCCACAAGCAGTGGATCCTGATCGACGCCGAGGGCATCGTTCTGGGCCGCCTTGCGACCATCGTCGCCTCGATCCTGCGCGGCAAGACCAAGCCGACGTTCACGCCGCACATGGACATGGGTGACAACGTGATTGTCATCAATGCCGACAAGATCCAGATGACCGGCAACAAGCGCAAAGACAAGAAATACTACTGGCACACCGGCCACCCGGGCGGCATCAAGGTGCGCACGGCAGAGCAGATCCTGGACGGCGCGCATCCTGAGCGGATCGTCGAAAAGGCGATCGAGCGCATGATCAGCCGCAACCGTCTGGGCGCTGTGCAGATGACCAACCTGCGCGTTTATGCCGGTGCAGCACATCCGCATGAAGCCCAGCAGCCCGTCGTTCTGGACGTGGCAGCCATGAACCCGAAGAACACCCGGAGCGCCTGAACATGTCCGACATCAAATCTCTTGACGATCTGAAATCGGCCGTTGGCGCTGCTGCCCCCGCCGTTGCCATGGCGCCGGTCCGTGTGGCCGTGCGCGACAAGCTGGGCCGGTCTTATGCCACCGGCAAGCGCAAGAACGCGATTGCCCGTGTCTGGATCAAGCCGGGCACCGGCCAGGTCACCGTGAACGGCAAGACCATGGCGGACTACTTTGCCCGCCCGGTGTTGCAGATGATCCTGGCGCAGCCCTTCACGGTTGCTGGTCGCGAGGGTCAGTTCGACGTGATGGCCACGGTTTCGGGTGGCGGTTTGTCGGGCCAGGCTGGTGCGGTCAAGCACGGCGTGTCCAAGGCGCTGCAACTGTATGAGCCCGCCCTGCGCGGTGCGCTGAAGGCGGCAGGGTTCCTGACGCGCGACAGCCG
>CAMBWO010000026.1 GCA_945871285.1 Pseudorhodobacter antarcticus | reverse complement strand
AAGGCGACGCTTGCCAGCCTGATCCAGCGCCAACGCGCCGAGGAGCGGCAGTTGGCCGCCCTTGCCGCCCGCACCGCCGACCTGATGGCCCGCGCCCAACAGGCGCTGACCGCAGGCCGTGACGACCTTGCCACCGAGGCGGCCGAGGCATTTGCCGTGATGGAAAACGAACTGACCCTGCGCCGCGACACGCAAGCGAGGCTGGAGGCGCGGGCGCTGCGGATGCAAACTTCGGTTGAAACCGCCACGCGCCGCTTCATCGACCTGCGGCAGGGTGCCATTGCCGCCCGCGCCGTCCGCGACGAACATGCGTTGCAGGCCCGGATGAACACCACCCTGTCCAGCCCCAGCCCGATGGCCGAGGCCGAGGAGTTGATCGCAGGCGTTCTGGGCCGCGATGACCCCTTTGAACAGACCGAGATTTTGACCGAAATCGACCGGGGCTTGAACCACGACACCATCGCCGACAAACTGGCCGACCAGGGCTTTGGCCGCGCCCTGAAATCCACCACCGCCGACGTGCATGCCCGCCTCAAGGCGCAAGCGTAACCGATAGGAGACGCAGATGAAAACCGCTCAAACCGACAACGGACTGATCCTCACCCTCAACCTGGCCGGCGTCATCGCCGCCTATGTGTTGCTGTCGATCTCGCTGTGGCTGTCAACCGAGGTGCCGCTGGCAACCAAGGGCTATTGGGGCATGGGGGTGCTCTTGTTGACGCTCAGCCTGATCAACGTCGTCAAATACCGCTTTGACGCCCAGGCCAGCATCGACCGCATCAAACAGCTGGAAGAGGCGCATAACGAACGCCTGCTGGCCGAATTCGTGACCGACAAGAAGGTCTGAAATGAAAGGGCCCGCCACATTGGCGGGCCCTTTGGTCTGTTATAGGCCGGGATACAACGGGAACCGCTTGCACAGACCCTCGACCTTGCCCCGCACCGCCGCCTCGACCGCCGCATTGCCCGCCTCGCCATTGGCGGCCAGACCGTCAACCACCTCGACAATCCAATCCGCAATCGCCCGGAACTCGGCCTCGCCAAAGCCCCGCGTGGTGCCGGCCGGGGTGCCCAGACGGATGCCGCTGGTGACAAAGGGTTTCTCGGGGTCAAACGGCACGCCGTTCTTGTTGCAGGTGATATGCGCCCGACCCAACGCCTGCTCGGTCGCCTTGCCCGTCACACCCTTGGGCCGCAGGTCAGCCAGCATCAGGTGGTTGTCGGTGCCACCCGAGACGATGTTGATGCCGCCCTTCATCAACTGATCCGCCATCGCCTTGGCATTGGCGACCACGGCAGCGGCATAATCCTTGAACTCGGGCCGCAGCGCCTCGCCAAAGGCGACAGCCTTGGCGGCGATCACATGCATCAACGGCCCCCCCTGCAACCCCGGGAACACGGCCGAGTTCATCTTCTTGGCCATGTCCTCGTTGTTGGTCAGGATCAGCCCGCCGCGAGGGCCCCGCAGCGATTTATGCGTCGTCGTCGTCACCACATCGGCCCAAGGCAGAGGCGAGGGATGCGCCCCACCGGCCACCAGCCCCGCGATATGGGCCATGTCCACCATGAGGTAAGCGCCCACCTCATCCGCAATCGCCCGGAACGCCTGCCAATCCCAGGTCCGGCTATAGGCCGTGCCGCCCGCGATGATCAGCTTGGGCTTAGCGACCAAGGCCTGTTCACGGATCGTGTCCATGTCCAGCCGCTCGTCCTGCTTGCGCACGCCGTAGCTGACCACGTTGAACCACTTGCCCGACATGTTGACCGGGCTGCCATGCGTCAGATGCCCGCCCGAGTTCAGGTCCAGCCCCATGAAGGTGTCGCCCGGCTGCAACAGTGCCAGAAACACCGCCTGGTTCATCTGGCTGCCCGAATTCGGCTGCACATTGGCATAGGCGCAGTTGAACAACTTCTTCGCCCGCTCGATCGCCAGCGTCTCGGCGATGTCGACATACTGACAGCCGCCATAGTACCGCTTGCCCGGATAGCCTTCGGCATATTTATTGGTCATCACCGACCCCTGCGCCTCCATCACGGCGCGGGACACGATGTTTTCGGACGCGATCAACTCGATCTCGTCACGCTGACGGCCAAGCTCGGCGGTGATCGACCCGGCAATCTCGGGGTCGGCAAGGGCGAGGCTCTGGTTGAAAAAACCTTGCATGGTGTTCATGGGCATCTCCTGGTCTGGTTGGCACCTTTCTAAGCGAGGATGTAGTTAGCGTGAAAGCGGGAAAACGACACCCTGCGCCACAGTTGCGAAAAAAGTTTCCGATAGGAAACACGCCGCCCCCCGCCGGCCACGCAGGAAACAGGGGGTTGAGTTTGCCGCCAAGCCTGCCAAGACTGCGCCCGACCGGGACGACCGGCCAAGGAGACGCATGTGGCACTGGGCAAAATCACCTTTCGGGCCAGCAACGCCCCCGCCGCGCAAGAGGCCCTGGCGCAGCTGGTGGCGATGTATGGCCAGGTGCCGCTGGAGGCTGCGGGGATTGTCGTTTGCCTCGGCGGCGACGGGTTCATGCTGCAAACCTTGCAAGAAACCCAGGCGGCGGGGCTGCCGGTCTATGGCATGAACTGCGGCACGGTCGGATTCTTGATGAACAGTTTTCTGACCGATGACCTGCCCGAACGGCTGGCCACTGCCGAAATGGCGGTGATCAACCCCCTTGCGATGCGCGCCGTCGCCCCCGATGGCTCTGTGACCGAGGCCTTGGCGATCAACGAGGTGTCGCTGCTGCGCGCCGGACCCCAGGCCGCCAAACTGCGCATTTCGGTCGATGGCCGCGAACGGCTGGCGGAACTGGTCTGTGACGGCGCGCTGGTGTCCACGCCGGCCGGGTCCACCGCCTATAACTACTCCGCCCATGGCCCGATCCTGCCGATTGGCGCCGACATCCTGGCCCTGACCGCCGTCGCCGCCTTTCGCCCCCGCCGCTGGCGGGGTGCCCTTCTCCCCAAATCCGCGGTGGTGCGGTTCGACGTGCTGGACCCCGAACGCCGCCCGGTGCGTGCCGATGCCGACACGCGCGCCGTGCCCAGCGTGATCAGCGTCGAAATCCGCTCCGAACCCAACGTCACCCACCGCATCCTGTTCGACCCCGGCCATGGCTTGGAAGAACGCCTGATCGTCGAACAGTTCGCCTGACGCGGGCCCACCCAAATTTCTTCGAAGAAATTTGCAAAACTTTTCGAAAAGTTTTGGGGCCCATCGTATGATAGCAGCGATCACAGGGGGTATTCCGATGTCCGCAGCCGCCACCACCTTTACCCAATCCTATTTCCACGGCACCAGCGCCGATCTGGCCCCCGGTGACCGGATCCAAACGGGACATGTATCGAACTTTGCCGAGCGGGTGCTGTCTTGGGTCTATTTCTCGGCCACGCTGGACGCGGCGATCTGGGGGGCGGAACTTGCGCGGGGCGAGGGGCCTGGCCGCATCTATGTGGTCGAACCGGCCGGGCCGTTCGAGGACGACCCGAACCTGACCGACAAGAAATTTCCCGGCAATCCGACGATGTCCTTCCGCTCGCAATCGCCCCTGCGCGTTCTGGCCGAGGTGACCAACTGGCAGGGCCATGCCCCCGAACAGGTCGCCCAGATGCGCGAAGGACTGGCCCGCTTGCCCCCCGACGGCAGCGCCATCCTCGACTGACCCCTTGACATTGGGCCAAAATGCGCCCATCTGCAACCTGTCCGAAGCCCGTGCCGCGTGAGCACCTGAAGGCCCGGACAAGGTTCCCACCATCACGCAGGGGCACCGCAGTGTGCACGGTCGTTCGCATCCGCGGACGGCGAGGGCCCATTGCCTCTGACGATATGGGACTATCATGACCACATTTGCCGAACTCGGCCTTTCGCCCAAGCTGCTCAAGGCGCTTGAAAAAACCACCATGCAGACCCCGACGCCGATTCAGTCGCAGGCCATCCCGCACATCATGCGCGGCGCCGACCTGATGGGTCTGGCGCAAACCGGCACGGGCAAGACGGCAGCCTTTGGCCTGCCCCTGCTGCACCGTCTGCTCGAAATCGGTCATCCGCCTGCGCCCAAGCGTGTCCGTGCGCTGATCCTGGCGCCCACGCGGGAACTGGTGAACCAGATTGCCGAAAACTTCATGGTTTTCACCAAGGGCACTGCCGTCAAGGTGACGATGGTTGTCGGCGGCGCCTCGCTGTTCCGTCAGGCAGAACGGCTGTCCAAGGGGTCTGACGTTCTGGTCGCCACCCCCGGCCGTCTGATCGACCTGATCGAGCGCGGCGATGTCTCGCTGGAAGACACCGGTTATCTGGTGCTGGACGAGGCTGACCACATGCTTGACATGGGCTTCATCCATTCGCTGAACAAAATCGCCAAGCATATCCCGGTCAAACGCCAGACCCTGCTGTTTTCGGCCACCATGCCGAAAGACATCGAGGACCTGGCCGCCACTTATCTGCGCAACCCCATCAAGGTGCAGGTCGCCCCGCCCGGCAAGCCGATCGAGAAAATCGTCCAGGGGGTTCACTACATCCCCAATGGCGACAAGGCCAAGCTCTTGGAAACCTATCTGAAAAAGCATGAGGGCGAGCAGGCGCTGGTCTTTGGCCGCACCAAGCATGGCAGCGAAAAGCTGTATAAACTGTTGCTGTCCTGGGGCTTCAAGGCCGGGTCGATCCACGGCAACAAAAGCCAGAACCAGCGGGACAAGACCCTGGCGGAATTCCGCGAGGGCAAGATGCAGGTGCTGGTGGCAACCGACGTGGCCGCGCGCGGCATCGACATTCCGGGTGTCCGGCACGTCTATAACTATGACATGCCGAACGTGCCGGAAAACTATGTCCACCGCATCGGCCGCACCGCCCGCGCTGGGGCCGAGGGCACCGCAGTCGCCTTCTGCGCCCCCGCCGAGATGAGCGAATTGCAAGCCGTTGAAAAACTGCTGAAAAAGCCGATCCCGATCATCGGTGGCGCGCCGTGGTCAGCCTCGGCCGTGGCCGCAGACCCCAAGCCCGCCCAACGTGGCGGCCAGCGTCCGTCCCATGCCCCCCGCGCCCAGCAGGGCAAGCCTTCGCAGGGCAAGCCCATGGGCGCCAAACCGGCCGCCAAGGCGCAACCCCGGCCCGCCGCGAAACCAGCAGCCGCCGCTGCCCGCCCCGCCGCCGCACCGCGCCGCGCCGAAGGGGGCAAACTGTCCCGCGGTCCGCAACGCTGGACCAGCTAAACCACGCCGGGCTGCGGTCAGTGCCGCAGCCCGTTTCCTGACGCGGGGTTAATGGATACCCTTAACGCCCTGATATCGCGTTAAATTCCACTCATTGCACGCGTGGACGTCAGACCGCCTCATCCTCAAGGTTCAGCTTCATGTCCAGCAGAACCTGCTGAATCGCCAGCGTTTCGCGCAGCATCCGCTTCGCCTCGTTCGCCGAAATCTTGCCGTCGCCAATCGCCAGGTTGTATTCCGACATCAGCTGCGCAAACCGCTGCGCCAGTGCCACCACATCATGATTGACCCCGGTCGAGGTCGCGTTGCGCCGGTCCGGATCATAGGCCAGCGTGATGCCCCTCAAATCCGCCAAAGCCGAGGTGACATGCGGAAACGTCGCAGCCGCCTCCAACTGGGCCACCACGTCAATCGGCATGAACCGGTCGCCATGCTCGTCCTGATCGGAATAGTATCGCCCGATCGTCGCCTTGGATTTCCCTGTCAGGGCACAGGCCGCCTCGACCCCCACCTCCTTGACCAGCGCCTCGGTGTGTTTCTTGAGATAGGTTTCAACGGACATCTTGACCCTTCCCTTGGCGTCATTCGGGAATTCTATACGTTTTTTCCCATTAAGGCCGTTGCAAGAGTTTGTCATTGATAAAGGTGTCCCGAGTGTTCGGGACTTTACGAGTGGCTGGCGGTTTCGTCGGTTTGGGTGGGGGTCCGTCGCGCAACAGTTTTGCAAACCTGTGCGGCGGGCCCGTCTCGCACGTCTTGCAGCCTCGCACCGCTTTGGGTAAGTCGCCGCATGGCAAAACTGTATTTCCATTATTCGACGATGAACGCGGGCAAATCGACCTCGCTGTTGCAGGCCTCGCACAATTACCGCGAAGGCGGGATGGACACCTATCTGATCACTGCGCAGTTCGACAACCGTGCTGGTGAGGGGCGGATTGCCAGTCGGATCGGCATTGGCGAGCCTGCGGATACCTTTGGTCCGGGCGAGGATATGTATGCCAAACTGGCCGCCCGCCTGACCCTGAGCCGCATCGCCTGCGTGTTCATCGACGAGGCGCAGTTCCTGTCCAAGGATCAGGTCTGGCAACTGGCCTGCGCGGTCGATGATTTGGGGGTGCCGATCATGTGTTACGGGTTGCGGGTCGATTTCAAGGGCGACCTTTTCCCCGGTTCCGCTGCCCTGCTGGCTTGGGCGGACGAGATGCGGGAGGTGCGCACGATCTGCCATTGCGGCAAGAAGGCCACCATGGTGATCCGGCGTGGTCCGGATGGGCGGGCGTTGAAGGATGGCGAACAGGTCGTGATCGGCGGCAATGAAACCTATCAGTCCTTGTGCCGCCGCCATTGGCGCGAGGCTGTCGAGGGTCGATAGCGCAGAGGGCGGAAGATCATGTCGCGGGGCGCTGACCGCCCAAAGCCGCCATGACACCGGCGACGAAGATCAGCACCATGCCGGCAATCGCCAGGGGAGTCAGAACCTCGCCCCAGATCAGCCAGCTCCAGATCGCCGAGGCGGGCAGGATGACATATTCAAAGACCGACACCCGCGTCGCATCGGCAATCTGATAGGCCCGCACCATCATCCCCACGGCGAGCAGTGACCCCGCTGCCTGAACGAATGTCCAGAACAGGAATTGTTGCGATGGCCAGACCAGGCCGCGTTGCAGGAATCCGGCTGTCCCGTCGGGCACCGCAATGGGCCAGAGCGACAGCACCAAAAGACCCACCACGCCGATCACCCCCAAAGCCCCAAAGAACCCCGCCAGCAAGGTTTCGGCGCTTTCTTGTGCGCACCAGCGGCGTGTGGCGATGTTGCCCATCGCATAAAGGGCGCCAGCGATCACCGGCAGAAGGGCAGGGAGCGAGGCCCCTTTGAGCGCCTCGGGCCCCAGAACGGCCACAGCGCCGGCAAAGCCCAGCGCGACCGCAAAAATCCGAAAGGGGCCAATCGCCTGACCATAGGCGGCCCAGGAAATCAGCAAAACAAAGATCGGTGCAGTGAACAGGCCGGCAGCCACGAGGGCCACGGGCAAAAAGGCAAGCGCGCCGAAATAGATGACCATCGCCAGCCCGTGAATCGCCGACCGCGCCACCACGGCCCCGAGGTTGACCGGCCGGAGCCGCAGCCCCAGGGGGATGGACGCCAACCCCAGCATCACCAAAGCCATCGCGGTCCGCGTTGCGTGAAACTGCCACAGCCCCCCCTCTGCCGCAATCACCCGGACAAAGTTGTCGGTAAAGCCGATGATCGTCGCATAGACCGCGATCATGAGGCCGGCTTGCAGGGTCTTGTCGCCGGCACTGGCCATGGCATCCTCCTTGACTGAGCGCCACCCAATCCCGTCCCATGCCGCACTGCGCGCTGAAAAGCGACACGGGCGGGCAGCAATTGCCGTCCCGACCCGGATTATTGAGCCGCTGCTGATTGTCCCGCCCCGGATCCTTCGATAACCATGGCACAGAAACCAAGGGGGCAGGACTGCCGGCACATGACCGCAGTTGACAAATACCAGCGGCTTGAATGCGATGGCCTGTGGCGTTCGGCGGCGGCCGAGCAACTGCGCGAGGTTGTCGTGGGATTGCGCGACGCGACCCTGGTCCTGTCCGATCCGCGCAACGACATGGCGCTGACCCACTGGTCGCTGCCTGCGGTCGAACGTTTGAACCCGGGCGAGTTGCCTGCCCTGTTCACCGCAGGTCGTCTGGAAGACGGCCAACCTGCCGAAACGCTGGAGGTGAGCGATCCCTACATGATTGCTGCGCTGGACATGGTGCGCGTCACGCTGGTCCGCCGTCGCCCGCGCCCGGGTCGGTTGCGCGGGGTCATGGTGGTGTCTGTGCTGACGGCGGTGTTGTGTTTCGGCATCTTGTGGTTGCCCGGCGCGATGATCCGGCACACGGCCTCGGTCCTGCCGCAGTCGACGCGGGTTCTGATCGGTAAGATGGCGTTGCAGGATATGACCCGGTTGACGGGCACGCCCTGTGGCACGCCGCTTGGGCGCCGTGCCGCAGCGGCGCTTGCCGTCAACCTGTCGACCCTGGGGGTGGGTGAGATCGTGGTGGTGCGGGACGGCGTTGAAACCGCGCTGAACCTGCCCGGTGGGTTGGTCGTGGTGAACCGCAACCTGTTGGAGCAGACCGAAGACCCCGAGGTTCTGGCGGGCTTCGTCGTCGCCGAGACCCTGCGCGCCGAAATGCAGGACCCGGTGATCCCGCTGCTCAGCCATGCGGGCTTGATGTCAACCTTTGGTCTGCTGACCACGGGCGTTCTGGCGCCTGATGCCGTTGCCCTTTATGCCGAAAGTCTGCTCAAGGCGGACAGGGCGGCATTGCCCGATGATCGCCTGCTGGAACGCTTTCGCAGGGTGAACCTGTCGCCCGTCGCCTATGCCCGCGCCCTGGACCCTAGCGGCGAGGCGACCCTGGGCCTGATCGAGGCTGACCCCTTCAAGGGCAGGTCTGCGGCGACCATTCTGGTCGATAATGACTGGATCAGCCTGCAAAGCATCTGCGACGAGTGAGCACGGGCTGCCCGGACTTGCCTTGGCCTATCTCAGGATTGCATCGCCAAAGCCCGCATTGCGGGCGACAGTCAGGGCCGCCTTTGCCTCTGCCTTGGTGCCAAAGGGGCCGGCGTAGACGATTTGCAGCAAAGCGCCGCCGCGGGTGATCTTGCTGGTCGACACTGGCAGGCCCAGGGCGGAAATCCTGGCCTTGACCGCGTCGGCATTGGCAGGCTGGCCAAAGGTGCCGACCTGCACATAGGCCGCCTGCGCCTCGGCCTGCGGGGATGACATTGTCGATACGGTTGTGCGGTTCTGCGTAGCGGCCGCGACGACGCGCTGTTGCGGTTGCTGGGCCACCAGTTGGGCGGGTATGTCGCGGGTCCAGACCTGATCCTGTTGCGCCTGACCGGATGCAGTTCCGACCCCGCGCATCGGGTTCAACCGGTCATCCGTCCAAGCAGCCCGGTAGCCGGGTGGAGGGGTCGGCACGGCGGCCTGCGCCGGTGACGTGGTCCGGCCCAGCACGGTTGCCCCTGCCATGATCTGCGGGTTCAGGGCCGCGCCAACATTGGCGCCAGCAGGAAACCGGGGCGGCCGCCAACCGGACAGGGTGCCATCGCCGCGGGTGCAGACCAAGGCGGTACCGCCACTGCGCAGCAGAACCCTCTCCAGACGCGGGGCAGAGGTAAAGCACTGGATCTGACCGGAGGCCGCGGCTGTTCCTTCCGCCTGGTAGGTGGGTTGCGCGGGGGCGGCCACGACTTGCGGGGTCGGTGCGACCTGCGGGGTGGGCGCGGCGAACAACGCGGCAAGGGTCGATCCGCGCCGGGGCGCCGGAGGGGCGGTCACTTCGGGCACCGCCGCGACGATCACGGGGGGGTGGGCCGGGGCCACGATGACCGGGGCCGCCGCCACCTGTGGTTCTGGTCCCATGTCCGCTTCAATCGCCGCCGCAACCGCCGCACCGAAAGACGGCGCCATGCCGCAGATTGGCTTGCGCGCCCGGTCAACCCTTGGCACCCAGTTGACGTTGGCCCCAAATCCCGCACGCAGGAACAGGCAGCCACGGGCATCGACAAACTGCTGGCCGGTATACCCGGCGGGTGGCAGATTGGCAGGCCCACCAATGCGGGCCAGACTTTGCGCCTGGACCGGAGATGTTGAAACGACAAAAGCCATGACGGCGGATGAAAGAACTTTGAACGGCATGACTACCCCCCAGTAGTTGGGGGAATCATGTATCATCATTGTTTCCGAGTAAAGGGCGAATACCCCTATTTAGTACCAAACATGCGATCTCCCGCATCCCCTAGACCAGGAACAATATATCCATGGTCATTCAGTTGGCTGTCCACAGCCGCTGTGACGATCGGCACGTCAGGATGCACCTCTTGCATGTGCTTGATGCCTTCCGGGGCCGCTAAGAGGCAAAGGAAGCGAATGTTGCGGGCCCCCGATTGTTTCAATAGCGTCACCGCCGCCGCCGAGGAATTGCCGGTCGCCAGCATGGGATCGACCACGATGCAGATGCGGTCTTCCAGATGGTCGGGCAGTTTGCAGTAGTATTGCACCGGTTGCAGCGTCTCGGGGTCACGGTACAGGCCCACAAACCCGACCCGCGCCGCCGGGATCAGCTCCAGAATGCCATCCAGCAACCCATTGCCCGCCCGTAAAATGGACACCAGCGCCAGCTTGCGCCCCTCGATCACCGGGGCGGCCATCGGCTCCAGCGGGGTTTCGATCATCTTGGTGGTCATCGGCAATTCGCGGGTGACTTCATAGGCCAGCAGCAGGCTGATCTCGCGCAGAAGTTGCCGGAAGGATGCGGTGGAGGTGTCCTTTTCCCGCATCAGCGTCAGTTTGTGCTGCACCAGGGGGTGCGAAACGACGGTCAGGTTTTCAAGCATCGGCGGCCTCCAGCATTTTCAGTATTCGGGCTTTCGTATCGGCGTCACAGAAGGCCGCGTCAAGCGAGGTCCGGGCGATCTTGGCAAAGACGCCCTCGTCCCAGTCAAACGCCTGATGCAGCATCTCATATTCCTGCGCCATCGTGGTGTGAAAGAAGGGCGGATCGTCGGTGGAAATCGTGACCTTGACGCCGCGGTTGTACATCTCACCAATCGGGTGTTTGCGAAAGGTCGGGAAGATGCCAAGCGCCACGTTGGACCCCGGACACAGTTCCAGCACGATGCCGGTTTCGGCAATCTCCTCGACCAGGGCCATATCCTCGATCGCGCGGGCCCCGTGGCCGATGCGTTCGACCCGCAGGTCTTTGATCGCATCGCGCACCGACTGCGGCCCGCCCCATTCGCCGGCATGGGCGGTCAGGCGCAAACCCGCCTCGCGCGCCATGTCAAAAGACCAGGCGAAGTCCTTGGGTTTGCAGATCTTTTCATCGCCGGCGAGGCCGAAACCCGTGACGAACTGCCCCGCCGTTTCGGCCGCACAGCGGGCGGTCTGGCGGGCCTTGTCGGGGCCGAAATGGCGCACGCAGGTCACGATGCCGCGCATGGTGATGCCGAAATCGGTTTGTGCCTTGGCGGCGGCCTCTTCGATGGCGTGCAGGTATTCCTTCCAGGCCGACACATCGCGGTTGCCGCAGAAATCGGGGGCCAGAAAACATTCGGTATAGATGACCCCGCTTTTGGCGCTTTCCTCCAGCACGGCCAGGGTCAGGGCGTGGAAATCTTCGGGGCGTTGCAGGGTGGTGACCGCCGCCTCATAGACCTTGATGAAATCCCAGAAATCCGCAAAGCGATAGGAGCCGTCCTCGTTGAAGATGCCCGCAATATCCAGTTTCTTCTGCTTGGCCAGAGAGCGGATGAAAGCGGGGGGCGCGGCCCCTTCCAGATGCAGGTGCAATTCGACCTTGGGTGTCACAGGAAGCTGACCCCCGGCCCGTGCGACGGCACGCCCAGATGGGCCGCAACTGACGCGCCCACATCGACAAAGGCGCAGGTGCCAAGGCTGCCGTTGCCCACCCCGGCACACAGAACCGGCACGCGTTCGCGGGTGTGTTCGGTGCCGCGCCAGGTTGGGTCATTGCCGTGATCGGCGGTGAAAATCGCCAGATCGCCGGGCCGCAACGCCGCCAGGAACGCCCCGGCGCGGGTGTCGAACCATTCCAGCGCACGGGCATAACCCGCCACATCGCGAGGGTGGCCATAAAGGCTGTCAAACTCGACAAAGTTGGCGAAGGTCAAGGAACCGGGCTCGGCCGCGCGCCCCAACCGGTCAAGATGATCGAAAAGGTCAACGTCGGACTTGCCCTTGTGCAGCGCCCCGATGCCGCGCATCGAAAAGATGTCGCCAATCTTGCCGATGGCATGGGTGGCGTGACCCGCCTTTTGGACCCAGTCCAGCAGGGTTGGGGCAGGGGGGGCGATGGCATAATCATGGCGGTTCGGCGTGCGTTTGAAATTGCCGGGGGTCCCGGTAAACGGGCGGGCGATGACCCGGCCCACCTTCATCGCATGCAGGGTCGGGGCAAGGTCCTGGCAGAGTTTCAGGAGCCGATCCAACCCGAACGCCTCCTCATGCGCGGCAATCTGGAACACCGAGTCCGCCGAGGTATAACAGATAGGCCAGCCCGTCCGCAGATGCTCGGCGATGTGGCGTTCGATGATCGGCACGCCGGACGCATGGCAGTTGCCCAGGATGCCATCGGTCCCGGCAAGTTGGCAGACCAGCGCCACCAGGTCGGCCGGAAAGGCGGGGGTGGTGTCGGGGAAATAGGTCCAATCCCACGGCACGGGCACGCCAGCCAGTTCCCAATGCCCCGAGGGTGTATCCTTGCCCCGTGACACTTCGGTCGCGGCCCCCCATCTGCCCGAAGGCTGCGCCGCCAAGCCCGGAGTGTCCGCACCCGAAGCGAGTTGCACTGCCGCCCCCAGACCCAGTGCATCCAGATTGGGCATCCGCAACGGCCCCGAACGCCCGGTATCGGCCCGACCATCGGCGCATTCCCGGGCGATGTGGGCCAAGGTGTTCGACCCCGCGTCACCAAAATCCGCCGCATCGGGCGCACCGCCACAGCCCACCGAATCCATCACGATCAGAAAGGCGCGGGCCATCAGGCGATCCTTTTCAGGATCAGGGACGGCTCGTCGGGCGCCACTTCGGCCAAAACATAAGCGGCCTGAATGGCGCGGATCGCTTCTTCGGCCTGTGCCTCGGTCGCGGCATGAACCATGCACAGCGGATCGCCCGCGCCGATATCTTCGCCAATCCCCGCCAGATCGGACAGACCGACCGAGGGGTTGACGCGGTCGCCCTCGCGCTGACGCCCGCCGCCCAGACGCACCACCGCCAGACCCAGCATCTGCCCGTTAATGGTCGAGACAAAGCCGCCCCCCGGACTGGGCGCCTCGCGGATCACGGTGGCGGCGGGCAGACGGTCGGGCCAGCGGTCCACAAAATCGGCGGGGCCGCCTTGGGCCGCCACCATGCGGCCAAACCAATCCGCCGCAGCCCCCGATTCCAACGCTTGTTCGATCCGCCCCGCGCCATCCGCAGCATCATGGGCAATGCCGCCCAGAGCCAAAGCCTCGCCGCCCAGTGCCATGGTGATGTCCCACAGCGCGGAATTGACGGATGTGCCGGTCAGCGTTTCCATCACTTCGGACACCTCCAGCGCGTTGCCCGCAGCGGTCGCCAAGGGCTGGCTCATGTCGGTGATCAGTGCGGATGTCATGCACCCCGCGCCTTGGGCCGTGCTGACCAGCGCCCGCGCCAAGGCTTCGGCATCCTCCAGCGTTTTCATGAAGGCGCCCGAGCCGCATTTGACATCCAGCACCAGCGCCTCGAGCCCCGCCGCCAGCTTCTTGGACAGGATCGAGGCGGTGATCAGGTCGATCGATTCGACCGTGCCGGTCACATCGCGGATCGCATAAAGCCGCCGATCTGCCGGTGCGATTTCGGCACTGGCCGAGACGATGGCGCAGCGCACATCCTTCATCTGGCGGCGCACCTGATCCTCGGACAGGCCTGTGCGGAACCCCGGTATCGCCTCGAGCTTGTCCAGAGTGCCACCGGTATGGCCAAGACCGCGCCCCGAAATCATGGGCACATAGGCCCCGCAGGCAGCCAAAGCTGGCGCCAGCATCAGCGACACGCAATCGCCGATCCCGCCCGTGGAATGCTTGTCGATCACGGGGCCCGGCAGATCCCAGGTCATCACCTGACCCGAGGCTGTCATCGCCCGCGTCAGCGCCACGCGGCCCTGTTCCCCCAAACCCTTGAGCAGCACCGCCATCGCAAAGGCCCCGGCTTGCGCATCCGTCACTGCGCCGGAAGCCAACCCTGCCGCGAACCAGGTCAACTCCTCGGCCGTGGGCGTGGTGCCGTCGCGGATGGCGGCGATGATGCTGCGGGCGTCCATCAGGTCCGCGCCATGTGGGCGGCAGTAAAGACACCGGGCAAGAGTTCGGCCACGGTCATGGTCAACACCTTGCCATCGGTGGTATGCATCGTTACGCGCACGTCCTGATCGGCGAATTCGGCGATTTTCTGGCGGCAGCCACCGCAGGGCGGCACCGGGTTGGGGCTGTCGGCAATCACGTGGATCTCGGCAATGCGCACATCACCCGCCGCGATCATCGCCGCAATCGCCCCGGCCTCGGCGCAGGTCCCTTCGGGGTAGGCCACGTTTTCGACATTGCAGCCCAGATGGATGGACCCCGACGTGGCCCGCAGTGCCGCCCCCACCTTGAACCGGGAATAGGGGGCATATGCGCGCAGGCGCACCTGAGTTGCGGCGTCTTTCAGCATGGGGGCCTCGTTGTGGTTGAGCGGTTTGGGGAGTGTGGGCCGGTTTTTCGGCTGTTGCAAGCGTTGCAGCGGGGGGTTTGCACCCCCGCACCCCCGCAGGATATTTGTGCCAATATGAAAGGTCAGAAGCTGGTAAGGGGATTGCCGGGCAGCGAAACCTCCAGCAGTTCCAGATCATCGGTCGTGTCGCTGTAGCGGGTGGCCATTCCCGGCGGAATGACAAAGGCATCGCCGGGTGACAGACGGTAAGGGTCCTTGCCCTCGCCCTCCAGCGTCATTTCACCCGACAGAACAAAAGTGAACAGGATGTCGCCGTCATGCTTGGTCCAGGGGGCAACGCCGGTGGGCCGGGCGACCATGACCGAGGCGACGCCTTTGGTGTTTTCGTGGATCAGGGTATCGCGCGCTTCGAACCCCGGGATGCGGAAGGGGGCGAAGGTGCCCTTGGTGGCGAGGGAATGGACAAACTTCTGCCCCTCCCATTCGCGGTCGGGGCGGAAATAGGGGGTGGGCAGGTTCATGTCGTGGTCGATCTCGGTCACATGTTCGGCCGGAACGCCGATTTCCACGACCTGAACGCCTTCGGAATGCAGAACCTTGTGACGGATGCCGGGCGGTTGAATGAAGCAGTCGCCCGCTGCGATGCGCAGCTTGCCGCCCTGATCCTCATACAAGACATCGACCCAGCCCTTGACGCAAAAGATCAGCTGAAAGCCGACCTTGTGGTAATGCACCATGTCGGGCACCGGGCCATCCGGCACGCGGATATGGCTGGCGATCATCGCGCCGCCCAGACGGGTGGGCACCAGGTCGCGGTACTCCATGCCCGCGCGGCCAATCACCCAGGGCGCCTGATCGGCCAGGCGGCGCACGACGAAGGCATGCTCGGTGCGGGGCAGGACCAGGGGCGGGTTCAGCGCATCAATCTCGATCCGGGTTCCATTGGGGGCGGTCAATTCGCGTGCGCCCTCTGCGAAGGCCGGATCGTCGGTCAGGATGCGGATGGTCCCCGGCGCTTCGGCTGCGCCCTTTTGAATGCGGATGCGCAGGCCATGGCCCGACAGAACCGCCACTTCTGGGTTGTCGGCGGGGTAGATCATGTCCAGCCGCATCCCAAGCACCTTGGTGTAAAACGGCAGGTCAAGGCGCAGCTCTTGCGTGGGCAGGCGAATTTCGGCGCGGGTCGTGTCTGGGGTATCTGGCATGGCATTCTCTGCTGGTTTCGGTAAGACTGCGGCTTTGACGGGTGATTTGCAAGGGAGCCCGTCGCGGCATGTCGCAAACCGGGGCTATCTGCCAAAGGGCAAATGGTTTAAGGGTAAACTAAAATCGAAAGGCAGGACGGATGGAAGAGGCTCGGCAAGAGAACGCACGGCAGGCGGCGCTGGATTATCACGAATTCCCCAAGCCCGGAAAGCTGGAAATCCGTGCGACCAAGCCCCTGGCCAATGGCCGCGACCTTGCCCGCGCCTATTCCCCCGGTGTGGCCGAAGCTTGCCTTGAGATCAAGGCCGACCCTGCGACCGCCAGCCGCTATACCATCCGCGGCAATCTCGTGGGGGTCGTGACCAACGGGACGGCCGTTCTGGGCCTCGGAAACATTGGCGCTTTGGCCTCGAAACCGGTGATGGAGGGCAAGGCGGTCCTGTTCAAGAAGTTCGCCAACATCGACTGCTTTGACATCGAGTTGAACGAGCCTGATCCGGTCAAACTGGCCGATATCGTCTGCGCGTTGGAGCCGACCTTTGGTGCGATCAACCTTGAGGATATAAAGGCCCCCGACTGTTTCATCGTTGAACAATTGTGCCGCGAGCGGATGAAAATTCCGGTCTTTCACGATGATCAGCATGGCACGGCAATCGTGGTGGGGGCGGCGGCGACCAATGCGCTGTTGGTGGCGGGCAAAAGCTTTGCCGATATCAAGATCGTGTCCACCGGCGGCGGGGCGGCGGGAATCGCCTGTCTGAACATGCTGGTCAAACTGGGGGCGCGGCGCGAAAACATCTGGTTGTGCGACATTGACGGGTTGGTGTTTCACGGGCGGACCACCGAAACGTCGGCGCAAAAGGCGGCCTTTGCCCAAGGCACGGTTCCGGCCAAGCTGGCTGATGTGATTGGCGGGGCGGATCTGTTTCTGGGCTTGTCCGGCCCCGGTGTTCTGACGCCCGAAATGGTGGCGCAGATGGCCTCGCGTCCCATCGTCTTTGCGCTTGCCAACCCGACGCCTGAAATCCTGCCCGATGCCGTGCGGGCTGTGGCCCCCGATGCCATCATCGCCACCGGCCGCAGCGATTTTCCCAATCAGGTCAACAACGTGCTGTGTTTCCCCTTCATCTTTCGCGGGGCGCTGGATGTGGGGGCGACCAAGATCAACGCGGAAATGGAACTGGCCTGCATCGAGGGCATCGCGGCCCTCGCCCGCGCCACAACCAGCGCCGAGGCGGCTGCCGCCTATACCGGCGAACAGCTGACCTTTGGTGCGGATTACCTGATCCCCAAACCCTTTGACCCGCGTCTGATCGGCGTTGTTGCTTCGGCTGTGGCCCGTGCCGCGATGGAAACCGGGGTTGCCACCCGGCCCATCGCCGACCTTGAGGCGTATCGTCAGGCGCTGGACGGGTCGGTGTTCAAGTCGGCCCTGATTATGCGCCCCGTGTTCGAGGCCGCCAGCAAGACCACCCGCAACATCATCTTTGCCGAGGGCGAGGATGAGCGTGTCCTGCGCGCTGCCAATGCCATGCTGGAGGAAATGACGGTCAGGCCGATCCTGATTGGCCGACCCGAAGTCATCGCCACGCGCTGCGAACGCGCCGGCCTGCCGATCAGGCCCGACCGCGATTTCGAGGTGATCAACCCCGAGAGTGACCGCCGCTACCGCGATTACTGGGGCAGCTATCACGAGTTGCTGCAACGTCAGGGTGTGACCCCTGACACCGCCCGCGCCATCATCCGCACCAATTCCACCGCGATTGCCGCCGTGGCCGTGCACCGGGGCGATGCCGACAGCATGATTTGCGGGGCGTTCGGCCAGTATCTGTGGCACATGAACTATGTCCGGCAGGTCTTGGCGCGGGGCGGCCTGCACCCCCGCGGTGCCTTGTCGCTCATGATCCTCGAGGACGGGCCGCTGTTTGTGGCCGACACCCAGGTCAACCCGATCCCGACCCCCGAACAAATCGCAGAAACTGCCATCGGTGCTGTCCGCCACGCCCGCCGCTTTGGTGTGGCGCCCAAGGTTGCGCTGTGTTCGCATTCCAACTTTGGCAACCTGGACAGCGACTCTGGCCGCAGGATGCGCGCCGCGATGGAAATTCTGGACGCCCGCGAGGTAGATTTCGAATACGAGGGCGAGATGAGCCTGGATGCCGCGCTGGACGCCGATCTGCGCAACCGCATGTTTCCCAATGCGCGTTTGCAGGGGGCGGCCAATATCCTGATCTTTGGCTATACCGACGCCGCCAACGCTGCCCGCAACATGCTGAAAATGAAGGCAGGCGGGCTGGAGGTTGGGCCAATCCTGATGGGCATGGGCAACCGGGCGCATATCGTGACGCCTTCGATCACGGCGCGGGGGCTGCTCAACGTGTCGGCCTTGGCGGCAACCCCGGTTTCGCACTACGGTTGAAGTGCGGGACAAGGGCGGGTAACGTGGGACATCGGGGTGTTCCCTTGTGACAAGTGCAGCTGTGACAGAATTCTTTGATGAACACAGGTTCACCGCCTTGATGGACCTTGCCGGTTCGGCCCATGCGTTGGAGCTTGCCATGCGTCTGGAGGAAGATTTGACGGGCGTCGCTGCTGCCTTGACCAAAGCGGCCCGCCTGCTTGACTTGCCCAAGTTGCGGCTGCACAGCCACGTTTTGCTGGCGATTGCGGGCACCGTGGGGGCGAACCGGCTGTGTGATCTCGCCAGCGATCTGAACGCCCAGGTCCGCGCCCCCGAGGTGGGGTCCTTGTCCGATCTTTTGGCCGAAATTGCGCTTCTGCTGGACCACCTGATTGACCGTGTCCGGATCGCCCGCGCCGATCTTGCGGCCCCGTTATGAAGCGTCCAGCGGTGCGCACCCCGGTCTCGACGATCCTGCTGGTCGAGGATACGCCTTCACTGCAACTGATCTACCGGACGGTGTTGCAGGGGGCGGGCTATCTGGTGCGTGTCGCAAGCTCTGCGACCGAAGGCATGGACGCCTTTGCCCAGGCCGCATCAGAGGTCGTCCTGCTGGACCTGGGCCTGCCCGACCGGGACGGGCAAGAGATGATCCGCGAAATGCTGACGCTGCGGCCGGGAACAAGGATCATTGTGATCACCGCCAACGGGTCCATCAACAAGGCGGTCGAGGCGATGCGAGCCGGGGCGCATGAATTTTTGGTCAAGCCCTTTGACGAGGGCCGGTTCCTGACGGCCGTCCGCAACGCCCTGGCCGGGCAGACGACGCTGCGTCAAACCAGCACCGCCGTGACCCCCACCGCCTTGCTGACGGCGCCCCGTCCGTTTCTGGGCTCATCCGAGGCGATGGAGCGCATCCATTCCAAGATCGCCTCGGTCGCCAATTCCATGGCCACCGTTTTCATCACGGGCGAAAGTGGCACCGGAAAAGAGCTGTGCGCCTTGGCCGTTCATGGCACGTCGGCGCGCGCCAAGGGGCCGTTCATCGCGCTGAATTGCGGGGCGATCCCGCATGACTTGTTGGAATCCGAGGTGTTCGGTCATGTGAAGGGGTCCTTTACCGGGGCAATTTCCGACAGGGCCGGGGCGGCGGCGGCGGCGGATGGCGGCACGCTGTTTCTAGACGAGATTTGCGAAATGGCCCCGGCCTTGCAAACCAAACTGCTGCGTTTTCTGCAAACCTCGACGGTGCTGCCGGTCGGGTCCAACCGCCCGCAAAAGGTCAACGTCCGCATCGTCTGCGCCACCAACCGCGATCCGCTGGAGGCCGTCCGACGCGGGCAGTTCCGCGAGGATCTGTATTACCGGCTTTTCGTCGTCCCGATCCACATGCCCCCCCTGCGGGAGCGTGGCAATGACGTGATTGAAATTGCTGAATCCGCATTGGTCCAGTTTGCGCAGGAAGAGGGGCGCATGTTCGATGGCCTGTCGCGCGACGTGATCGATCTGTTCCGCCGCCTGGCTTGGCCTGGCAACGTCAGGCAGGTTCTGAACGTGATCCGCAACATCGTCGTCCTGAACGATGGCGGCCTGGTGACGACCGCCATGTTGCCCGAAGACCTTGGCCTTTCGCATGAGGTACGCGGCCCCGATCCGCAGACGGCCTTCCCCGGCCTGACCGAACCTGCGCTTGACAGTCTGCTGGGGCGCCCCCTGGCCGAGGTCGAGCGCATCATCGTCACCGCGACACTGGCCCGCCATGGCGGTTCGGTGCCCAAGGCGGCGCGCGTGCTGGAGTTGTCGCCGTCGACGCTTTACCGAAAGCTAGAGACCTGGGCGAAAACGCCGGTGTCCTGAACCGCCCTTTCCGTGTTTTCCCAGATGCAGCGCAACTCCTTCAGCCGTTTGTTGACAAGGTCGACCCGGCCCTCTTTCCAATCCGTTTCCACGTCGGACAGATAGGCATGCAGGATTTCCGTCCCAAACATCGCCGCAGACCCCTGCAACCGGTGAAGATCGCGCAACACGGCATCATCGGGCTTTGCACTCAGCACGCCATCCGCCACATGGCCGACGATCCTGCCCGCTTCGGCCAGGAATTTTGAGACCAGCGCAGCCGCCTTTTCCAAGCCCAGATCCTGCGCCAATGACCGCAATACCGCTGGATCGATCAGCCGCAATGGGGCAGGGGCAACCTCGGGCAGGTTTGCAATCACGGCCCGCAAGACTTCACGGGTGATCGGCTTGACCAGAACCTCGCGCATCCCGCCATTGCGAAACCGCACGCCCTCTTCGGCCAATGCGTGGGCGGTCATCGCCACAATGGGGGCACGGCAAGAGGTGCCGTAGTTGGTCAGGATCGCCCGCGCAGCCTGCAACCCGTCCATCTGCGGCATCGAGATGTCCATCAAGATCAGGTCGAATTGCTGCGTTTGGGCCAGTGCGATGCTTTCCGCGCCATCCTGCGCCTCGACCACCTGATGGCCGTCCTGCACCAGCATCGTGCGCACGATCATCCGGTTGAATTCATTGTCGTCAACCACCAGCACGACCAGCGGCCTGACCTTGGCTGTCGGACCCTCGGGTCTGGCCGCGGGCCCCTCGGGGACCCCAAGTATCGTCAGTTGCAGGCTGATGCGGAACAGGCTGCCCTTGCCTTCCTGGCTTTCGACCTGCAACTGCCCGCCCATCTGATCGACAATCCGTCGAACGATCCCCAATCCCAGCCCCGTTCCCGCAGCGCGGCGGGCATAGGACGCGTCCAGCGTGACGAAATCGTCGAATATGCGCGACAGGTCTGCCTTTGGTATGCCAATTCCGGTGTCCGAAATCACGATATCGGTCGGCCCGGTGTCAGCCCCATGCGCAATTGCGATCAGGATCTTGCCGTTGCGAGTGAACTTGACAGCATTGCCCACCAGATTGAGCAAGACCTGCCGCAGCCGCGCCGCGTCACACAGCACCAGACTACGGCCATCGGGGGGGCCTGAAAAACTCATCACATTGCCATTTGCGTGACTGGCGGGCATCTGGTTCTCGATCACCTCGCCCACCAGGGCCGCTAGATCCGTCCTGGCCAGTGAAAAGGGCGCCTTGCCGCTGTCCAGCCGTGCAATATCCAGCACGTCGTTGACGTGGTGCATCAGCAATTGGCCCGAAGTCTCCATGATCCGCAGATACTCGCGCTGATGCGGCGTGAGGTCGGTGCTGTCCAACAGTTGCATGGTCCCGATCATGCCGTTCAGCGGCGTGCGGATTTCGTGGCTCATCACAACCAGCAGATCCGCCTTGGCCTTCTCGCCGGCCAACGCCTCATCGCGGGCGGTGATCAGGGCCTTTTCGGCGGCGATCTGGACCGATAGGTCGCGCAGGAAGGCCACATACAGCGCAGCGTCACCGGTCCCGGTGCGCGAAATCGACATTTCGGCCGGAAAGCAGTGTCCGTCCTTGTGCCGGGCCGTGACACGCAGCCGCCCGCGCCCCTCAAAATCGGGGGCACCGCCCACCCGGAACAACAGCCGCCCATCCACCTGAACCGCCCGGAGCAGCGCCATGTCGGTGCCGATGGCCTCGGTGCGGGCATATCCAAGCGTGGCGCAGGCGGCGTCGTTGAAATCGACGATGCGCCCAGCACTGTCCACGGTGATGATTGCCTCCATCGCGGTTTCGACGATCGCGTCCAGACGGGACAGGGTCACCAGGTTTTCGGCACTGCGCTTGCGGCTGTCGCGAAACAGCTGAAACAAGACGACAACCATCGCCATCAAGACCGCGATCATCACGGCCGTCACCGCAGCCGTCAGAACCAGCGTTCGCACCACGCCGTGACGCTTTTGGTCCGATTGTCTGGCAATCACCTCAAGCCCGGTCAGGGCGATTGTGCGCGCATCGGCCACAGTCTGCCGGGCGTTGGCATAAATCTGCGGCAAGGCGGCGGTCAGGGTCGTGTCCGGTCCGTCGATCAGCGGCAGCTGATCCTCCAGAAAGGCCGACAGCCGCGCAATCGCGTCGATATAAGGGGGCTGTTGGCGCAGACCTGCGTAGACCTTGCCAACCCGCAAGGTCTGCAACCGACTGTAGAAAACATCGAACCGCAGACGCACGGCAGACAGATCGCCACTGCCATTCCGGGCCGCGTCCAGGGCCAACAAAAAGTGCATCAGCTCGACCTCGACCTGCGACAGGGCCCATTGGGCATTGTCGGACCGCGATTCACTTTCGGTCTCGATCTGACGCAGCAAATCGGCCGACAGGAAAACGATGATCACCCCAAAGACCAGCATCACAACCCCGGCCGCGGCCGCGGCACGCAAGCGGCCGATCGGCAGAAATCGGAACAGATACGGTTGTGTCACGCTGCGAATTCCCTCTGCGGCCAACATCCTGCCTTAACGCAGCACTTCGATCCGGTCGAGTTGCCAGATGCTGCGCGAAAAGATCGTGTCCGTCCGGTAGGTGGCGTCCGAGTCATAGGGGTAGATCACCCACAGCGGCCCCTTGTCGCGCACCGACATCGGCGCACCGTCCATCCAGTAGGCCAAGATTGGCGCCTCATCACCCGCTTCATGCAAGGGAAATTCGATCTGGTAGTCGTTCAGCGCAAGAAGCCGCAGATGGCCTTCGTTGATCTGCAACGTCTCGGCCAGACGTATCAGGGGAACGCCTGTAAAAACCCGCGTGCCTTCCGTCCAGATCGTGGTTGTGGTGACCTCTGCCTGGCCAAGGCTGCGCAGCATCTCCAGATCGAAGGTCTGGACGCCGCCGGGATACCGCGCCTCATCCAGCCCGCTGACCGTCAGGATAACGGGCCCCGCGAGGGACGGACCGCTGATCAGGGCCAGGGCCAGGCCCGCCGCCTGCAATGATCGAACCATCAGCATCCCGACATCCTTTCCAGCACGCGCGTGGCCATTCTCCACAGGTGCGGCCAAAAGACGACACATAATTTGCTATTCGCTGGGAAAGGTTTGGCCTACACTGTCGCCAAAGGCGTTCTAGGCTGCTGGGGGAGACGGGGGCCCTTACCAAAGCAGCACACATGTTGGTACCGGGCATGTTTGCCTCAAAGGGAACGCAACGTATGACGCGGATTTTGGTGGCTGACGATCACGACCTCGTTCGCGAAACCATCGCTGCCTACCTGGAGGCGGAGGGGTTTCAGGACCTGCAACTTGCCTCGGATGTGGATGCCGCCCTGCATCTGGTCGCCATCGCCCGGTTTGACCTGATTCTGGTAGACTATGAGATGCCCGGCATGATTGGCCTGTCGGGTCTGGTGCGGCTGATCGCGGCCAACCGTCCGGGCCCGGTTGCCCTGATTTCTGGCGCCATCTCGCCCGAAACGGCTGCGGCCGCGCTGGAATTGGGGGCGGCGGGGTTCGTGCCCAAAACGCTGGGGTCGCGCAATCTGGTTGCCGCCGTCAAGGCGATGATCGGTGGTGAGGTTTTCGGCCCGGTCTCGCTGGTTGCCAAGGGGTCCGAGGGGCTGCTGAGCGGGCGGGAACTGGACGTGCTGCGGGGCATCTGTGCCGGAAAAAGCAACAAGGAAATCGCCCGCGACTATGGGTTGCAAGAGGTGACGGTCAAGCTGCATGTGAAAACAATGAGCCGCAAACTGGGCGCCAAGAACCGCACCCATGCCGCCATGATTGCCCGCGACCGCAAGCTGGTGTGATGTGTCCACGCGTGGACACTTTGGAATATAATTCAATATCATATGCTTACGGATTTTCATTAACCAGATTGAAAGGTTTGCCCGCCGCCGCTATACCCGGCCCAAGGCCACCCGCCCGAGGACCACATGCGCAAAACCCTGCTTCTGCCCTACCTTGCGATTTATGACGCGGCCATGCGCCTTGGGCCGAAATGGGGCCCCATCGCGCTGGGCTATGGGCCCATTGTCGTGGCCATCGTCGCCTTTCTACTGAAAGACAGCCTGCTGGACCCGGTCATGGACCCCACCTATGCCACGATTCTGATCTTTGTCCTGTTCGCGCTGTGTGGCCCGCTGATGAACATCGGCACCAAGATCGTCACGGAAAACATGCACAAGGGCCGGATGGGCGAATGGCCCGCCACAGGTGACCCGAGGTTTGACCGCAGGGGCAAGGTCAGCCCGACGATGGCCTGGGTCGAGGCGATGCGGGGGTAGTGTGGGATCGCCGCTCCCGATACGACGCAATTACAAGGCTGGATTTCCCGCACTTGACGAAATCGACAGATTCGCCGAAGCTTTTGGTTAACTCCGTAGTGAGGAATATCTATGGGTCGACCACCGGACTTCTCAAAGCAAACAGTTGATACTTTAGCAAAACGTGCTGGATACCTTTGTACCAATCCAGATTGCAATGCGCCAACCGTTGGCGCCAACAAGAGTCCCGATAGGGCAGTAAACATTGGTGAAGCTGCCCACATATATGGAGCAAAACCCAACAGTGCGAGATTTGTCGCCAGTATGATTGACAAGGAGCGATCTCAAATTGTTAACGCGATCTGGCTCTGCTCTCGATGCCATAAACTTGTGGATGACGATGAGAAATATTATGATGATGAGTTGCTTTATAAATGGAAAGAGTTTCATGACTATAAGTCAGCATGGGCATGGCAACAGAAATCAGCGGCCATGAAAAGGGAGATGGCGATGGATCATCTCGATCAATTCGCAAGTTATCCCCCGCGAATTCAACGAATTGTACTAGACAAACCTGAGTTCTGGGAAGGGCAACTTACGAAAGACCTCTTAAATTTCATTTTAAAGCCAATTTTTTCGGAATACGAGGCTGTGACAACGGGCGCCTTGGTGCCCGACACTATTCTGGTTCGTAGCGGTGAGGAGCCGCTATTCATACGCACAAGGTTGGCGGAGGCCGAGCGCATAATTGGCTCACTTTCAGCCCTATATACCTCGCACTTGATCCAAAGCTGGGGTCCATCTGGAAAACCGGGCGAAGAACATGAGATCCTGAAAGCCTGTGAGCGAATCGGCCTAACTGTAAAAAGAGCTGTGGAATGGGAAGCACAGTTCAGTGGGGTCATGCTTGAAGATGACAGCTTCAAAAAGGTTTTTAGCTTAGTATCCGGAGCAGTCGGAATGCAGCTTGAAGAGGTCAAGAAAGTTAACGACGCAATTTCTAGGTCCATCAGCCAAGTAATGTCAAGTAAGAGTGGTGTCCCTATCTCTGTACACCATCAAATGGTTTTTGACATCCCAGAAGACTTCGTCACAAATATTGAGGTGGAGCTTGCACGCTTAGCAATGGAAAAGGGGCATGGACGATTTTGATTAGGTGGCGCTGTTTGTTTCTTACCCTTGCAACGTCCTCACCCCATACCCCTCGCCCCGCGCCTGCATGGCCTGAACGGCGGCGATACTCGCGGCGGCGGTGGTGAAGTAAGGGATTTTGTCCATCAGGGCGACGCGGCGGATGTCGCGGCTGTCGTTGACGGCCTGGGTGCCTTCGGTCGTGTTCATCACCAGGGCGATGTCGTTGTCTTTCAGGCGGTCCACGATGTTCGGGCGGCCTTCGTAGACCTTGTTCACGAGGGTCGAGGCGATGCCTTGGGCGGTCAGCCAGCCGGCGGTGCCGCGGGTGGCGACGAGTTCAAAGCCCATCTCGACCAGGCCGCGGGCGGCCTCGGCCAGGGCGTCGGTCTTGTCCATGTCCTTGACCGACAGGAAGACGCAGCCGGTTTCGGGCAGGATGGTGCCGGCGCCCATTTGTGCCTTGAGGAAGGCCAGGGCGAAGGTGCGGTCCCAGCCCATGACTTCGCCGGTCGAGCGCATTTCCGGCCCGAGGACGGGGTCGACGCCGGGGAAGCGGGCGAAGGGCAGGACGGCCTCTTTGACGGAAAACCACGGGGTTTTCGGGTCGGCGAGCGTCATCGGGTCCATCAGGGGCAGGGGGGGGTCGGGGCCGACGCCCTCGGCATAGGGGGGGCGCATCGGGAAGTTGGACAGGGGTTCGCCGGCCATCAGGCGGGCGGCGATGGAGGCGATGGCACTATCGGTGGCCTTGGCGACGAAGGGCACGGTGCGGGAGGCGCGGGGGTTGACCTCGAGGACGTAGATGATGTCGTCCTTGATGGCGAATTGCACGTTCATCAGACCGACGACGTTGAGGGCAAGGGCCATCTGGACGGTTTGCTTTTTCAGCTCGTCGACGGTCGCTTCGCTGAGGGAATGGGGGGGCAGGCAGCAGGCAGAATCGCCGGAATGGACGCCGGCTTCTTCGATATGTTCCATGATGCCGGCGACGTGGACGGATTTACCGTCGCTTAACGCATCTACGTCAACCTCGATGGCATTGGAGAGGTATGAGTCGAGGAGGACGGGGGAGGAGCCGGAGACTTGGACGGCGGTGGCGATGTAGCGTTCGAGCTGGGCGTCGTCGCGGATGATTTCCATGGCACGTCCGCCGAGGACGAAGGAAGGGCGGATCACGAGGGGGTAGCCTACGGTTTTGGCGACGGCGAAGGCCTCGTCCCGGGAGCGGGCGGTGCCGTTCACGGGCTGTTTGAGGCCAAGTTTATGGAGAAGTTGCTGGAACCGCTCGCGGTCCTCGGCGAGGTCGATGGCGTCGGGGGTGGTGCCGAGGATCGGGATGCCTTCGTTGGCGAGGGCTTGCGCCAGTTTCAGCGGGGTCTGGCCGCCGAACTGGACGATGACGCCGTGCAGGGTGCCGTTTTCCTGTTCGACGCGCAGGATTTCAAGGACATGCTCCAAGGTGAGCGGCTCGAAATACAGGCGGTCGGAGGTGTCGTAGTCGGTGCTGACGGTCTCGGGATTGCAGTTGACCATGATGGTTTCATAGCCGGCGGCGGTCAGGGCATAGCAGGCATGGCAGCAGCAATAGTCGAACTCGATGCCCTGGCCGATGCGGTTGGGGCCGCCGCCGAGGATGACGACTTTGCGGGCAGCGGAGGGCCGGGCCTCGCATTCCACATCGCCCATCGCGGGCATTTCGTAGGTGGAATACATGTAGGGGGTCTGGGCCTCGAACTCGGCGGCGCAGGTGTCGATGCGTTTGAAGACGGCGGTGACGCCGAGGTTGCGGCGGGCGCGGCGGACTTGTGCTTCGTCCCGGCCGGTCAGATGGGCGAGGCGGGCGTCGGTGAAGCCCATCATTTTCAGCTTGCGGATGCCGGGGGCATCCAGCGGCAGACCCTGGGCGCGGACTTCGGCCTCGGTGTCGATGATCTCGCGGATGCGGGCGAGGAACCAGGGGTCGAAGGAGGTGATGGCGTTGATGTCGTCATTGCTGACACCGTGGCGCATGGCTTGGGCGATGACGCGCAGGCGGTCGGGGGTCGCTTCGGACAGGGCCTTGGTGATGGCGGCGCGGTCGGGGGCGCCGGGAATGGCGATTTCGTC
>CAMBWO010000025.1 GCA_945871285.1 Pseudorhodobacter antarcticus | reverse complement strand
GAAGTCGATGTATTGTCGCGAGCCTTGGCTCAGACTTGGCCCTTGAATCCAGTCACTGCCCTCCTCCTCGGGCCAGTCTCGCGTGCCAGGTTCGCGCAAAACGAACGCAGCGTCTTCGGCTTCTTGAGCTCTGCTGAACCCAACGGATTTCAGGAGTTCCTTCAGTCTACCGACAACGGCGAAGCTACATATGATCCTGCGCGCCTCTGGGACTATTTGTCATCAAACTTTGGCATGGCTCTCGCAAGCGGCAATGATGGTGGCCGGTTCAGTCTTGCTTTTGAGGCAATTGAGCGGGCTGCCGCGAAAGGCACTGACCTCCACGTTGCCTTGACCAAAGCTGCTGCGATCATTGAGTTCTTCCGAAACGGGTCCGGCCTTGCACTCGCGGATGACATTCTCGCCTACGCCGTGCCGGGAGTGACCGATGATGAGCGCCGGGCTGCCATCGCCAATCTGCTCGACTGGGCAGTTCTTATTCGGCAGCCGAGGCTCAATGGGTACGCGCTTTTTGCTGGAAGTGACTTCGACCTAGACGAGGCTATTACACGCTCGATCACGCCGATCGACACCGAACAACTTACCGGGATCCCGCAACGCGTTGGACTTGGATTCGTCACGGCTAAGCGCCACTATTTCTTGAGCGGCGCGCTACGAACGTTTGAAATTGCTCTTCAACTTGTCGGCAAGGCCGATACCTGCGAACGCGTTGCTGCAGAAATCTTAGCTAGGCCTGAGCGTGGTAGTGGCGCCTTGATCCTCCTGTTAAATGACGGATCTATGGACGACGCTTTGCTTGACCCGCTGTGCAAGTCGGTCGCTTTCTTGTTGAAGGAGAGTGGGCGGGTGATCGCTGTTGGCGGGGCCACGGAAGGTGGTGCCGTTTGCGCGAGCGCGGTTGAACTCATCGCGGTCGAACGTGTTTTCCGTGATCATCCGCAGCTTGAAGGCGATCGCATCGCCCGCCGAGAGCTGGCTGCGCGACAATCGCTGTGTGTCGATACTTTGCACCGTACACTCGAAATCGCACTTACCAGAGCCAAATGGGTGCTTTCACCCAAACCCGACTTTGCCACTTCGACATCACTCGCCTCAGTAGCGAGCGCACTCGCTGATGCGGGTTTTCCGAACACACCAATTCTGAAGAGTGAGCTGCTACAGCGCGACCGCCCTTCATCTAACTCAATGGCGGCATTACGGGATCTGGCGCATGCTATGGTCAGCCGACACGGCTCCCAAGACCTAGGAATAAGCGGCTATCCTGCAGAGCTGGGGCTGTACCTTACAGTAGTGAAACCATTCGGCCTCCATCGCGAGATCGAGCCCGGGCGCTTCGACTTCGCCGCCCCAGACGACAGCACGGAGGGGCGGTCCTTGCTGCCCGCCTGGTCAGTGATTGACACGGCGGGCGATCAGAATCTGGAGCAAGTCTACCGGCTTTGGGCAAAGCCGCCCATTGGCCTCAAAGCGGGCGCAATGCCGGTGCTGGCGCTTTCCTACATGCTCGCAAATCGGTCGAGAGTAGCTGTCTATATCGATGGGGTTTTCCAAACTGCTATCGACGATGTCACCGTCGACAAGCTCCTGCAGCGTCCAGCTGATTTTCGGTTGAGGAAGATCGACAGGTCTGTCCGTGAGACTGCTTTCTTGAGCGGTCTCGCCCAGTATTTCGGCCTCAAGGACGAGATCGGTTCGCTTCCTGTCGCCCAAGCGCTCTTCCAACGCTTTGAGGCGTTGCCATCCTTTGCTGCAAGGACGCATCGGGTGAGCGCGGATACACAACTTGTCAGGCGTGTCGTGCTCAAGGCCAGCGATCCTGAGGCGATGTTCTTTGACGCTCTGCCGGACGCCTTTGGTGAGAAGCTTACGCCAGACTTAGTTCTGAATGCCTTGGCGGAGTGCGAAGCAGCTTACCCAACGCTTTTGGACGAGCTGCGTGCGGCATCGGCGCGCGCCCTTGGCGTTGATCCAGCGACTTTTCGGGGTGTCGCGGAGCGTGCCGCCACTACTCAAGGGCTTACCAACGACTACAATTTTGAGGCCTTCTCGGCGCGCGCAGCTGCTATCGAGACGGGGACCGGCGACATTGAAGGCTTGGTCAGTATGCTTTTGCATCGCCCAGCACGCAACTGGTCGGACCGAGATCGTGAGCAAGCACTGACCGAAGTTGCGCGCTACGGTCGCCGGTTCCGCGAACTCGAGGCACTAGCGGTAGTTCGGGATCGCGGTTCACATACAGAGGCCCTTGCGTTGGTTGTGGGGCTGGATCCGCTCACTCCTCCGTTGATGCGAAGCTTTGTTCTAACCGATATAGAGAAAATTGCTGCTGCGAACCTAGCCGACCGAGTTTTGGCTACGCTGAGCGCTGATAACACCGATCGCCAAATGCAGCTGGCAGCTCTCGCCCGGGCTGTTGCAAGTTTGGCCGCCGATGAGTTGGAAGAAGAGGCGAATACAGCATGAGTCGAGTGCGACACATTTTGGGCGTCTCGGGGGGTCGTGACAGTGCTGCCCTGGCCGTTTATATGCGCCAACACCATCCCGAGCTACCGATTGAATACTTCTTCACAGACACTGGGAAAGAGCTTCCGGAGGTCTACGAGTTCTTGGATAAGCTTGAGGGTTTCCTTGGAAAGACAATTGAACGTCTGAATCCGGACCGTGACTTCGACTTCTGGCTGTCGGAGTACGGAAACTTCTTGCCGTCGCCCCGAACACGCTGGTGCACTCGCCAACTCAAACTGAGGCCGCTGGAGCATTGGCTTCGGGGTGACCTCGAGTCAGGAACAGTGGTCCACTCCTACGTGGCCATTCGATCTGATGAGCCGAGCCGCGAGGGCTACCAGTCGACCCATCCAAATATGAAAGTGCACTTGCCTCTCCGTGATGCAGGGATAGATCGCGCCGGTGTGCTTGAAATTCTCAGTCAGGCCGAAGTTGGCGAACCCGCCTATTACAGCTGGCGGTCCAGATCAGGCTGTACCTTCTGCTTCTACCAACAGAAGATTGAGTGGGTAAGATTGGCCGAGCACCACCCGGAGCGCTTTGAGGAGGCCGTGGCCTATGAGAAAACGGCTCTGAATGATGGCTCCCCCTTCACTTGGACCCAAGGCGAAAGCCTAACAGAGCTGCTCAACCCCAAGCGCGTTGAGCAGATAAAGCTGGACTACGAGCAGCGCAGGGAGCGACTGCGCCGAAGCCGAAGGATCAACCCGCTATCAGCGCGTACCCCGGATTCCGTCGATGAAGCATATGGGATCGACGAGGCCGCGGGTGGTTGTGTCATCTGCCACAAGTAGGTCAGCCCGAGTTTACACAGGCTGACCATCGTAAGTCGCAATCGCGTCAACCGCCCGCTCAATGTCATCATCTGAAAGGTAAGGCGCCTGCGCGAAGATGATGCTTGGCTCGCCCGAAAGACGAGCAGCCAGATGGCCGAGACCGAGCAATTGCTCGGCACCTTTCACACCTAGGGCAATTTCGGATGTCCCTACACTCGCTACTTTCAGGATCAGCCGGTTGCCGAGATTGTCACGAAGCTGCATTGGCATCACGTTCGCATCGGGACGTTGCGCGGCAAAGATCAAGTGGATCCCAGCTGCGCGTGCTTTGACCCCCAAACGAGAGACATTTGCAGTTACGGCGGCCTTGTAGTCTTCGGTGAGCATCCACTCAGCAAACTCATCATGGATCAGAAACTTAAGCGGCAACCTGTCTTGAGATGTCACCTTTGCATTGAAGGTACGAATGTCCCGAGCGCCATTTGCTCGGAACAGTTCGTAACGTCGTTCCATCTCAGCAATTAGAGTCTCCATGACCCCTATCGCCTGATCTTGCGACACGATGACCCCTCCTTGGAGGTGGGGCAAGCGCTCGATAGCTGCGTAGTCCACACCCATTTTCGGATCAATGAGATGTATGTGTGCGAGAGCGCTTGGGTTCGTTGCTGCGATGTCCAGAAGGAGAGCTTGGATCAAAACAGACTTCCCGCTGCCAGTTGCCCCGGCGACCAAGGTATGCGGTTCATGGGCTTGGCCTCCGCCGAACCCTCCACCCAAGTTCAGATAGAGAATTTCGCCGTCGAGCTCCTTCAGCCCAAGCACGAACGAAGTGTTCACGCCGTTTGCATTTCGGTTGATTTCTCGCCGCGCCCAGACATCCCATAGAGAGACTATCTGGCGCTGCGGCCGAGCAACACCCACAACGATCTCGCCGGGCAGCGGCGAGATCGAAATCAACCGCAACCCGTGCGTGGTGAGCAACGCAGACTGTCGCGCTTCGATGTCTTCGACCCTCAGACGATCACTACCAAGGAACCGGATCAGTGCCGCGTTTGGAGTCAATCTTGTGCCGACGATCTTGGCTTGAAGATTGTAACCTAGGAGGGCGGTCCGGAGTTTTTGCGCCGCCTGCTCCAACCAACTGTCTTCCTCCGCTGAGGCGGCCTTGGTTGTCTCGGCGTTAAGCTGAATTAGCTCTTGAAGCGTGGCATGCGACAGCTCTGGGTGACCTTCGCCTTCAGTCGGCGCAGTTGAAGCGGACGTCGGCACATGATCATCCAACCCCTTTTCTTCCTTCATCACTGCGGTCAATTTGAGACTGAAAAGATCACGATCAGCACTCGGTGCTTTCGTAATGCCACTCAAAATGACGGAATCCTCAACCGCAGCAGACGGTCTCGGAATGCCTTCATCGATGCCGTCTTCGTCATCATCGAAGTCGCTTATGACTGGCGTCGGCAGAGCACCCTTTGGGTCAATCGAGATCGTGTTGGTCCAATCAACTCGCGCCGCAGGCTCTCGATAAGCCGCCTGATCCCAAGGCCTCGCCTCGCCAAGGGCGGATCGAAGACTCGCAAGTGGCGCTCGTGCTTCATAGGCTTTGATCAATTGCCGAAGGCCTTCGCGGCTAAAGGTCTCCTGGAACCCATTTGCGATATCGGCCACCGGCTCTTGCTCCCCATGCGAACTGCCGTCATCGGCAGGACCGGATACAAAAATGTGCGAATACCCTCGCATGTCGATGGGCACAGATCCTCTGCGAATCCCGTCCCGAACACGCTCAAGAAGGGCGGCGTTCCCAAGAGCCGCCGTACCATCGAGCAAAAGATCTGCTATGCGTGACAACCAAAGGTCCCGGTCCAGACGGCCGGGATCACCAAACAGCGCATCATCCATCCGAGCGACGGTATGCCGCAACTGTTGTCTTGACTTGCGAGAAGCTTCTGAAAGCCCCGAGGCATTGATGTATTTCGCCTCGGTGACGATAGCTCGTAGTTTGGCATCCCCATTCGGCCCCAACGTAACAGATAGGGCAAGGATATCTGCGATCCCTTCCTCGCGTTGACCGAGCCACTCGGCATAATCGTCGAGTAGAAACCATGCGACTGTGGCACTGTCGCCCAACTCTTCGGCGACCAAGGCCCGACTGAGCACTAGGCCGATCAGTTCACCCGCCGAAACACCGCGCTTCGCAGCACGGAGCACAATATCTCCCGAGATGGCGGCAGCATCTTCGATCATCCGCTTTGCAAGTGCAGACAACCTCTCCTCGCTGATACCCAAGGAAAGTTCAGCGAGACGCCGCTTGACCAGCACATGAAGAATTCGCAGTTCGGATGTCGAGGAAACGACCATGTTTCGGCCGTGGGAACGCTTCCGCCTGTACCGAATAACGTTTATGCCTTGGGCGGCAAGTTGTCGTTTGTCGAGAAGGTCATCATATGTCGCAACCCATTCAGCAAGAGAATGGACTTCGTCGAACATCAACTTCAGGTTTTGATCTTGGAATGAGATCTGTCGGGCCGGGATGTAGTGCTCATTTGCACTGTGCGACTGACGCCGAATGATACAAGCGACAGCGTCGACATAAGCCCAACCCGCGTCTGGCTGCCGGGGGCATGTCATATAGCTGGTCGCCTTGAGTTCATCCTCCGCGGTAACGCGTCGGTAGGACCAACGTGCCGGCACATGTTCCAGCATTGTTGGGTTATGATCCTCAGCAGGGACCGAGAACCAAGCCTCCTTTGCCTGTCGCGACACGACGTCATGGAGGAAAGCTACATCGATTTCGCGAGTAGTTCCGTCACTGGCAGGACTTCCACTGTCTAGCATTACTCCGATGCGTAGCTTGGACATGAAGTTCCGCGACGTTTCACTGACCACCACCGCATCAGGATCGCCATCGGAACGGTCCAATAGCTCCCCGTAGACGTGTCCAAGCTTCGAACGATCGCGATGCCGAACCAAAACATTGCAATGAACTTCGTCTTGGTCCTGGACCGAGCTCAGCGCATTCACTGTCGCGAGCGGGAGACCTGCCGCATCGCAATTGTACAGCATGATACTCAGATTTGAGCCCTCGTGTGGCTGTAGGTCGAGGTAACGCTCAATGAGTCCCCGGATCTGTTTGGCAGCTTCAGCTGGGTCGACATCTGTCGACGCTTCGGATGGATCTCGGACCGGGCGTTCAAGCAGCGAGTAGTCATTCACGGTCCCGGTCTCTGCCAAAAGCACTGGTTCGGTGCCATCGTAGCCAACCGCAATTTCTGGATAGAGTGGGTGGGAAAGCTCTTCTCTCAGATCCGAAAAGAAGAGTCGCGAGTCACCAAAATTGACATCAACGTCGGAAAGCAAGTAGTCGATCAGGCCGGTCAGCGACCTCGTCTTCACAGCAGTGCCCGCGAGGCGCATCGGATGCCATGGAGCAACAATGGCGGAGGGCGCACCACCGGTGACTTGGACCGTTCCGATGGAAAGCACTGGTTCCCAAATGTCACGACGGTTAATATCGCCGCTAGCGTGTAATTGAAGGCTTCGAAGCAAATCGGCATATGAGTTCGCCTGCTCAAGAAGCACTGACGAAGCATATCCAGAGCTCTGCAAGTCGCCTAGAGCGCTCCCGTAAAGGTCAGAAAATTTCTTCCAAGCCGCCTCTATGGCGTGACCGCCAGCTGCAGTTACGCGACCGCCTGAAAGTGCAAGCTTCAACTGCTTTGGAAAGAGCTTTCCTATATCATCGCCCACATTTGTTCGCGGCACCAATGACCCCGCGTCCTGGCCGAAGGCTGGCTGCAGCGTTCCGACATCGGCCAATGAAACGGACTGCAGGGCCCCTTTCTGACTGACCGAAAGTCTTGCGACTTTGCCACGAACCAAGGGTCGCTTTAAGAGACGAGCGATCTCATGCGGAAGCTCAAAACCAATGGCATTTGGCTGGGCCTGCCAAATCAATTGCACAACGGCGCGATCCGAACCCGCGCCAGTCCCGGTCTCCAGCGCAATATCGAACTTGATCTGAAGGCTTGTGCGCGACGTCGAAACGTTCGGACGATACTTCTTTCGACGCTTGGCGCTCTCAAGTAACGCTTCATACTCAAAAAGATGAGGGACATCCCAGTGGACGTTCGGCCCCATCAAAGGCTTCAGACCTCTGTAACGCAAACCGAAGGCAAGGCCGACATCGGCATTGATGTCTAGCCATTGGCCTTTCGTTCGTCGGGAGGATCTGATGACCAGCTTGCGCGCGCCACCAGAGGGCGTGACTTGCCCGAAAAGCCTCTCTACAGCCCGCAGCAAACCATCGGAAAAATCGCCACATTCAATTGGGCGCCCGAATATGAAGCGCTCCCACTTCGCCCTCAGCGATTTGTCTTGGGCAAGATCTTCTCTGTGGCTTTCAAAGAAGTCACGATCGTCGTCTCGCGTTTCCTTGAGCGATCGCTTTTTAAGGAGATTAAGGTACTCGATATCGGCGTCGCTCAGTCGCCCAGGTAAATCGAACTCAAAGAAATTGATTGTCTCTTCGGGAAGGGTCGTCTTCTTCTGCTTAAGTCCCGAAAAAAGCTGCAGAATATTTTCCGCCTCCCACTCGAAGGCAGCAAGCTCCGCTGCTTCTGGGCCCCAGCTGGGTGCAGCCCCGATGAACTTCTCGATGGCAGCATGTGCTCCGACGACGATCTCATCGCGCACCACTTCAAAATGAGAACGAAGCTCGTCGCTATCGATGACTTGACGGTTCGACCGCTGCTTGACCAACAACGGCTTCCGATCGGCAACGAGTTTCTCGTACATCCGTTTCCAACGAGGCACCTGCCCAGAGTCCTTTTCACGGATACTGAGAAAGTAGCCACTGTCGCGAGGCAAGTGTAGGGCAGGAAGTGCCCAACCCAATGCTTCCACAACTGGCTTGGACTGTTCCGCAACACAGCGACGGGTCTGTGCAACGTAGTGAGAAATTTGATGCAGCGTCCAGTCATCGGCCGCATTCAGTCCACGGAGGGCAGCCTTCCAGATACCGATTTGGCTTTCAGGCAGGCCCAAGCCCGCGCTTGCCGACTCTACCCACGGGTGAGGATCCTCAGTGAGTTGCTTGGCACCGAGCAACGTAACATCCTGCAGGGAAGCGCCCTGATCATCATCGGTGTTGGCAAGTAAAAGGGCAGGCTTGTCACAGTCCGCGTTCCGGATCGCAACAGTGCGTTCGTCCGTCACAATATGATCAGGCAACTCGTATCCAGCCACCAAAGACCTGGGAATCGCGATCTTTAGGCGGAGATCGGTAGCTGGATCCTTTAACAATGCCGTTGCGATGGCGGCAACCTGCTCACCGGTCAGGCGATCAAGCAAGAAGCGCGCAACTCCGTCGTCGTCGGCCAAACCGTTGAGTCGCATGCGAAGAGACTGGGCGCCTGCAGCGCCAATGAGTTCAGAAGGTTTCACGTTGACTCGGACCGATAGAAGGGGTTTTCGACATAAGCGCAGGAATCTGACAGCCGCTTGAGTAATCCGAGGCTCGCGAGACGCTCTTCCAAGCGCCGCGCATTGTCGGAAAAATCTTCTTGATCAGCATTCCCGCTGTCAACGAAAGCACGGGCTTGCCCATCACCAATGATGATCCCGTAGCGATCATACAGTCGCGACAGAAAATCTTTGAACTCTATACGGCGTTCAACACATGTGATCACGAGAGTTTTGAGCAAACGGTCAGTTGGGGCATAGCGGACGCGACGACTCGAGCGTCGCGAAGACAGGCCGATCGCACGTGCCCAAGTCGCATGCACCTTACCGACATGCTGCCTGTGACGAGTTAGAGCCCGGTCTACGAGCTTAGCAACCAGTTGCTCAGGATCGTCGGCTATATCTTCGCTTTCGTCCGGATCTGGCCAGTCAAAGGCCTTCTTTAGTATGTCTGCGGCGTTAAGCATCGGCTCATCCGAAGCGACAGCCGCGATCCAATCGGGGCCTTCTGTTGCCGCACGGATATATCGCTCCAGCGCCTGTTGAGAGAGCATGTTGTTGTGCTGAAAAGAGTCAGCCGATAGATCGCGAACGACTGTCTTCCTCGGTGAAACGATCTCGCAAACAATCGTAGCGGGATCACGCTCGAGAACTTCGCGAGAACGATCAAGCTGATACAGAATGATATTGAGGCCCGTGACTGATACCAGGTGTGGGATCATGTCATAAGCTGGAATCGGCATTGCAAGGATCGCCAACCAGTCTTCCGCCAATTGGTCGAAAATGGGATGGGATGAGCATGGCAGAAACGAGCCGGCACGTTCAACCCGGGCCAGTTGCGGCTCGCCCTGTAGAGCGCGGACCATGCCATCATAAGGAGCCGGGTTCTCGAGAAACTTCTCAACCAGCTTTTGTCGCAGGTCAGCAGAGCGACCGCTGCGACACAGCATCAAGTATAGGATTTCACCGGTCCGTGCGAAGAAGCGCCGGTCAGTTGAAATGCCTCCTTTTGGGCTAACGCTCACGTCCTCGTAAAGTGCACTGGGCCCAAATGGGAAGACAAACTTTGAACTCCACCGCTTGTTGCTGGTTCCCTCGATCGCCGATCCCTGAAGGAACTTCACCACGGCAGCAAAGTCCTGGAACAGTTCGAAACGATCACGCAAGTAGGAGAAATCGGGATGCTCGAGCCCGCCTGCGCTTTGTGCCATCTTATCTAGCCAAAGGGACCAGGCCATATCGTCTGACCGAGCTTCGGCCTCGACCGTCATAATGTGCGGGTTATTGAACACGATATTTCTCAGCTTGAGCTGAACTTGGGGGCGATAGGAAAGGCTATTAAGTGCCCCCTCAACTAGCGTCCGACCGGCTTTGTGCTCTGCCAAGAGTACTGTCAGGAACTCCATAAAGGTGAGCCAAGGCGATTGCTCGTCATGGAGGCGATGTCCCCAGATCGCCTCATCTACCCATAACTGAGGCCCATTCTTATCCTCGAACAACTCCGGGCGGCCAAGTATTTCAATCGTCATGCGCGCACCACAACGCGGCGCGGGTTCGCGCGCCCATCGCTTCCAAGTTCGATAAATCTCAGCACAAGCTCTCCTTCGACAGTTTGCGCTTCAACATCCAGGTTGCGTCGGTTTTCTGTCTCTCTGAGCAGGCGGGCTTTGAAAGCGAGCAGATCTTCATGGCATTCAAGAGAAAAACTGCTAGGCAGCGCCCCTTCCGCAACCCTACCCAAGAATTCGAAGCGCGTCGGCGAAAGGGCAAGCGTGACAAGTGGCAGGTCATTGCCTCTGACCAACCTGACTGACGCTCCGAACCCACCAACGCCGTCCGCGACAAGACTGACTTCTTCGCCCGAAGCGCGCGGAACCGAAATCACTTCGTCAAGGAGCGGGCTCCGTTTTGATTGCGAGTAGCTTCCCGACGTTGCGAGGACGAGTTCATCTTGGTTCTGCACTAGCATCCCAGTGAATATACGGTTCAGACCACGCACAATCTGGCCAAGCGCCTGACGTGGAAGCGCTTGTTTGTCCTTGAGCTTTTCTGCAACTTCCAGGTAGAGGCCCGCATATCGGAACACAGTCAGATCCCAGAGCTGATACATCTCGACTAACTCACTTGGGAGAGTGAAGAAGAGCCGTTGACGCTGTGAGCGCAGGGCATCAAGAAACTGGCTTCGATCAGACCCGTCTTCTCCTTCGAGATAGCTTCGCTGTGCCAGTGTGAAAGCAGGCGTTGCGCCATAAATTTGATCAGATTGAACGAGCTTTGCGTAGTGTTCGGCTTGGGCTGGGTCGTCGGCGCCATAGACGAGAAGGTTGTCTACTCGATTGCTGGTCTCTGATCCAATTCCGAACAAGTTCAGCTTTTTGAACAGTTCAGTCTTCTCTGCACGGCTCGGCTTGAGATTTTCGCCGAAGATGTTGCGATAGATGCTGGAAAGATCGGCACGTCCTGAACTTTGAATACTCGGCACATCTGTGCATGACATAAGCCCATCCCGGGCTTCCGGATGCCCAAGCAGGCTATTGGCGATCAGAGCGAGGAGCTGACGAACTGGGAAGTGACCCCCATTGCGCTCACTTAGTTCAATAAGCGACGTGAGACGATGCTGAAGTGGATTTCCATCGTCCTGCGCCATTAGGCGGCGACGGTTCTCCCGAATTGGGCAAATGAGACCATCAGCCTGCGATGGGCAGCTGGCACAGCCGCTCCATCCAACATGCTGAGTAATCGCACCTATGATGTCAGCTGTCATCTTTGCGGCCGGTGCCCGACTCAAGTCTTTCAACTGCAAGCGAACGTCAAGATCTTCGCTTTTCCCCGTAACGAGCAGATCCTCAACAGCCTTTGCGAAACGCTTCACCGCCGCGTTCTGAGGCGAAGTCTTGAGTTTCTCTAATAGTTGGCCGTGATTTGCAGCAAGCAGATAGAAGGTGTGCGTAGCCGGATCCACCACATCCCGCGCGACCGCCTCAATTATTTCAGCTCCTTCGTCGTCTTTCAGTTCACTTAGATCCTTGACGATGACCAAAGTGCGACCGTCAAGATCAAGCTTTTGTATCTTCGAGCCCAGGTTCCAGACCTCTGGGTCGCCACCGAGCGCGAGCCAGACTTCCCGGCAGTGGTATGTCTTACCGTCTCCCGCCGTACCGGTAATGATCTGTGAAAGTGGCGTGTCGCTTTTGAAATTGATCAAGAAATCCGCCAAGAACTGGGCCGGCAACGCGATCGGGGCGATCTTGTGGCGTTTAAGCGCACGCTGGATCGACTCATCGTACATGTTGTCGTTGGTTGGGATTGGGCCATAGTTCCGCAGAAACCGCACCCAAGTCGCTGCTGAAGAAACCTCAGACAAATAAACCCCCAAATCCGCTTATCCTAACTGGTAGGACATCGAGGCATGATCGCAAAGAGCAAAGATGCGGCCAACACATTGCTCCTACGCGAAAAGGGAGCCAATCGCTACAACTGCACGGCTATGGTCGCAGGTTCTTCCTGCTGACCAGCCAGTGCCGAACCTTGATAAAAGCGGTTGTCAGCAATTGGTAGGCAGCGCTCACGCGCTGCCTGTCGCCATGCGGTAAACCGGGATGCCCATCTTGCGGGCCTTGTCGGCCAGATTGTCCTGGATACCGGTGCCCGGGAAGACCACGACGCCGATTGGCATGCAGTCCAGCATCTGGTCGTTGCGCTTGAAGGGTGCGGCCTTGGCGTGTTTGGTCCAGTCCGGCTTGAAGGCGACTTGTGGCACCTTACGGTTGGAGGCCCACGTGGCTGCGATGCGCTCGGCACCCTTGGGTGATCCACCGTGCAACAGCACCATGTCGGGGTGCTTGGCGTGGATCTGATCGAGACGCTCCCAGATCAGCCGGTGATCGGTGGTGTCCCCGCCCGAAAAGGCAACCTTCGGTCCTGGGGGCACCAGGCTCTCGGTCTCTGCGCGTTTTTTGGCGGCGATGAAGTCGCGGCTGTCGATCATCGCAGCGGTAAGGTGGCGATGGCTGGTCCGTGAGCCCGAACGCGGTGACCAGTGCGTGCCGGTGGCCTTGAGGAAGAGGTCAGCAGCAGTTTCGCGGAAGAGTTCCATGCTCTCACGCCGGTCGATCAGCCCCTGCCCAATGTCGATCAGGGTTTCGAGCTGGACGGATTTCACCTCGGAGCCGTCCTGCTCGCGTTGAAGGCGTTTCTGCGCCTGCTCGTTATCGTCCAGCTTGGTCTCGATCCGCTCAGCGGCGCGGTGGAAGGTGTTCACGGTCGACCAGAGGATCTCGTCGAGGTCGAAATCGAGGCTGGTGTCCGCCATGGTGGAAATCAGGGCGTCAAAGATGTCGGCGACGGCGGTCTGGATGACGTGTTCTTCGGGCGTGATCCGGGGATCGGCCTCGCCCGCTGCGGGACGGTAGCCATAGAGCTGAAGATCCTGGATCATGGTGTCGGTCGGCGAAGAGGTGTGATCGGGTTCGAATTCGTCATTGGCGTACATGGGATGCTCCATCGTCTGGACCGCGACCGTCGCGGCCTTCATGGCGACGAAAAGCCGACAAGCGGTCCGGTCTGGCAGCCCGAGCCTCTTGCGAGGGCCTTGATGGCCAAGCCCGGCTATTTTGCCTCGCGATGCAAAGGCGGCTCTGCCGCCGGCGGAAAATAGTCGGGCGCCGCCATTGCCTGACCGGACCGTTTGTGGGCCGCTCGCCCTCTAGAAGGCCGAGGCGCGGTCCCGCTGATGGAACTGCAGCCTCGTATGCCCGTGATGAGATCGGATCTCTGGGATCACCCACTTCGACGGTTCACATGATCCTGCGTCAGGAAGCGGCTGGCGTCTTCTGGGGCGAGTTGCACCCGGATATGCGCCCGAAGTGCATCCAGACTGCGGGTGACAAGATCGTCGTTGAAATCCCCCAACATGGGCGAGAGCGTGATGGCCTCGATCCCGACCTCGTGGGCCCGGGCGACCAGGCTGTCCCTTGCGCCGTCCCCCGCCGGATCGTTGTCGCGGACGATATAGAGCCTGCGCAGATGTGCCGGAAAGAGGAGGGCTGCGAGATGTCCGGCCGACAGCGCTGCAACCACGGGCATTTTGGGCAAGGTCTGTCGGAGGGAGAGCACGGTCTCGATGCCCTCCCCCGCTGCCATGACCTCTTTGGCCACCCCGAACCGAACCGCGTGGCCGAGCAAATCCCCCATCGCCTTCCGCTGTATGTCAACAGGCGCCTTTGAGCTGCCATCACGCGCCAGCCACGTGCGGTGTACCCCGGTGACCTTGCCTTCGAGGTCGGTAACGGCAGCGATCATCGCGGGCCAGGTCTCGGTCTGATCCTCGCCCTGCCCCCGATAGTAGCAGTTCGGGTGGAACTTCAGGGCGCCGGTGTCGCGGAGATCGGTGATGCCACGGGACCGCAAATATGTTGCTGCCAGCGAACCTTTGAGCGGGCCGGACATGCTAAGGAGCCGCCGTGCCGCTTCCGACGATCCAGAGGGTGCGGGGGCGAGCTTCGGCGTCGGGGTGTTTGGGATCGGTTCCAGTTGCGGCAGGCTGAGGAAGCGCCGGGCTTCCTCGAGCACGTCGGCGAAATCGCTGAGCCCAAGGCTTTCGCGGATGACGTCGAGGAGATCACCATGGCTGCCCTCTGATGGATCGGTCTTATGTTGAGTTCAACATAAGACCGACAGCGCAACCGGTGAACACGGTGATCTCCTCGACATTATCCGCGAGCGCACGGGCATCACCCGCTTTCCCGACCTTCTGGCCGAGGCCCGGGTGCATCTTGGACGTCCGCAGCTGGTTCTTCCGGATGCCAATACCCCGCGCAGCCGAAAATCCCCCTCGGGTACACCAGCAGCAGCGTCGTGCTTGTTTGCGGCTTCGCTGCCTTTGGCAGGCTCTTTGGCCGAGGTCTACTTGCGCACCCGGGGCATCACCGAAGCGGTGCCGAGTCCAACCCTGCGCTTCCACCCGAAGTGCTGGCATCGGGATGGGGGCCAGACCAAGCCTGTCCCCAGACCAGCGATGATCGCCGCGGTCACCGATGGGGCAGGGGCCTTGCAGGGCGTGCATCGCACTTGGCTTGAGCCTGACGGACAGGACAAGGCGGCTGTCGGCACACCGCGGCGGGCTATGGGTCACCTCCTCGGCAATGCCGTCAGGATCGTGCCAGCAGATCAAACCCTCGTGCTGGGGGAAGGCATCGAGACCATGCTGTCCGTCCGCGAGGCGGCACCTTCCTTGCCCGTCTGGGCGGCGCTCTCGTCGGGTCACCTCGGAGCAGTCCTGTTGCCGGATGGATTGCAGCGCCTCTACATCGCCATCGACCGCGATCCGGCGGGGCAGCGTGCGGCGGAAAGGTTGACTGCCAGAGCAAAGGACGCCGGGATTGCCGTACGGGTGCTTGAGCCGCGCCTCGGGGATTTCAACGATGATTTGCGTGCCCACGGCGCGGAGGCGCTGCGCCAGCGTCTGGCAAAGCAGATCGACCTCAAGGATCAGTATCGGCTGACGATCTGAACTCTCGAAGCGCCAAGGCAGTCTGGAAGCGGGGCAGGGGTCAAGCATCGCTTGAGGAACAGGGTCGGGTCTATTCCCTCATCTCGGCTGTCGAACCCGCCCGACACCCGCACGTCCTTCAAGAGATGGGCAGGCGGCCGTCAAAGGGGCCGCCCCTTCAAGGACGGGGGGCAACTGATTTCCGCCGGCGGGGCTCGCCCCGCCTTTGCATCGCGAAGCAAATCAGCCGCCCCCCGTCCTCCTCCACATGCGTTCCGGCCCCGAAGGCGGGGTGAAGGGGCGTCCCCAGTGACAGCTTTCGCAGCCCATGAAGGCCGCGCGGGATGTCGCGCGGGCCCGAGCAGCCGGAGGCAAAAGACCATGACGACCCAATTCCAGAGCGAGGACTTCGACCGCAGCCCCGCCCTTTCCCAGACCGCCTGGGCGCTTCAGGAGCTTCAGCTCTACGGCACCCGTGCCTTCCAGGACGAGGTCGATCTGCGCCCGATGCCGGAGCCCGAGCGCCTCATCGACGCGGTCAGCGATATCTTCGATGCCCTTGTCGCAACCCTTGGCGACACCCGCATGGAACCCGACCTCGAAGAATTGCTCTGGGGCCAGGTCAACCTCTTCCACCGCGCCGCCGCCCGCACCGAACGCTTGCTCGACGACAATGAAGTGGCGCAACACCGCCTGCAGCGCGAACAGGACGGCTCTGAGGTGAAATCGACCGAGCTTGAGCGCCTGACGGCCGAAGGTACCAGCCTTGTCGAACGGCGGCATTGTCTGGAAGCCTTCCGCGATCGCAGCGCTGAGGCGTTTGAGTTGCACACCGGCTCAACCTGGCGGCCACGCTCTGGCTCGATGGTGAACCACAAGCACCTGACCGCAGCCCTGATCGACAGCCGCGATTTCCTGGCCGCCAAGCGCCGCTCAGAAACCGAAGTGATGCTGCCCCAAGGCACCAAGATCGCACTCACCGGCGGGACCGACTTCAACGATCACCGCCTGATCTGGGGCAAGCTGGATCAGGTCCAAACCAAATATCCCGACATGATCCTTCTCCACGGTGGCAGCCCCAAGGGTGCCGAACTCATCGCCGCCAAATGGGCCGAGGCCCGCAAAGTCACGCAAGTAGCCTTCAAGCCCGATTGGACCAAACATGCCAAGGCTGCACCCTTCAAGCGCAACGACGCCATGCTGGACGTGCTGCCCGTGGGCGTTCTCGTCTTCCCAGGCAATGGCATCCAGGAAAACCTCGCCGACAAGGCCAAAAAGCTCGGCATCCCGGTCCTGAAGTTCGAGAAGGGGGCGTGAGCCCCCTTCAAACTTCGCATTGGGTCCAAACCTAGCTTTTGCGCATGGCGCGGCGAATGACTGGTGTCCCCCCATCCACCTCAGTGATGCCGCAACCGCGAACGGCTTCTGCCTTACAGCTGATCGCGGCTGAAAACCCATGTAGCTGCTTGTCACGACCAGACCCAGCTTTGGTGTATGGGGCCCTTTCATTAGATGGAGAACACTAACGCTTGAAAATTGTTGTGCGCCATGTCGCCATCCCCAAAAGGCGACACGTTTCCAGTCTCCGAATTCAACACGTCAGGCTTAAGGGATTGAAAAACAGGCCTCACACCATCATGATCGTGAAAATAAACAGATTTGTATGCCAGTGTCAGAACCCGTCAACCAGAACCCCGAACAGATCGCCCGCGATCAGATTGACAAGCGGCTGTTGGCTGCGGGTTGGCTGGTGCAGGACAAGGCATCGCTGAACCCGAATGCGGCTCTTGGTGTCGCTGTTCGGGAGTATCCAACTGATACCGGGCCTGCCGACTATGTGCTTTTCGTCGATGGCCGTGCCGTCGGCGTGGTTGAGGCAAAGCCGGACAGTTGGGGCGAACGCCTAACCACGGTTGAAGAACAATCATCAGGCTATGCCAGCGCCAAGCTCAAATGGGTTTCAAACGCCGAGCCGTTGCCGTTCCTTTACGAAAGCACCGCCGTCGTAACCCGCTTCACCGATGGCCGCGATCCCAGCCCCCGCTCGCGCGAGGTGTTCACCTTTCACCGCCCCGAAACCCTGAAGAACTGGCGCAACGATCCGTTGTCTTTGCGCGCGGGGTTGCAGCAGCTGCCGGACCTGAACACTGAGGGCCTTCGCGACTGCCAAATCAAGGCGATCACCAAGCTGGAGGCCTCGCTCCAACTTGGCAAACCCCGCGCCTTGGTCCAGATGGCCACCGGGTCGGGCAAGACGTTCACGGCCATCACCCAGATATACCGTCTCCTGAAACACGCTGGCGCGCGGCGCATCCTGTTTCTGGTCGATACCAAGAACCTTGGCGAACAGGCCGAGGGAGAGTTCATGGCCTACCTGCCGAACGACGATAACCGCAAATTCACCGAACTTTACAACGTCCAGCGCCTCACCTCCCCTTCCATGGCGGGCGACACCCAGGTCGTGATTTCCACCATCCAGCGCATGTATGCCACCCTGAAAGGCGAGCCGCTGGATGACGCTGCCGAAGATCAGCACCCCGAAGATCAGCAATGGCGCCGCCGTGAACCCCTTCCGGTGGTCTATAACCCGAAACTGCCGCCCGAGACCTTTGATGTCGTCGTCATCGATGAATGCCACCGCTCTATCTACAACCTCTGGCGTCAGGTGATCGAATATTTTGACGCCTTTCTGATCGGCCTGACCGCCACGCCTGACGCCCGCACCTACGGGTTTTTTCAACAGAACGTGGTCAGCGAATACACCCACGAAAACGCCATCGCCGACAAGGTCAACGTCGGCAATGAGGTCTTCCTGATCGAAACCGAAATCAGTCAGGCGGGCGGCAAACTGCAAGCCCAGCAGCTGGTTGAGAAACGCGAACGCCAGACCCGCGCGCGCCGTTGGGAAACGCAGGAAGACGAGGCCGCCTATGCCGCCACCCAGCTTGACCGTTCCATCGTGGCCCCCGACCAGATCCGTACCGTGATCCAGACGTTCCGCGACCAATGGCCAACCATTTTCCCCGGCCGCAAGGAACTGCCGAAAACCCTGATCTTTGCCAAAACCGACAGCCATGCCGATGACATCATCCAGATGGTCCGCACCGAATTTGGCGAAAGCAACGATTTCTGCCGCAAGATCACCAATGGGGCCAAGAACCCGAAATCCACCCTCTCGGCCTTTCGCAACGAATTTTACCCGCGCATCGCCGTCACGGTCGACATGATTGCCACCGGAACCGACGTTAAGCCGTTGGAATGCCTGATCTTCATGCGCGATGTGAAGTCGAAGAACTATTTCGAACAGATGAAGGGCCGTGGCACCCGCGTAGTCGACGCCGATGCGTTGAAAAAGGTCAGCCCATCGGCGCAGGCGAAGACCCATTATGTCATCATTGATGCCGTGGGCGTCACCAGATCGCTGAAAACCGCCAGCCAGCCTTTGGACAGCAAACCCTCGATCCCCTTCAAAGACCTTGCCTACGGGCTGATGATGGGCGACCGGTCTGAAGAAACCGTCAGCTCCCTTGCCTCGCGTCTGTCGCGGCTGGATACCAAACTGGACGCCGCCGATCAGGCCCAAATCACTGAAATGGCGGGCCGCCCCCTTGCGGGCATCATCCGCGATCTGTTCGACGCGATTGACGCCGATAAGGTCGAGGCGGACGCCAAGGCCGCAGGCCACCCCGAACCCGACGACTCCGCCATGAACACGGCACGCGAGGCGCGGATCAAACACGCCGCCAACCTGTTCACCGGCCCCTTGATCAACCTGATCGACACCATCCGCCGCGATCACGAACAGACCATCGACCATGACAGCAAGGATAAACTGCTGCGCGCCGAATGGGCGGGCGATGTCACCGAAAACGCCAAGCAGATCACCAGCGATTTCGCGGCTTACCTGCATGACAACCGCGATAAGGTCGCCGCCCTGACCATCTATTTCAACACCCCTGCACGGCGGTCGCAGGTGACATTTGCCATGGTCAAGGACGTGCTGCACCGGCTGACCACCGACCAGCCCCGCCTTGCCCCCCTGACCGTCTGGCGCGCCTATGCGCATCTCGACGGGTATAAGGGCGACACGCCCGCAGGCGATCTGACCGCACTCGTCGCGCTGATCCGCCGCGTCACCGGCCTTGATCCCACGCTGACCCGCCATTCCGACCGCGTGCGCCGCAACTTCCAGAACTGGATCCTGAAACGCCATTCGGGCGCGGGCGAAAAATTCACCAAGGATCAGATGGACTGGCTGCACATGATCCGCGACCACCTTGCCACGTCTTTCATCATCGAGCGCGACGATCTGGACATGGCCCCCTTTGACGGCAAGGGCGGAATGGGGCAGATGTATGCGCTGTTTGGCGAAGGCATGGAGGCCGTGATGACCGAGATGAATGAGGCGCTCTCGGCATGACGGAATTGCCGAAGGGTTGGGCAACCGCAAAGTTTTCAGATTTTGGCGAGTGGATGGGCGGCGGGACACCATCCAAGGCGGTCCCATCATATTGGAACGGGCCGATCCCTTGGGTTTCACCAAAAGATATGAAAACCAAGGTTATCCGTTCAGCCATTGACGGAATAACTGAAGCGGCAGTTGAAAACTCCGCTGCCAAGCGTGTCCCCGCTGGTTCAGTCCTGATTGTCGCACGTTCAGGTATTCTCGCACACACGTTGCCGATAGCGGTGACTGCCGTTGAGACCACGTTAAATCAAGACATGAAGGCTTTGACGCTTTCAGGTGGGATAAGTTCAGACTTCATTGCTTGGGGTCTTCGTGCTTTCGAACAAGCAATACTGAATAAATGTCGCAAAGGCGGAACGACAGTTCACAGTATCGAGATGCCAAGCCTTGTTGCTTTCGAGCTTCCCATCCCCCCCACCAACGAACAACGCCGGATCGTTGAGAAGATCGAGGCGATGATTGAGAGGATCGACAAAGGGGTCGAAAATCTGCGCGGGGCCAAGGCCACGCTGGCGCTCTACCGCCAATCCCTGCTCAAATCTGCGTTTGAGGGCAAACTGACCGCCGACTGGCGGGCGCAGAACGCGGATAAGTTGGAAACCCCGAAAACCCTGCTGGCCCGCATCCAAAAAGAACGCGAAACCCGCTACAAATCCGCCCTCGACGACTGGCAAACCGCCCTCGCCGAATGGCGCGCAGGCGGTGAAGTGGGACGGAAACCGGGCAAGCCGGGGCGGTCGCCGGAGATCATTGGGGAAGCCGTTTTCCCTTCTGGTAAGGTTGCGCAGGTTCCAACATCATGGCGCTGGTCACCCATGTCAGACGTCGGTCGCACAAGTGGAGGCCTGACGAAAAATCAAAAGCGTGAATCTTTGGCGCGAAAAGCTAAATATTTGCGGGTTGCAAACATCTATTCCAACGAGCTGAGGCTTGACCACATCTCGGAAATTGGCGTGACCGATGAAGAGTTCAGCAAATCCCGCCTTGAAAAAGGTGACCTGCTTTTCGTCGAAGGAAATGGCTCACTTGATCAGATCGGACGGGTGGCGGTTTGGGACGGAAGTATCCCGGACATCACCCACCAGAACCATTTAATCCGCTTTTCGCCAGATGGGCTGTTAGATTCACAGTTTGCGATGTTGTTTATGATCTCGCCGGTTGGCCGCGACTTGATCAAGGCGCAAGCAAGTTCAACGTCCGGTTTGCATACCTTGAGTATTTCGAAGATCGCAAACCTCCCAGTCCCCATCTGCTCCCCCGCCGAACAAGCCGAAATCACCCGCATCCTCGACACCCGCCTGACCGCCGCCGACAGGATGGAGGCCGAGATCGACGCCGCCCTGTCCCGCGCGGGCGCCCTGCGCCAATCCATCCTGAAACGCGCCTTCGCAGGCAACCTCGTCCACCAAGACCCCACCGACGAACCCGCCCCCACCCTCCTGGCCCGCATCAAGGCCGAACGGGCAAAAGCGGGCCGCGCGAAACCCGCCCGAAAGGTCAGCGCATGAGCAACTTTCAACGCGACGGCTCGATCAGCAACACGCAGGTCGGGCGGGATTTCGAACTGCGCGCGCAACGCGTTTTGGCGGCACAGGGGATCGTTCTGAATTTGAACCATAAGGTTCTGTGTGGCCTGCCCGGACGCCCGCAAAAAAGCCATGCCTTCGACCTTGGATCAGACGATCCGCGCGTGATTGTCGAATGCAAGTCACAGACGTGGACATCCGGCGGGAATATCCCCAGTGCCAAAATGAAGAACTGGGCCGAGGCGATGTATTATTTCCACATGGCCCCGCCCGCCTATCGCAAAATCTTCTTCGTCGAACGCAGCGTGCGCCCGAAGTATGAAGAAAGCCTGTTGACCTATTTTCGGCGCACCCAAGATCACATGATCCCGCACGATGTCGAATTTTGGGAATTGGACCGCGACAGTGAAACCCTTATCCGGCCTGAGGTGACAGTATGAACACAGCCCCCATCGTTTCCAAGGTCTGGAGTTTCTGCACCACCCTGCGGGATGATGGCGTGGGGTATGGCGACTATCTGGAGCAGTTGACCTATCTGATCTTCCTGAAGATGGCCGACGAATATGCCCGCCCGCCCTATAACCGTGACATCGGCATTCCCGCAGGTTTCGACTGGACCAGCCTGACCACCCGGCGCGGCGCAGATCTGGAGGCCCATTATGTGGCGCTGCTGCGCAAACTGGGGGAACAGCGGGGCATGCTGGGGCAGATTTTCACCAAGTCGCAGAACAAGATCACCGACCCGGCAAAGCTGTTTCGCCTGATCGACATGGTGGACGGCACGAAATGGGTGATGCTGGGTGCCGACGTGAAGGGCGACATTTATGAGGGGCTACTGGAGCGCAACGCCGAAGATACGAAATCTGGCGCGGGGCAGTATTTCACGCCGCGCGCATTGATCCGGGCGATGGTTGCCTGCATGCGCCCAGAACCCGGCCAGACCATAGCCGATCCAGCCTGTGGCACGGGCGGCTTTTTCCTGGCCGCGCATGACTACCTGACCAACCCTGCGCATTTCGCCCTCGACAAGGATCAAAAGACATTCCTGAAGCACGACACCTTTGTCGGGAACGAAATCGTGGCCGGCACCCGACGGCTGTGCCTGATGAACATGTTCCTGCATGGTATCGGCGAGATGACAGGCGAAAGCCTTGTGTCCCCCGCAGACGCACTGATTTCGGCTCCCTCAAAGGGTGTCGATATCGTGCTGGCAAACCCGCCGTTCGGCAAGAAAAGCTCGATGAGTTTCACCAATGCCGAGGGCGAGCAGGAGACTGAGGACCTGACCTATAACCGGCAGGATTTTTGGGCGACGACATCAAACAAGCAGCTGAACTTTGTGCAGCACATCCGGGCCATGCTGAAAACCACTGGACGGGCGGCCGTTGTTGTGCCCGACAACGTATTGTTCGAGGGCGGCGCCGGCGAAGTGATCCGGCGCAAACTTTTGCAGAACACCGACCTGCATACGATCCTTCGACTGCCAACGGGCATCTTTTATGCTCAGGGCGTGAAGGCCAATGTGATCTTCTTCGATAACCGGCCCGCTAGCCCCGACCCGCAGACCGGGCAAGTCTGGTTCTACGATTACCGCACGAACGTTCATCACACCCTGAAACAAAAGCCACTATCCGAGTCGCATCTGGAAGATTTCGTAGCCTGCTACAATCCTGCTGCCAGACATGATCGCAAGGCGACATGGTCGGAAGAGACGCCCTATGGCCGCTGGCGCGCCTTTTCGCGGGACGAACTGCTACAGCGCGACAAGGCTAGCCTTGATCTCTTCTGGCTCAAGGACGCGACGATGACCGACCTCGACAATCTGCCGGAACCCGATGTTCTGATGTCTGAAATCATGGAAAATCTTGAGGCGGCGATGGAACAATTCGCGGCGGCAAGTAGGGCCTGAAAAAAATACGCCCGCCTAACCGTACCTGCTTTAGGACCATACATGATCCTCTATAAAACGATTGCTTTACAGTTTGGGCGCTTCCTCGAAACAGGGCGGCCAGGCAATGAGTTCGATCTCGTTGGTCGCAACGTTCCTACCGAAGAAACCCGGGTTAATCGGCGGGCAATCCTTACCGAGCTCGGCGGGGCACGCATTTACCTGCTCGACCACCGCGCCGCAAACTATCTCGACAGCTTGCGTATGGATGTTCAGGGCATGCCGTGGGAGACTCGACAAGAGTCAGAGATCGAAGCCTATGTCCGCGAGGTAGATTTCCCGCGCGAACTTGTCTGGGTTGAATATGACGCCCGACAACTCTGGGTGGACCGCGTTGCCAGGGGTCTGACCACCATGGCGCGTCTTGACCTGCGGCACTTCTCCCAACGAGGCTTCTTGTTCGACAACCGGTCGGACGACGCAATGACCGTGCGGCTCTTTAACGGTATGATGGACCGCAGTTTCATAGAGCCGCTGGCAACTCTTGTTCTCAGAAAGTCGGGTGATCGCCCGGAGTTCACCGACGCAGTTTGGCAACCCCAGATGAACGTCTTGATGGCGCATGCTCGAGGCGACACGGATGAGCATGTCAAGGACGTGCAAGCTTTGCTCGAAGAACACAAAGGGCACGTCAGCTATGAGTTGGTGATCGGCTTCATGATGTTCGCTGCCATAGCCGCGCGCGAGGATGATCTTCTGTCCGAAGAAACACCAAGTCTTTCGCCGGAGCAGACGAAGACTGCCCGAAAGTTCGGCAAGACTTGGATGACGGAGACGCTCCGGTCCCATGTTACCATCCGCATCGGACCATCCGGCGAACGGCACCTCGTTGAGCGCGAGGCACGGCGTCAATTCGAAGCTGCCCGGGCTTCCGGCCGCGCGACACCGACCGAACACTGGGTGAGCGAGCATGAGCGGCGCTACTCCAGTGGTAAGGTCGTCCGAGTTCGTGGACACAAGCGGGGCATTGTTGCGGACAAGACTTTGCCAATCAGAGTGGTTGGCCCGAAGTTAGAGCTCTGATCAGGAATGATTTTGCCCTGTGATCTCGGCCGGGTTGGGAGTGCCCGAGCAAAATAGAGTGCTGGACGCTGGCTGTTTCGAATAATTCGAATGTTGCGCTTGCTTCGATTGCATGTCACACCCATCTCTAGATGGACGCCGAACGGCGACGCAGGAGGGTAAAATGGCAGCATTGCACAAGGAGCGGTTCTCGAACCGTCTTCCTACCAAGGTTGAGATCAACAACGCAGATCAACTTCGTCACATCATCGCGTCGCAGGTGACAGAAGGCCAGCCGGTCGACCTCTCGCTCGCCGTCGACGGCGGCGAGACGCGCAACATCACGCTTATGCCGGCGCTCACCGATACCTTGCTCGATATTCTGCGCCTGATTTCAACTGGCCGCGGGTTTCGAATGATCCCGGTCGAAGCTGAGCTCACGACGCAAGAAGCGGCAGATATGCTGAATGTCTCCCGGCCCTTCCTGATCAAGTTGCTCGAAAAGGGCGACATTCCGTTCACAACGGTTGGCCGCCATCGCCGTGTGCGGGCAGAGGATCTTTTCGCCTACATGGCCGAACGCGACCAGGCCCGATCCAATGCCCTGTCCGAACTTGCGGGGCTGGACGCGGAGGGCGACCTGATTTGAGCGGCCCAATGAACCGATACGCGGCTATCATCGATGCTTGCGTCCTTGGGGGTGCCCTCAAGCGGAACATTATTTTGAGTTTGGCCGAGGCTGGCTTGTTTCGACCCTACTGGTCCGCGCGCATTCTGGACGAGACCGAGAAGGCGATCTTGGCGATTTCAAAAGGCACGGCTGATCCTGGGCGTCAGCGCCGCGCCATCGAAAGGGCATTTCCAGAAGCGATCGTTTCACCGAGCGAAAGTGCGAACCTGTTTGGTTCGCTGCCCGATCCCGATGATGAACATGTACTGGCTGCTGCCATAGCTGCTCGCTGCGATACTCTAGTAACCGACAACCTCAAAGATTTCCCGCAGGACGTACTTGATCGTTGGGGCATCGAAGTCATGTCGCCCGACGACTTCATTACCAACGCAATGGATTTGGATCACGCCGTTGCAATTGGCGCGCTGCGCGACATGCGCGCACGGTTGAAAGATCCGAAGTATACGGTTTCCGCACTGGTCCTGAAACTCGAAGGGCAGGGAATGTTGCAAACAGCCGACTTTCTGCGCGAGTATGAAAACCTGATTTGAGCTGGCCTTTAATGGCTTGCCGCCGCAACGGTCCAGCAATTCGCAAACTGCCGAAGATGTCGCTTCCCTTGTCGTCCACTTCAATGGCTGCACCATGACCAACTCTATCAATTTTCGACCGCATCCCGGAGTCGACTTGGTGCAAACAAGTGCGCCGATGCTGCGCGCGTTTCAGACCATCGCGGCGTATCAGGTTGAGCATAGCGAAATCAGACTGACCAAATCAGGTGCGTGGAACCGGCACTGCATTGATTGGGTCGTGCGGCGTATGAATTTCCCGAACTGGACTGCCGAAAAGCTGTATTCTGTCAACAAGGTGCTTGATGAATACGATGTCCCGCCTTTGGAGTATTTGCGCGTCCTCCTCACATCCTTGCGCCTTGGGCGCAAAATGGGTGGTGGCTGGCGGCTAACAAAGCCGGGCATGACACTTGTGGCAGACCCAGAGGCGGCCTTTGCCACCATCGCGCCAGCGTTTTTGTTTCGGTTTGACCATTCCGAAGGCATGCGCACGGGTGAGGCGCCCGGCGGAGACTGGGAATTGTGGTTGCAAGCAATCAACCGGATGCCGCAGGATGGCTTTACGCTGCCTGAACTGGCGAACTTCCTCTATGGCCCCAGTGCAGACGGTGGATGGCGTGGTCCGGCGGGCGGGTTGTTCAGCGCAGTCGCGATGCCACTTGAATGGGTGGGGCTGCTAATCCGGACGGGTGGTGGCGGCATCGAGGAAATGCTCTGGCGCAGGTCACCGCTTTGGGCTGCAGGGCTGGATTTTCAACATCGGACGATAGCTACGAATGTGGTGACGTTTCCCTCGAGGGGATGACACCCTTGAGGTTTGCCTTGGAACACCGTGTGGGCGCGCGTTCTGCACTTGATATGGTGGTGATGGTCGGTATGATCACTACATGCTCGATTCAGGTGTCCAGCTCGAAATCTTCCCGACGACGCTGGATCTGCGTCGTATCGACTTGGCCCTTAACATGCGGCGTTACTACCGATTGAGCGTTCAGCGCGACTTCTTCGGTCGTGCCTGTCTCATTCGTGAATGGGGAAGAATTGGCGCACGTGGCCAATCCCTGATTGAGAGCCATGAGGACGAGGGCAGGGCGATCACTTCGCTGATGCGGCTTGCCGCTCATAAGCAGCGGCGGGGCTATCAGCGGTAGCAGGCCGCGCTTGGTCGATTTGTCTGAAGGTCAGGGCAATGAGCAATAGAACTGGTTTCTATAACTCACTGCATGGCCCTAGCATGAGCGATAGATATCATCGTCCTTGATTTGACCAATAGCCACGCCGTGCAAATCAACGTGCCGCGACCCGTCATCTCGCGCCGGCAGTCGGCCATTCATGTTGTCGCTAGGCCCATCGATCTGCTCCTGTGGTTCGATGTCCTGATGAACTCGCATCACCTTCTTTCCAGCCGGGCAGGGGCATCGACCATCCCCTACACTCTTTGCAACCCTACGGTCACAGTCGGGACATCGGCACATGGCGTCAGGGCGAACCGGAACCACCATCACCAATATGCCCTCCAGATCGCAGCAAGCGACACGGCCTCACCGGTTTCGCGGGCCGGTGCTTTGGTCTGCCCATCCTGGCGGCCTGCCTGTCGCGCAGGACCCACCTCTACCCATCGGACTGGCGGCGCACTCGGCTTGGTCGGTGTTGATCTGGTTTCTCTCTTTCCGGGTTCTGTCCCCCTGGGCCTGACATTGCCGGTCAATCGTTTGAGCGGTTCTGCCCTGCCGCTTCCCGTGATCCCGACTCAGGCACCTCCCCTTCGACTGACAATCCCCTAAGCCTGTTCGGCCTCTGGCTCGCAACCCCGCTCAGGGCCGGGCCGTGTTGGTCGCGTACCGCTCCCTGCCCGCACCACCCCGACCCTTCGGAGGTTTCCGGTGGCTCAAGGGCCACCGTGCAAGCCTCAGCCGACAGGCTTCATTCGGGTCTTGTCGAAGGGATGGTCCCTTCAGCCAGATACAGGAGCTTCACATGCAGAACATCGTCATCCTCGCCGGCAACATCGGTCAGTCCCCAGAAGTCCGCACCACGCAAGGCGGGACCAAGATCACCAACTTCACCCTTGCCACCTCGCGCCCGCGCCTGTCCGAAGGTCGGGTCCAGCGCGATGAGAACGGCTACCGCGTGATGGACACCGAATGGCACCGCATCACCTGCTTCAACGGTCTCGGCAAGACGGTCGCCGACAACTGCGAAAAGGGCATGAAGGTGATGGTACACGGCCGCATCCACTACACCAAGTGGACCGATGCCGCCGGTATCGACCGCTATGGCTGCGAGATCATCGCGGAAAAGGTCGACTTCCTGAGCCGTCCGAAGGCTGGTGAAGGTGAAGATCCCGAACTGGTCGACCGCGAGGAACAGTTCGCAAGCTGACACCCCGCA
>CAMBWO010000024.1 GCA_945871285.1 Pseudorhodobacter antarcticus | reverse complement strand
GGCCTCGACATGGCCACCCGCCTGCCGATGCGCGTGCTGTCGCGCATGTGGCAGATGCTGCTCAAGGCGCTCGAGGAGGTGCCGCTGGCCCCCAACGCCATGATGGCCGCCGAAATGGCCGTCATCCGCCTGACCCATGTCGCCGACCTACCCGACCCCGAAACCCTGCTCCGCCGCCTGCAATCTCAGCCCCAACCCACCGGCGGCGCGCCTGCGGGCGGTGCGCCCACGCAGACCACCCACGCCCCCATGATGCGCGCGCCAGCCTTGGGCCCCACCATGTCCAGCGGCCAGGCCACCGCCCTGGCCGAGGCTCCCCAGTTCACCACCTTCGAACAGGTCGTCGCCCTCATCCGCGAACGCCGCGACATCAAACTGCTGACCGAGGTCGAAACCTCCCTCCGCCTTGCCCGCTATTCCCCCGGCCGGATCGAGTTTGAACCCTCCCCCTCCGCCGCCCCCGACTTCGCCTCCCGCCTCGGCCAGCGCCTGCAAACCTGGACCGGCGCCCGCTGGGCCGTCTCGGTCGTCTCCACCGGCGGGGCCCTCACCATCGCCGAACTGCGCGACCAGGACAAATCCGACGCCGAGGCCGAGGCCCTGCAAAACCCCCTCGTGCAGGCCGTCCTCCTCGCCTTCCCCGGCGCCCGCATCGCCGAAATCCGCGACCCCGAAACCCTCCAAGCCGCCGCCGCCGCCTCGGCCCTGCCCGAGGTCGAGGACGAGTGGGACCCCTTCGAAGACAGCTAAAGGATAAGACATGCTCAAAGGTTTGACCGGACTTGGCGACATGGCCAAGATGATGAAAGCAGCCCAAGAGGTGCAAGGCAAGATGGCCGACCTGCAATCGCAGCTTGCCACCATCGTCGTGATGGGCGAGGCGGGCGGCGGTCTGGTCAAAGCCCGCGCCACCGCCAAGGGCGAGGTGACGGGGCTGGACATCGACCCCTCCATCCTGATCGCGTCGGAAAAAGAGGTCGTCGAAGACCTGATCATCGCCGCCATCCGCGATGTTCAGGCCAAGGCGGTCGCCCGTGGCCAGCAGGAAATGGCCAAACTCTACCAGGACCTCGGCCTGCCCGCCGATTTCAAGCTGCCGATCTGACGGGACCTCAGGCTTGACCCAAACCCCGCGCGACATCGAAACCCTGATCGACCTGATGGCCCGCCTGCCCGGCCTTGGCCCCCGCTCGGCCCGCCGCGCCGTGCTGGCCATGCTGAAAAAGCGCGAGGCGCTGATGGCCCCCCTGGCCCAGGCCCTCGCCACCGTCGCCCTGTCCGCCCGCGACTGCCGCCTTTGCGGCAACATCGGCACGGCCGACCTGTGCGCCATCTGCGCCGACGAGGCCCGTGCGACGGGCGAGATTTGCGTCGTCGAAGATGTCGCCGACCTCTGGGCGCTGGAACGCAGCCGCGCCTTCAAGGGCCGCTACCACATCCTTGGCGGCACTCTCTCGGCGCTGGATGGCATAGGCCCCGACGAACTCCGCATCCCCGCCCTCGCCGACCGCATCCGCACCGAACACATCACCGAGGTGATCCTCGCCCTCAACGCTACCGTCGATGGCCAGACCACCGCCCATTACATCGCCGACGCCCTTGGCCCGACCGCCGTCAAGATCACCTCGCTGGCCCAGGGCGTGCCCATCGGCGGCGAACTCGATTACCTCGATGACGGCACCATCGGCACCGCCCTTCGGGCCCGCCGCGGCGTCTAAAGCCTGTCAAAGGCTTGCCTGTCTTGGATTTCCTTCAATCTGACTCAGATTGAAGGAATTCCGCCCTAAAGGATCAGGATCGCCGCCTCCAACTCGGCCAGCACCAGCCGGTTGACCAGCGTCACCATCCCGCCGCTGCCAAAATCCAGCACCGTCGATCCGCCGATGACCGACCCAAAGTCGGCCACGACCTCGGTCGCCGTCAACACCCCGTCCCACAGCAGATGGTCCAGCACCAGCTTGTCCACCCCGACCTCAAACCCCAGAATCCTGTCGCGGCCAAAGTTGTCGCGCATCACAAAGCGGTCGCTGCCCAGCCCCCCGGTCAGCTGATCCCAGCCAGAGCCCCCGGTCAGCACGTCATCCCCCTGCCCGCCCGACAAGGAATCCCCCCCGTTGCCGCCCCGCAGGTTGTTGTTGAACTCGTTGCCCAGAATCGTGTCGCGCCCCGATCCGCCGACCGCGCTTTCGATCCGGGCATTCAGCGCAATCGACAGATTGCCCACGAACCCGCCCACATCCGAAAACATGCCATCGTTCAGGTCAATCCGCTGCGCCTGGCCATAGCCCGACAAATCCAGCGTATCCCACCCCGCCCCATCCCAGATGCAGATCATCGGCGTGGCATAGGTGGCAAAGTCATAGGCCCCGCCCAAGCTGCTGTTGAACCCATACACGTCATTGCCCGCCCGCGTCGTCTTGTTCACCCCATACAAAAGCTGCAACGCATGGATGTCGAACATCATCAACGTGCCCGGCTCGAACGCCAGACTGCCCGCCCCGGTTTCCGTGCCACTCCAATAACTCATCACGGTATACTGGTGGCTGTCCTGCACGAATTGTGCGTTGTCGGCATAGGTAAAACCCGCGCCATTGTAATCCCCCGGATGATTCAGACCCACCGCATGGCCCAACTCATGCAGAAAGATCATGTAATCCAGACTGCCCACGGGCATCGTGGGCGGTGCCCAGGTGTTGTTGATCCACACATCGCCCGCCGTCGCCGCCGCATCCGTCGATCCCGGAAAATCGGCATAGGCGGACGCGCCATCCGTCTCGCTGCGATAGCCGCCGACCAGAATGGTCGCATTGTTGCTTGTGCCGCCCGGTGCCACTTGGCTAAAGCTGATATTGGCCACTTCGGCAAAATGGGCCAGGGCCTTGGTCATCGCCGCGACCTGCACCCCGCTCAACACCTCCAGCGGCAGGCCGTCATAGGTCGTCCCGCTGGCCCGCACCGCCCAGGTCACGTTCACCGCCGTCGCAGGGGCCGCCGCCCAGGACAGGTCCGACCCATACAAAACCGCCGCCGCCATGTCGGTGCCCAGACTTGGCAGCGCCCCGTTGGTCATCGACAGGGCATAGCGCGCGCCCGGACCCGAGTCATAGGAATAGACATCCAAAAAATAACTGCCGCTTGTCACGGCGGTAAAGGTCAGCGATGCCGCCAAACCCGGCCCGCCATTTTCATCACGGGCCACCTCGGTGCCATCGGCAGCCCACAGGATGATATCTGAATCCCGCACGCCCGCCCCCAGCACCCCCAACCCGACCGCCATGAAGTTATAGGTCTGCCCCGCCACCAGATCGACCTTGATCCAGTCAACCGCATCGGTCCGCAGGTTGCCGTAAAACTGGTCCCCCGCCGCCATCTGATACAGGGTCGTGCTGTCCTGCGCCGCATCCGCCGTCTCAAAAATCAATGCCATCCAATACACCCCCAGAACCCAATTCCCAATGTGTTGCAGGGCGCGGGTTTTCGGTCAATCCGTCCTTTAAAAAATCAGCAGACTGTCCTCCAGCCCCGCAATCTGCGTCACCCCCGCCAATGCAATCTCATCCGCCCCGAAATCCAGCACCACCCCGCCGCGCCGCAGGCTGGCACATTCATCCAGCACCGCGCCCGCCGTCATCGCGCCGCCGCCCCACAGGTCGTCCGACAGCAGCAGCCGGTCCTGGCCCGGCGTGAAATCGGTGATCCTGTCACGCCCGTCGCCCGCGCCAAAGATGAACCTGTCCGCCCCCGCGTTGCCGGTCAACAGGTCATTGCCCGCCCCGCCCGCAACATGATCGGCCCCCGCAGCCCCGCGCAACCGGTTGTCCGCCGCATTGCCCAAAATCCGGTCCGCCCCGCGCCCGCCCACCGCATCCTCGATCACCACCCCCAGCGCAATCGACAGATTGCCCCGGAACCCGCCCACATCGCTGAACGCCCCTGCACTCAGGTCCACCCGCTGCCGCCCGGCAAAGCCCGACAGGTCCAGCCTGTCCCGCCCCCCGCCATCCCAGATGCACAGCAGCGGGTCGCGGTTGACCGCAAAGTCATAGGCCCCGCCCAGCGTCCCGCCAAAGCCGTAAATGTCATCCCCGGCCCGCGTGGCGGTGTTGACGCCATAAATCCGCTGAACCGCCAGAATGTCGTGCAACATCAAGGTGTCAGGATAGGTCCCCGGCGCACCCGCCTCGGTCGCCGTCGCGGGGAAATAGCTCATCACCGTATACTGCCGGCTGTCCTGCTGATATTGCGCCGCCCCGGCATAGGTGAACGTCACCCCCGGCACCGCGTCATAATCGCCCGGATGCTCCAACCCCAGCGCATGGCCCAATTCGTGCAGCAGCACAAAGGCGTCATAAGTGCCCGTCGTCAGCGCCGTGCCACTGGCCCATCGCGCATTGATCCAGACATCCCCCGCCTTGTCGGGTGCGGCCTGCGTGCCCGGCCCATAGGCATAGGCCCCGGCGTTGTCGGTCGCACTGGTATAGCCGCCCACCATGACGGTCGCCGGCGTGCCCGCCGAAACCTCGCTGAACGTGATCCCCGCCACCTCGGCATAATGGGCCAGCGCCCCGCGCAGCGCCACAACCTGCGGCGCGGTCAGGCTGACAAAGGGCGCCGCCTTGCCCGTCGCGTCCCAGGCAGGCCCTCCGGTGCGCACGCCCCAGGTCAGCGTCACCCCGCTGCCCCAACTGTCACCCTCACGCCCCAGCAGCGCCGCCACCATCTCGGCCCCATAACTCGGCCGGCTGCCCTCGGTCACGACCAGCCCGTAACCGCCGTCCCCCGCCAACGCCCGCGCCTCCAGATAGACCAAGCCGCTGACCGTCGCGGTGTAACTGATCCGCGCCGAACCCCCCGGACCGCCATCGTCATCCAGCGCCAGAACCGCACCGCCCGGCGCATACAGCTTCAAATAGGGGTCCGTGACCCCCATCCCCACCGCCCCAAAGGAATAACTGCGCCCCGCAACCAGCGTCACCGCGACCCAGTCGCTGCCATTCTGCGGCAGGGTGCCGAAAAAGGCGTCCCCCGCCCCCATAAGGTAAGGCGTCGCCGCGCTGCTGGGCGCATCCACCGCTTCATAAATCGTGACCATCCACCCCTCCGCCCGTGACCCCCAAGGGAATCACGTTCGGCCAGGCCGGTCAACGCGCCAACTGCGCGGCCTTTATGACAAACCCGCAGGCTCAGGCGTCGTCGTCTTCCTCGTCGTCATCTTCCGGGTTCGGCAGGTTAAAGAAGCTTTCCGCATCCGAGAAGTCGGCCGGCCTGTTCTCGCGCGCACGCTCTTCGCGGGCATCGCGGGTGAAGGCCTCCAACCCCGACGGCATCTTCGGCTCGGCCGCCATGCCCAGCGACTGCTCGGTGCTGACCAGCTTGCGCCGCTCGTCATCCGACATCACGGTGCCCTCGGACGCCTTCTTGCGCGCCGCCGCCTGCACCGCGGTGTCCAGCTCGGACTGCTTGCACAGCCCCAGCGCCACCGGGTCGATCGGCGTGATATGGCCGATGTTCCAGTGGCTCCGCTCGCGAATCGACTGGATCGTCGGCTTGGTCGTGCCGACCAGCTTGCCCACGGCGCCATCGCTCAGTTCCGGGTGGAACTTGACCAGCCACAGGATGGCCGCCGGACGGTCCTGCCGCTTGGACAGCGGGGTATACCGCGGCCCACGCCGCTTTTCCTCGCCCACGGCAGACTGGATAAACTTCAGCTTCAGCCGGTACAGCGGGTCCGCCTGGCCCTTGTCGATCTCGATCTGGTCCAGCTGGTTGTTGCTGACCGGATCAAAGCCCTTGACCCCGGTCGCCACATCGCCATCGGCAATCCCCTGGACTTCCAACTCATGCATCCCGCAGAAATCCGCGACCTGGCGGAAAGTCAGCGTGGTGTTGTCCACCAGCCAAACGGCGGTAGCCTTGGACATCAGCGGCTTTGTCACCTTGATCACTCCTTTACAAATCTGTCTCGTGCCGGGAAAACGGTTGCGACCCTGGTCGCGGTAGTTTCGTTTTAGGGGAAGTTGCGCGTCTATAATGCGATTTTGTGTCAGAGGAAAGTGAAAATGCGCCTGGCAACCCTGCTCTTTTTGCTGGCCCTCACCGCCCTGCCCGCCCGCGCCCAAACCGATAGGGCTGGCGAATTCGACTACTACCTTCTCTCGCTCAGCTGGTCCTCGGCCTGGTGCACCCTGACCGGCGACGCCCGCGACGACCCGCAATGCGACGCCGGGCGCGGCCATACCTTCACCGTTCACGGGCTGTGGCCGCAATATGAAACCGGCTACCCCGCCGACTGCCGCACCACCGAACCCGACCCGACCCGCGCCCAGACCGCCGCCATGGCCGACATCATGGGCGGCGCGGGCCTTGCGTTTTACGAATGGAAAAAACATGGCCGCTGCTCGGGCCTGGCCGCTGCCGATTACTTTGCCACCCTGCGCCGCGCCCATGCGGCGCTGACCATCCCCCCGGTCTTTGCCCGCATCTCGCATGACCTGAAAATCGACGCCGGGGTGATCGAGGATGCCTTTCTGGAAAGCAATCCCCGGCTTGCCCCCAACCAGATCACCATCACCTGCAAAAGCGGCCTGATCCAGGAGGTGCGCCTCTGCCTGACCCGCGACCTCAAACCCCGAACCTGCGGCGACGACGTGATCCGCGACTGCACGCTGCAGGGTGCCGAACTGACCGCAGTCCGCTAAACGGGCCGCGCAAAAAAGCCGCAATTGCGAACTCTGCACGAACATGGATCAATTTTCCCCGTGAAATTCGAAATAATTCCGGGCATCCTGCGCGGCGCTTGCCTCCGGGCAGCCCGAAACCAAGCGCCATCCGGCCAACAAACGCAGGGAAAGTGTAATGTTGAAAGAGTTCAAGGACTTCATTTCCAAAGGCAACGTGATGGACCTCGCGGTCGGCATCATCATCGGCGCCGCCTTCACCGCCATCGTCTCGTCGCTGGTCGGCGATCTTATCAACCCGATCATCGGCCTCATCCTCGGCGGGGTGAACTTCTCGGACATGTTCATCAGCCTGTCTGACGCTACCCCCGTGTCACTCGCCGCCGCGAAAGAGGCCGGCAACCCGGTCTTTGCCTACGGCGCCTTCATCACCGCCTGCATCAATTTCCTGATCATCGCCTGGGTCGTGTTCATGCTGGTCAAGACGATGAACAAACTGATGCCCAAGGCACCGCCGCCGCCCGCCGCCCCGACCGGACCGACCGAACTGGACGTGCTCAAGGAAATCCTCGCCGCCGTGAAAAAATAGGTCGGGGTTCACCCCGACTTTCCCAACCAGCCAATTCCCCCGGTCTGACCGGGGGCCTTTTCCCCTATGCCGCCAGCTCCGGCCGCACCCGCAGATAGGTCCACCACAGCCGGTACAGCGTCAACGCCGCCAGCGGGGCGAAATGCACCGCCGCCGGGGCCCAACCGCCCCAGTTATGCAGGCTTGCCCAGTGCAGCAGCGTCAACACCGCCGCCGCATAGGTCCAGCGTTGAACGGGTTTCCACCACAGCCCCAACTTGCGCACCATCAGGTCCATCGAGGTCACGGCCAGCGGGATAAAGATCACAAAGGCCAGCCAGCCGGTTCCCATGTCAAACCGCGTCGCCTCGGCCAATATCCGCGCCACGCTCTCCTCGCCCAGCACATAGGCCAGCGTGTGCACCGCCGCATAACCAAAGGCCGCCACCCCGAAATAGCGCCGGTTCGCCTTCAACCACCGCGCAAACCGGCTGCCATGGGTCAACATCATCAGCGGCGTCGCCATCATGCTGACAATCATGAACCGCGCCGCAAACTCGCCCGATCCATGCAGCACCCCGCGCAGCGCGCGGGTGCCCTCCTCAAAAAACGGCGAAATCATCGTCAGCGCCGGCAAAGCCAGCACCACCCACAGCCACCAGGGGGACAGTCGCGCAAACATCGGGAACCTCATTCTGATCTAACCCTGATACGCCACCGCCCGGCCATTCCGTCGCAGGGTCACACCGATTTCCCGCCGCGACATTTCTGACATATACCATTCTCGGCATTCATGCCATAAGCACCGCAAACCCCCAGACAGGAGCCCCGGCCATGGCACGTTTCGCGATTGCCTCCACACCCCGCCGCAAACTCGCCCTCGCCGCCGCCCTGCTGCTGGCAGGCGGCGCCGCAGCCCTGGCCCAGATGATGGGCCAAGGGATGGGCCAAGGGATTGGGATGCGCAGGCACGGCGCGGGCGGCATGATGTCCCATGACGAGGCCACCATGCCCGGCCTTCAGGGCGCAAACGCGACGCCCGAAGAAAGCGCCGAACTCGCCGTCTTGTTTCGCAACTTTGCCACCCTGACCCGCACCGTCACCAACCTGCCCGACGGCATCCGCACCGTGACCACCTCCTCAGACCCGCAGGTGATGGCCACCCTCGTCTCGCATGTCACCGGCATGATTGGCCGCGTCGAAACCGGCGACGATCCGCAAATCCGCATCCAAAGCCCGACCCTCGACATCTTTTTTCAACGCGGCCCCGGCATCACCACCGATATTCAGGTCACGGACCAAGGCATTGTCGTCGTGCAAACGGCCACCGACCCCGCCCTGGTCCAGGCCCTGCAAACCCACGCCGCCGAGGTCTCGGATATGGCCGCAAGGGGGATGCAAGCCGTGCATGAGGCGATGATGAACCGCGCCGGAAACTGATCGCAAAACCCTAATATCCGGTTAATGAAAGCGCGCAACACATTGTAAAACATACATATTACAACTTGTCCACGCGTGGACACAGTCCAGAAATAAGATAGGGCGGCCCACAGGGCCGCCCAAATTTCTTGCTTCAAGAAATTTCCCGCGTCAGATCTTCAACGCCTCGGCTGCCGAAATCGTGGGCAACCCCAGCGCCACACCCACCGCCGCATAGGTCAACTTGCCCGCATGGGTGTTCAACCCGGCCAGCAGATGCTTGTCCTCGGCACAGGCCTGCTTCCACCCCTTGTCGGCCAGCGCCAACATGAAGGGCATCGTCGCATTGCCCAAAGCCTGCGTCGAGGTGCGCGCCACCGCCCCCGGCATGTTGGCCACACAGTAGTGCATGATCCCGTCGACCTCATAGATCGGGTCCTGATGGGTGGTCGCATGGGATGTCTCGAAACACCCCCCCTGATCAATCGCCACATCCACCAGCGCCGCCCCCGGCTTCAACTCGCTCAACTGCGCCCGCGAAATCAGCTTGGGCGCCGCAGCCCCAGGGATCAGCACCGCCCCGATGATCATGTCGGCCTGACGCGCCAGTTCCATCGTGGTCGCCGCATCGGAATAGGCGCTCTTGAACACCCCGCCGAACACGTCATCCAGATAGCGCAGCCGGTTAATGCTGCGGTCCAGCACGGTCACATCCGCGCCCATGCCGGCGGCAATCTTGCCCGCATGGGTGCCCACGACCCCGCCACCAATCACCAACACCTTGGCCGGCAAAACTCCCGGCACCCCGCCCAGCAAAACCCCACGCCCACCATTGGCCTTTTGCAGCGTCCAGGCACCCACCTGCGGCGCCAACCGCCCCGCAACCTCGGACATCGGCGCCAGCAGCGGCAAGCCACCGCGGTCATCCGTCACCGTCTCATAGGCAATCGCCGTGACACCCGATTTCAACAGGTCCGCCGTCTGCTCCGGATCGGGCGCCAGATGCAGATAGGTGAACAGGATCTGCCCCTCGCGCAACCGCGCCCGCTCCATCGCCTGCGGCTCCTTGACCTTTACGATCATCTCGGCCCAGGCAAACACCTCTTCGGCCGTGGCCAGAATGGTGGCCCCCGCCGCCACATAGTCCGCATCGGCAAACCCCGACCCAACCCCGGCCAGCGTTTCCACCGCCACGACGTGACCCCGGTTCACCGCCTCACGCGCGGCATTGGGGGTCATGCCCACCCGAAATTCCTGCGGCTTGATCTCTTTGGGGCAACCGATCTTCATGGGCGTTCTCCTGCGGCGTTTCAATTTGAACCCACAGTGCCGCAGCCCCGCTGGCAATGCTTTGAAACTTGTCTGGCCTCTGCCCGGTTTAATGGGTATTCCTTGCGTTAAATGTCTATTAGGCAGGAAATCTCACCATGCTCACCGCCCTCGACGCAACCGACCGCCGCATTCTTGCCGCATTGCAGAAAGATGCCAAAGTCACCAATGCCGTGCTGTCCGACCGCGTCAACCTCTCGCCCTCGGCCTGCCACCGCCGCGTCCAGCGGCTCGAGGAGGAGGGGTTCATTGCCGCCTATGTCGCCCTGCTAAACCCCCGCAAGATGGGCCGCCCCACCACCGTGTTTGTGGAAATCACCCTGCAATCCCAGGCCGAAGACCTGCTGGATGCCTTTGAACGCGAGGTGGCCAAGGTCCCCGACATCCTGGAATGTCACCTGATGGCCGGCACTGCCGATTACCTGATCAAGATCATGGCCGAGGATACCGAGGATTTCGCCCGCATCCACCGCCGCTACCTCGCCCGCCTGCCGGGCGTGCGTCAGATGCAATCCTCATTCGCCCTGCGGACCGTGGTGCAGACCACAGCCCTGTCGGTCTGACGCCTCAACCCACCCGGTCGGTCCAGATCGTGAACGACTGCAACTGATGCGGCCCAAAGGAATGGATCAGCGGCACATCCGCCGCATCCCGTCCGTAAGCCACCATGATTCGCCCGATCCTCGGCCGGTTGTTGCGCGGATCAAACGTCCGCCAGGCGCCATCCAGATAGCACTCCATCCAGGCCGCAAAATCGCCGGGCCCCGTGACCGGGACCCCGATATCGCCCAGATAGCCGTTCACATAGCGCGTCGGGATGTTCAGACAGCGGCACAGCGTCACCCCCAGATGGGCAAAGTCGCGGCACACCCCCGTCCCCTCGGCCCAGGCCTCATAGGCCGTTCGGGTCGCCCGGGCGGCCATATAGTCAAATTTGATATGACCATGCACATAATCGCAAATCGCCTGCACCCGGCCCCAGCCCGGCGCCACATTGCCAAACATGTCCCAGGCCATCTGGCTCAACCGGTCCGTCTCGCAATAGCGGCTGCCCAGCAGGTAAACCACCACCTCGTCCGGCAGGTCCGCCACCGGCACCTCGCGGGCCCAGGGCTCCACCGGGTCGGGCAGATCGGACGCCTCCAAGGTGGTATCCTCGCTGAACCGGAACTGCCCCGCGGGGGCAACGAGCCGCCGACAGGCATTGCCGAACAGGTCGCGGTAAACCGAAGTTGCAACTTTCGGCTCCGTCACTACCCCGACCTGCTGGCGCACATCATCCCGCCGCTCATCCCGCGCCGCCATCATGCAAATCAGGGGCGTGTCCTGCGCGCAGGTGATGGTAATGTCATAGCCATAGCGGATCAGCATCCGAGTCCCTTAGCCCGGAACGGGCGGTGTGCCACCTTAGCCCCCTTCCCCCAGCAACGCCCCATCATTCGTCAAGATTGGGGCCGGATTGTTGCAGCCTGCTTCAAAAACAGGCACAGCAGTCTGGTCAGGGCGCGCCCATGGGCGCAGCCGTCCGGGCGGCATGCTGGTCAGAACACCGAGACTGGCAGACTGTTCCAACGCTGCACCGTGATCCCACGCCCCAGCAAGGGCGAGAAATCCCAACTGTCATGCGGCGTGGTGGGATCACTCGACGGGCAGGCAATCGCAAGGTCGGTCAAACCAGCCGACGCCCCGCTGGTCCAAGCTTTTCTAGCCTTCACAAAGACGAACTGCTTGCTGAAATGACCGCTGCACTTCGCGTCGGATCTCGTCTAGCCGATGCGAGATCTCGCCCTCAATGGTGAACACTGGGCAATCTTGGTTATCGCATCCACAACGTTTGATTTTCCCATCATGAAGACCCGAAGCAAAAATGCGGCGCAACTGGTCAACAAGGTCGATTGCGTCCTTGACCTTGGCCTTTACCTTTGGGTCCCGCAGGTGATGAACCGAAGGAATTCTACGAATTGTCTCGCCTTCTCGTGTCCTCCAAATGCCGGTATTGATTGCCCTGATCGTATCCTCGATGGCTGTCCGGAAGTCTGGCAGTGAGCTTTCCTGATGAAAAGGTGTCTCATGGGCAGGCCTCTGGAACACAGCCGCCATCTGTTCCAGCGCATCATGGTCGGCAAGGCCAGGAAAGTCGTTTGCGAATTGTCGGAGTTCCTCTGGCCGATCCGGAAAAGACTCGCCCTCGCAAAAGCGGCGAAGCAGGTCTTCTCCGATCAAATGCAGATTCTCTTCGAACTCGACCCCAGACCATACCGTAAATGATGCAATGCCGATTTGTCTTGCAGCATCAGCGGCAGCAATGCGCCTAATGGGCGAAACAGTTCCGCCAACCGCAAACTTGAAAGCATCGTAACCGCCCGACATTGACCGCCTTATGAGGGCACCTAGCTTGGTTTAGGGACGTCCATAATGACGTCATTATGGACGTCCCTTATGTGAGGTCGGCATGCGCGGTGATGTTCTGGGTGCGGTTGAGCGTCGGCGGCGTTGGACGGATGCCGAGAAGTTTGCCGTGGTTTGCGAGGTGGGTCGTCACGGCGCTTCGGTGACGCAGGTTGCGCAGCGCCATGATCTCGGACGGCAGCAGATTTATGCCTGGCGGCATGACCTGCGCAAGAAAGGGCGTTTCGAGCCAGAGGCCGCGGCGTTGTTCCTGCCGGTCGATCTTGCCCCCGCACCGGTTCCTGAGGCGAAGGTGGCCGCGGACCTCGCCGCACCGATGGTGGAGATCGTGCTGCGGAATGGGCGTCAAATCCGGTGCCGGGGCGGGATTGGCGATGATGATCTGGCGCGGCTGATCCGGTTGGTCGAGGCGGCATGATCGGGCCGGACACCGGCGTTCGGGTTTATCTGGCCTGCGGGACGACCGACATGCACAAAGGCATCGAAGGGCTGGCGGCACTGGCTCAGGATGTGTTGCGGCAGAAGGCAACTGGACCTGCACCGGTTTCGTTCCGGTCAAGTGCTCATGTTAGGTGGCCCTTTGTTCGAAAGCCACGGGTGATTTCCATCCGAGGGCGGAGTGTTTCCGGCGCGGGTTGTAGAAGCCGTTGATTTATTCGAAGAGGGCGACTTCGACTTCACGGCGAGTTTGCCTGTTGCGACGCCAGACCAATTCGGCCTTGAGCGACTTGAAGAAGCTCGCGACGGCGGAATTGTCGTAACAGTTGCCTTTCCCACTCATGGACACCTTGAACCCGTGCTTGCGCAGCAGCTTCTGATAGTCGTGAGCGCAGTATTGCGACCCGCGATCCGTGTGATGAATGCAGCCTGGTGGTGGCCTTCGGATCGCGATGGCCATGTTCAGCGCCCGCAAGGCGAGATCCTGCTTCATGCGGTTGCTGATGGCCCATCCGACGACGCGCCTGGAGAAAAGGTCAATGATCACGGCAAGATAAACCCAACCCTCCCGCGTCCAGACGTAGGTGATGTCGCCCGCCCACTTCTGGTTCGGCCCGCTCGCCTTGAAGTCTTGCTGCAAGAGATTCGGCGCGATGTTGAAGATGTGGTCGCTGTCGGTGGTGGCCTTGAACTTCCGTGTCCGCACAATCTGGATGCCGTTCTGGCGCATCAGCCGCCCCACACGGCGTTGGCCAACCTGCAGACCTAACTCATTCAACTCCTCCGTAAGCGTCCGGCCCGACCGCGGTTATCGGGCGTTCCAAGGCAGGAGTTCATCGATCCGGTTGATCTTGTGGTCTGGAATGCGGGCGAGGGTTTCGGCGAGCCAGGCCTGGGGGTCGACGCCGTTGAGTTTGGCGGTTTCGATCAGGGTGTAGGCGATGGCGGCGGATTTGCCTCCGGTTTGCGATCCGACGAAGAGGTAATTCTTGCGGCCCAACCCGCGCGCCCAACCTTGGAGATAATGATGTCCTACCAGACCCTGCTGCACGGACTGGCGCCCGACTTGAACCCTGCTGGGATCGAGGCGTCGATGCGCCTGCACTACGGCACTTTGAACCACCTGCCGCGCGAAACCTTCGCGGCCGAGGCGAAACTCGCCGCCGATCTGGAGGGCCAGTCGCCCGGCATTCTGCGCAAGATTGCCGAGAGCATGGGGATGGAGGACGACTTCGCCAAATGGGAGGCCCGCCATGCCGCATGATCCGGCCCAGCGCCATCAGATCGAACAGGACGCGATCACCGCCGCGTGGGAGGCCGAACGCCTCGAAGCATGCGACGACGCCATCGTCCTACGGCGCGAAATCGCGGTTCTGCAAACCGACGACGATGGCGACGTGATCATCGGCACGGATGCCAATGGCGACAACGATCTGCTGTCGCGCATCGCCAGCTTCCTTGCCACACACGACCAATAGGGAAACGCCATGACCAAATTGACAGAAACCCAGACCACCATCCTGACCGCCGGTGCCCAGCGCCCCTACAACATTGCCCTGCCACTGCCGAAGGGTCTGGCGGGTGCGGCGGCCAAAATGGCCGTGACCAAGATGATTGAACGCGGCTGGCTGCAGGAGGTCGACGCCAGCCTGCGACGGGGCGAGCCGCTCTGGCGTGAAACCGGCGATGGACACGGCACAACGCTGGTGGTCACCGACGCGGGCCTGCTGGCCATAGGGATCGTGCCGGTGGCGGTGCATCGCATCGCTGCCGATCACAAACGCGCGGGCGACACGACGTCGACCCAACAGCCCATCGTGCGCGCTGGCACCAAACAAGCGATGCTGATCGCGCTGTTGCAAGCGCCTGATGGGGCCACAATGGACACGATCATGGCCGCGACCGGTTGGCAGGCTCATTATGCCGATGTCCGGATTATGCCGATGTAGGGCTTTAAGTCGTTGTTTCTGGTGGGGTTCTCTGTGGTGGTGTCGGCATAATCAGAGGGCTTCGAGGAAGGCGAGGAGTTTGTCGGTTGGCCTGAATCGGCCGGGTTTTGTCGCGATCGGGGCTGTCCTCTCTAATGCGCGTTCCTTGATTTGCAGATCCGCGTGCAAGTAGATTTGCGTTGTTTCGATCTGTTCGTGGCCGAGCCAGAGCGCGATCACGGATGTATCGATGCCGGCCTGCAGCAATCGCATCGCGGCCGAGTGGCGCAGGACATGCATGGTCACGGGCTTTTGCGCCAGCGACGGACAGGCGTCGGTGGCTTTCTGGACATACTTGGCAAGTCTGTGCTCGAGAGCATCGCGGCTGAGGGCGCGGCCGGTCTGCGTGGCGAACAGCGGGGCTGCGGGCTGACCGGCGCGCTCGGCAATCCAGACGCGCAGATGGCCATCGCGTTTTCGGCAAAGATCGGCGTGCCGGTGAAGCCAAACAACTGTGCGCGGCTGAAGAAGGCCACGATGCGCTTGTGGGTCTCACCGAACTGCGAGCGATGGCATTCGTCAAAGATGAATACGACACGTTCATCTTTCACAGCCTGCAGCGGACCCTCGAACTTGTCGCGGGAAATGGCCGTGTTCAGCTTCTGGATCGTGGTGACGATCAGTTTGTGATCCCCCGCCAACTGCTTGACCAGCGCGCGCGTGTTGTCCGTGCCATCGACCGAGCCATCGCTGAAATGGTTGAATTCCTTGGTGGTCTGATAATCCAGATCGCTGCGGTCGACGACGAAGACGACCTTGTGCACCTTGGGGTTTTCAATCAGCACTTGCGCCGCTTTGAAGCTGGTCAGCGTCTTGCCCGACCCGGTCGTGTGCCAGATATAGCCATTCTTGCGCCCGGCCTTCACCCGCTCGACAATCGCCTCGACCGCGAAATACTGATACGGCCGCAGCACCATCAGCACCTTATTGCTTTCGTGCAGCACGATGTATTTGCTGATCATTTTTGACGCATGGCACTTCTCAAGGAAGGCGTCGGCAAAGGCGTCAAGCTGGGTGATCAGCTGGTTTTCGACATCGGCCCAGAAGAAGGTCTGGTTGAAATCCTGGTCGCGGTTGTTGGCATAGTACTTCGTGTTCACGCCGTTCGAGATGACGAACAGCTGCACATATTGGAACAGACCGTGGTCTGACCAATAGGAATGGCGCTGGTAGCGGTTGACCTGGTTGAATGCCTCTTTCAGTTCCATGCCGCGCCGCTTCAGTTCCACCTGGATCAGCGGCAGGCCGTTGATCAGCAGGGTAACATCATAGCGGTTCTTGTAGCTGCCCGCCTGAGTGACCTGCGAGGTGACCTGATACCGGTTGCGGCACCATTCTTCGGTGTTCAGAAACTGGATATAGACGGTTGTGCCATCGTCGCGCGGCAGGGCCATGCGGTCGCGCAGGATCTTGGCTTTGTCAAAGACGTTGCCCTTGTCGAGGTGGTTCAGCACGCGGGTGAACTCGGCCTCCGACAGGCTGACCGCGTTGTGCGCTTCCAACTGGGCTTTCAGGTTTGCGCGCAGCCCAGCGCCGTCGGTGATGACGACAGGCTCCCAGCCCAGAGACTGCAGCCGTTTGACCAGACCTGTTTCAAGCTGCGCTTCGGATTGGATCATGAAAAATGCCTCAGGGCGAAATCGAATAAACGGCGGAGTGGGCAAGATCCTTGATCATGTCGATCCGGGAGCCGTCCCAGTGATAACTGATGTGCCGCCCCTGAACGGGTGGGGCGATGACATCGGGGTAGAAGGCGACGAAACAGGTGCCGCCGGGGTTGCGGACCGAGGGATAGACGATCCCGTCCGATCCGGCAGCCTTCACGTTGCGCGCGAACGCCTGTGACGCGGCATAGTCGTCGGGGTCCAGCAACGCAGGGAAACCCGTGCGAATGTCGGTTAGCGTGGCGTCGATACGTCCCACCAGTTCGCGCTTGTCGGCGATCCAGCCGGGCACCTCATGCGTCACGGCGCAAAATATCTGCGTGTGATGCACTGTCTCGAACAGTGCGGTCTCGAAGCTTTCGCCAGCGTAGAAGCCGCCAAAGCTGCCATCGTGAAACCGCCCCGGATGGTCGGGGCTGACATGGGTGAACGGCGCCATGACATAAGACGCGCCCGGCCCGCCGACCCGCCGTCCGGGCGGGACCAGATCAAGGTTGCCGATGGTCTGGGCAATCCGTGGGTTGGTCTTACCCTCGCCCGCGCCGATCAGCAGCCAGTCGGCGGGGTCGGAGATATCCTCGAATAGGTCGATTGGCGGATAGGCGGAATTGATCAGCCGATAATACCGGTCCCATGTTAGCCGCACCGAAGGGACGTCGGGCGGCGCTGCTACCACGGGCTGCGCATCGCATCGAGATAGCGGCGCACGCGCATGATGTCGGTCAACTGACCGTGCAGCATCACGTCAAGTGCCGGGGCCCCGCCAAAGACGTCATTGGGTCGCTTGATCCAGCCGTAGCCGCGGCCGGGTTCTTTGAACAGCAGTCTCAGTGCTTTGTGGATGCCCATCAGGTTCGACAGGCGCGCGGCCGTGTCCACACCGGCGCGGCCCAGATCACCCGCCTTCCAGCGCCGGAAGGTGCGGACCGAGATATCGCCCATCAGCACCGCTGCCTGATCGTCAGTGATATCCCACTTCTCGGCCAGATTGACAAAAGCGCGCTGCATCGCCTGCACCTCGGCCGGAGTGATCTGCTGCACGGGCGGCACCGGGGGCTGTTCGATCAAGTGTAGCTGTGGCATGGCGCCTCTCCTTTGGCATATGGCAGGTATATGCGCAAAAGCTGCAAAATGTCAACAGCACGCCAGCGCTGCTCGGGTGTTACACGAACATTTTCTGCAACAGACCTTTTCTGAAGGTCTGAAGTTTGGTGGCTTGATCCGTGACCGCCTGAATTTTGGCATCCATCGCCGAGAGGGCTTTGGCGATTTTTTGCTGTTCGTCGGGATGCGGGATTTCGAATCCCGTATCCGCGATAGCTGACCAATCGGACCGAGGCATTTTTGATCCTGTTGAGATATTGGCTACCTGAATGAACAGCGATGATTGGACGAGGTAGAAAAGAAATGCGTTCGAAACTTTCCTGCCCCGTATAACCCATATTTCTGACGAACATACTCCATCAAAATCTGGACGTGCATACTTGCGAAGGTATGGGCGCAGCTTTCCGAATAGCACATCACCGGCGCGAAAAACAGTCTTAAGGCTTATCTGGCCCTCCAGATCGCTGTGATCGACAATTCTTCCCGTCCCGCCCTCAATATTCTCCAATTCGATGAGTGTAGGCTTGTCCATTGATTTCTGAGGATTAAAGGCGGACCGAGATCGAGAAGCAATTTCCTCAAACGGATGTTCCTCCCAATCCGGATATGCCCCTCGGCCCCGCCCCGGAACAGCGCGCCATGCGGCAGGATCACAGCCATGGTGCCGTTGTCATCCAGATGGTGCAGCATATGCTGGGCAAAGGCGAAGTCGGCTTTTGATGCCGGGGCCAGGACCGCGCGCAGGGCGTTGACCTGCGCGTTGTAGGGGGCGACCACGATAATGTCGGCCTCGCGCAACGGGCGGGTTGTCCCGTCGTTGTCGGTCCATTGGCCGATCAGCAGGTGGGCGGCGGCGGCGGAAATGGCGGCGACCTCCTCGGGCGCAATCTGCGCATTGCCCTCGTGCGCCACCGGCACCCAGAAGGCGTCTGCTTGGGGAAAGGGCGTGCCGGTCACGCTTTGGCGCGCGGTGTCAGGGTGGCTTTGCAGTCGCCCTTCATAGACTTGATCCGAGATGAAGCGGCAGACCTTTGGGTGCATCCGGCGCGAGGTGGGCAGGAAAATTCCCCGATCGGGTGGTACGGTTGCATGGTCGCCCAGAAGCCAGTCGAGGCAGGACAAGTTCGCCGGGTGCGGATGCGCGCCTTGGATCACCTGCGGCAGCTGGCGCGGGTCGCCGACCAACACGATGTTGCGCGCGGCACGGCCCATCGCCAGCATGTTCGCAAAACCGACCTGCCCGGCCTCGTCCACAAAAAGCCAGTCGAAGGCCTGCACGTTTTCATCGCGCGCGAAGTAGAAGGCGGTACCACCGACGACATCGGCCGCAGCCAGCGCGGGGTCATCGTTGCTGGTGGGCCGGAAAATTGCGTTGATACCTTCTGGGTAGCCATCGTCATCGCTACTGACCTTGTGCGCAATCTCCAGCGTGATCGGCAGGTCATCGTCCTCGAGGGCTAAAAGGCAACCCATGAGCACATTGCGGATGGCTTCATGGCTGTCCTGACGATCCTGCGGCAGATCAGAGCCTGTAAGCAGGGCGCGCAGGTCGTCCGCCTCGATATCGGCCTGCTGTTCCTGTCCCTCGTCCTTCGTGCCGATGACCGGCCACGGGCCGGAAGGACGGATGCCCGCGTCCCTTCGGCCATGCCGCGCACGGGACGATTGAGGATTGCCAAGCCTTCAAGAGTTCGGACGCCAGCGGCCTCCAGTTTCTTGACTTGAACGCGGCTGATGTTGGCTACATTGAACAGACTGTCCTCGGCCTGCCAGATCGCTCCGCAATGATCCGCCCAGCGGCAAAGCCCGCAATCGGCGCAGGGGATGGTCGCGGGCATCAACCCGCGCTGCTGGATTGCCCAATTGGTGGCCTTGTGGCTCATAGCGCGGCCGTCACCGTGAGGCGTTTCACAATGGCGGCCATGAGGGTGATGCGCTTGTCGGCATCAGCCTGGCGCATTTTGCCCGCCCGAACGCGGGCCCAGTAAAACTGGCGGCGTAGGTCTAGCTCGCGCTGGGCCTCGGCAATCAGCGCTGAGATCGGGATCGCGCCGTCGGGGTTGATCTGTGCCATGATCGCCCCCTCAACGCCGACCGGTGACAGCGCGGCCTACGCCCGCCTTGCGGGCCTCTTGCTCGCGCAGCCAGTCCCTGACGGCCTCCATGCGGTAAAGCACCTTGCGCCCCACCCGGACGCAGGGCGGCCCCATGCGGCGGGTCTCCCAGCGCTGCAGCGTATCGACCGACAGGGTCAGTTCCCGGGCAAGGTCGGTGCGGTCCAGCCAGGCATTCGACTCCTTGACCTGCCGACTGCCCCGCCCGCGTAGGGTTACCACCGTCCCTGTCAACCGATCTCCGGAGTGCGCTCACATCACCGGAGGACCTATGAATGATTGGCCAGGCCTGATTGACTCACGCTGCATGAGCATCTACTTTGATGTCTCAGATATTAAATATGATAGGCCTGAGATAAGTATGGGACCGCTAGGATCGATGCAATGATAACATCTGCCCAGCTGAAGGCTGCGCGAGCGATGCTTGGCATCGACCAGAGGGCTCTAGCGGAATTGGCTGGAGTTTCCGTCCCGACTGTTCAGAGGATGGAAACGAGTCTTGGCAACGTGCGTGGCACGATTGAAAGCTTGACGCGTATCATCGAAGCCCTCGATCGCGCCGGGGTTGAACTCATTTCGGAAGAAATGAAGAGCAACGCGGTCGGGCGAGGCGTGCGACTTAAACAGGCCGTCGGCACCATGTCAGCGAAGCCACGGCCAAAGGACCTCAAGGCAGGACATGTCAGCAGTTGAATTTGAACTCCTGGTTGCTGCTGTGCTTCTGGTCCTTGGGCCAGTGGCGGTTTTCTTGCGCCGCATGTCCTGGGTTTCAAGTTTCATCTATGCCAGTTCTGGCGGGCTCTGTGCGCTTATCGCATCTGTCGGGGCAGCGCGCCTGGTCGCGCGAACAGGCGATAGCGGGCTGACGCTGCCACTTGGATTGCCATGGATTGGATCGCATTTTCAGTTTGACGCGCTGACCGCGTTCTTTCTAGTCATTCTTGGCATCGGCGGGGCCGTCGTTAGCTTGTACGGGATAGGCTACGGCAGGCATGAACATGATCCGATGCGGGTGTTGGCGTTCTATCCGTCCTTTCTGGGGGCCATGACGCTTGTGCTGCTGGCGGCGGATGCCTTCACTTTTCTGCTGTCGTGGGAGGTGATGTCGCTTCTGTCATGGGCCCTGGTACTGACACATCATCAAGAGACCAACACCCGGACAGCTGGCTATGTCTACTTGGTGATGGCGGGTTTTGGCACCATGGCCCTGCTGTTGGCCTTTGGTTTGCTGGCCGGATCAGACGGGCACTATGCTTTTGACACCATGCGGGGGGCCGTTCGATCCCCGACGCTGGCGGCGGTCATCCTGGGCCTGATGCTGTTGGGGGCCGGATCAAAGGCAGGATTGGTGCCGCTGCACGTCTGGCTGCCGTTGGCTCACCCTGCTGCCCCTAGCCATGTCTCTGCCCTGATGAGCGCTGTGATGACCAAGGTCGCGATTTACGGCTTCATTCGCGTCGTTTTCGATCTGCTGGGCCCGTCCGCATGGTGGGCAAGTCCGGTGGTGATCCTGATGGGCGCGCTGACGGCAGTGTTTGGGATCCTGTTGGCGATGATGGAGCGTGACCTGAAACGTGCGCTGGCTTACAGCACGATCGAGAATATCGGGGTGATCTTTGCCGCGCTGGGTTTGGCAATGGCATTCCGCGCCAATGGCTTGACCGCGGCGGCGGCCTTGGCGTTCACAGCGGCGCTGTTTCACGTGTTCAACCATATGGTGTTCAAAAGCCTGCTGTTCATGGGAGCGGGATCCGTGCTGACCGCAACCGGGACCCGCGACCTCGATCAGCTCGGCGGTCTGATCCACCGGATGCCGATAACAAGCTTTCTGGTGCTGGTGGGCGCGGTCGCGATTTCAGCCCTGCCGCCGCTGAATGGGTTTGCCTCGGAATGGCTGATGTTCCAGGCGGTGCTGATGAGCCCGGCCATTCCGCAGGATGCGTTGCAACTGATGATCCCGGCTGCAGGCGGGCTTCTGGCCTTGGCTGCGGCATTGGCCGCCGCCGCTTTCGTGCGCATCTATGGCATAGGCTTTCTTGGCCGTGCGCGCAGCCCGGCGGCACAGACTGCGGTCGACGTTGATCGGTTTTCTCTTATGGCAATGGGGACAATGGCTGTCCTTTGCGTTCTGGCAGGAATTCTGCCCGGCATGGTGATCGATGCGATCTCCCCGGTGGCCAAAGCTGTGTTGGGGGGGCAATTGCCCCTGCAGACCCACGAAGCCTGGTTCATGATCGTGCCCATCGCCGAAGGGCGCAGTTCCTACAGCGGGATGTTGGTGCTGCTTTTCATCGCGGTTTCGGCATCAGGTGCTGCGTGGGCGGTGCACCGCTTCGCGTCTCACCGTCTGCGCAGAGCGCCCGCCTGGGACTGCGGATTTCCGGATCCGACCCCGGCTACGCAATATAGCGCAGGCGGTTTCGCACAGCCCCTAAGGCGGGTTCTGGGCACGAATATTCTGGGTGCCCGAGAAGTGGTCGTGATGCCCGAACCCGGTGATCCCAGCCCGGCGCGGCTGACCGTCACGGTGGACGATCCGATCTGGCACAACATCTACAGCCCTATGGGCGCGGTGGTGATCTACGTGGCCACAAAGATGAACGGCCTGCAATTCCTGACGATCCGGCGCTATCTGAGTCTGGTCTTTCTGCTGCTGATCGCGTTGCTGGTGGGGTTGATGCTATGGGCTTAACCCTTGCTGTGTTGATTCAAGGCTTGCAAATGCTGCTGGTTGTGGCGGTCGCACCCATGCTTGTCAGCGTCGTGCGCAAGGTCAAGTCGCGTCTGACCCGAAAGCAAGGCGCACCCCTGGTGCAGCCCTACCGCGACCTGATCCGCCTGATGCGCAAGGACGTCGTGCTTGCCGAAAATGCCTCGTGGCTGTTCCGGGTCGTGCCCTATCTGGTGTTTGCCGCCACATGGGTGGCAGCCGCCTTGATTCCGACCTTTGCCACCGGGCTTCAGTTCAGCTGGACGGCGGATCTGATCGCCATCGTGGCGCTGCTGGGCTCTGCCCGGTTCTTTCTGGCGCTGGCGGGCATGGACGTCGGCACCAGTTTTGGTGGCATCGGCTCCAGCCGCGAAATGATGATTGCGTCGATGGCCGAACCCGCGATGATGCTGATCGTGTTTTCGCTGGCCTTGATCGCGGGATCGACGCAACTGTCGACAGCGGTGCAGTTCTTGGCCTCACCGCATGTCGGTCTGCGCGTGTCGCTGGGCATGGCGTTAGTGGCCTTGGTCATCGTCGCGCTGGCCGAAAATGCCCGTATTCCGGTGGACAACCCGACCACGCATCTGGAACTGACGATGGTCCACGAGGCGATGGTACTGGAATACTCCGGTCGTCACCTCGCGATGATCGAACTGTCCTCGGCATTGAAACTGCTGCTCTATATCTCCCTGATCGGGTGCATTTTCGTGCCATGGGGCATCGCCGACAGCGATGCCAATGCCAGTTTTGCAGCCTACGTCGTGGCCGTGCTGTTGTACCTGATCAAGCTGAGCGTCGGTGGCGTGGTTCTGGCGGTGTTCGAGACCTCCATCGCCAAGATGCGGGTGTTCCGGGTGCCGAATTTTGTGGGCATCGCGCTCATGTTGGCGCTTCTCGGCACGCTGCTCTTGTTCGTCTCGATGAGCTTGTGATGGGCACCCTGGCCTTTGACATCGCACATCTTCTGGCGGGCGGGCTGTTGCTGGTCAGCTTCATGATGATCTATCAGGACCGGATGTTTGCGCTGCTGCATGTCTTTGCCTTTCACGCCGTGGTCTTGTCGCTGTCGGTGGCGTGGCAAGCCTACAATCAGGGCGCGCCGCACTTGTACGTCACGGCGGCCATAGCACTGGTGTTCAAGGCCGCGATTATCCCGATTGCCCTGCGCCGGATCGTGAAGCAACTGGGCGTCCACCGCGAGGTGGAAACGGTTGTGGGCGTGGGAGTCACCATGCTGGCCGGGATCGGGCTGTCGGCACTGTCGATCGTGCTGATGCTGCGGGTAACGGCCCATGCCGACGCCTTCGCGCGTGAGGATCTGGCCTTCGCGCTGTCGGTCGTGCTTTTGGGCCTTTTGATGATGGTCACGCGGCGCAATGCGGTCAGTCAGGTTGTGGGGTTCATGTCGCTGGAAAACGGCCTGATCCTGGCGGCGGCGGGCGCCAAGGGAATGCCTTTGGTGGTGGAAATCAGCGTGGCATTTTCGGTTCTGATCGCCTTCATCGTGATCGGCGTCTTCCTGTTCCGCATCCGCGAGCGGTTTGATTCCGTCGATGTGACCGCGATTGACGATTACCGCGAGGTTCACAGATGAGCGGCGTTCTGCAAAACCTGGTTGCGATCATAATCGGCGTACCCATCGTGTCGGCCGGCCTGCTGGCGCTGTTGCCCGGCTACTGGCTGTCGGCGCGGCTGAACATTCTGGCCTGCCTTGTGACCCTGCTCGCCGCACTGTCGTTGTTGCTCACCGCCCGACCGCCCGCTGGCCCCTATTTCCTGATCGACGATCTCAACATCGTCTTCATCGTGCTGAACACCTTCGTGGGCTTTTCCGCCGCGACCTTTTCGGCCAGCTACACCAACCACGAACTGGCCATTGGGCGTCTGACGCCCACCTACCTGCGCTTCTATCACGCCATGTATCAGGTGATGATGTTCGGCATGAACTTGGCCCTTGTGTCAAACAACATCGGCCTGATGTGGGTGGCGGTCGAACTCGCAACCCTGTCCACTGTCCTGATGGTCGGCATTTACCGCACGCATGAGGCGCTGGAGGCCGCGTGGAAATACTTCATCTTGGGCAGCGTCGGAATTGCGCTGGCGCTGTTCGGCACGATCCTTGTCTACCTTGCCGCTCAACCCGTGCTGGGCGAGGGGCAAGGAGCAATGATCTGGACCAGCCTTTTGACGCAGGCCAACAGCTTTGACCCGGCGCTGCTAAACTTGGCCTTTGTGTTCCTGCTCTTGGGCTATGGCACCAAGGTCGGCCTTGCGCCCCTGCATGCCTGGTTGCCCGATGCCCATGCCGAGGGGCCAACGCCGATTTCCGCCGTCTTGTCGGGGCTGCTGCTGAACGTGGCGCTGTACGCGGTCTTGCGCTTCAAGATGCTGATGACGGCCAATGATCGCGCACTGGACCCCGGCCCGATGATGGTTGTAATGGGTCTCTTGTCGCTGATCTTTGCCGCGTTGATGCTGTACCGGCGGCGCGACATCAAAAGGCTGTTCGCCTATTCTTCCATTGAACACATGGGCATCATCGTGTTCGCCTTCGGTATGGGCGGGCCCTTGGCCAATTTCGCCGGGCTGTTGCACATGGTGATGCACAGCCTCATCAAATCCTCGATCTTCTTTTCGGTCGGTCACATCGCGCAGATCAAGGGCAGCCAGCAGATCAGTGCCATTCGCGGGCTGACGCAAAGCCACCCGGTACTGGGCTGGGGACTGGCCAGCGGCGTTTTCGCCATCGCTGGAATGCCGCCCTTCGGCATGTTCATGAGCGAGTTTCTGATCGTCACCTCGACCTTTGAACGCCAGCCGATTCTGGCGCTGCTGTTGGTGCTGGGCATTCTGCTGGCGCTTGGCGCCTTGGTGCTGCGGCTGATCGGCTTCATCTTTGGTGAGCCGACTGGAGAGTTGAAGCCATCCGAAGCGTACTACGTGCCGCTGTTCCTGCACATGAGCCTGGTTCTGATGGCGGGAATTTATCTGCCGGGGCAAATGGTTGTGTGGTTTCAGACCGTTGCCGCGTTGCTGGGATAGGATCACGCCATGCCCAAACAACTGCAACTGATCCCGATTGCCGCGCAAGCGTTCCGTGCGCATCCCATTGTGGCGCAACCGGTATCGCGCGCCCTGTGGTCACAAGCGATCCAGAATCTGGCAGAGGGGCACGTGATGCTTCTCAGCCTTTGGGCCGGCCCTTCGGCCGTCACCATGGTGCTCCTGGATGCGGCCCACCACATCAGCGTGTTGCGAGTTAATGCGCACCGCCACAGCTTTCCGTCGGTCGGCAAGGTGCATCCTGCAGCCCAGCGGCTGGAACGGACGATTGCTGATATGTTCGGGATCATTCCCGAAGACGCTCTGGACGCGCGGCCCTGGCTGGATCACGGCCGTTGGGGCGTCACCCACCCGATGGGAGAAGCCACCCTGCAGACCGCGCCCCAGCCCTATCCCTTTCTGCCGGTCGAGGGCGAAAGCCTGCATCAGGTCGCCGTAGGGCCGGTTCATGCTGGCATCATCGAACCGGGGCATTTCCGCTTTACCGTGCAGGGCGAAACCGTGGTGCGGCTGGAGCAGCGTCTGGGCTACACGCACAAGGGCACGGACAGCCTGATGGCAGGGGCCTCGGTCGCGCGTGGCGCGCAACTGGCCGGGCGCACTTCCGGCGACAGCACCGTGGCCTATGCCTGGGCCTATGCGCAAGCGGTTGAGGCGGCCTCGGCCACCCAGGTGCCCGACCGCGCCCTTTGGCTGCGGGCGCTGATGGCGGAGCTGGAGCGTCTGGCAAACCACCTTGGCGATGTGGGCGCCATCTGCAACGACGCGGCTTTTGGCATGATGCTGGCGCAATGTTCGATTTTGCGCGAGCGGGTGTTGCGGACCTGCGATCTGTGCTTTGGCCATCGCATGATGCGCGACCGTGTGGTGCCAGGTGGCGTGGCACAGGATATCGACGATGCCAAACTGACGGTGATTGCCGACCTGGTGGCCGAAATCCGCGCGACTTTCCCCTCGCTGGTGGCGCTTTATGATCAGGTGGCGTCCTTGCAGGATCGGACGGTCTCGACCGGCATCCTGACCGAGGCGCTGGCCAAAAGCTTTGGCGCAGGTGGCTTTGTCGGCCGCGCTTCGGGGCGCGAGTTCGACACCCGCAAGCACCTGCCCTACGCCCCCTACGATCAGCTTCAGTTCCGCGTGCCCTACCGGATCGAGGGCGATGTCAACGCCCGGATCTGGCAGCGCATTGACGAGATCGAGGAAAGCCTGAGCCTGGTATCCCAGATCTTGGCACAAATGCCGGACGGCCCAATCCTTGTGCCACTGACCCCGCCGCACAACAGCCACGAGGGGCTGGGGCTGGTGGAAGGCTTTCGCGGCGACGTGCTGATCTGGGTGGCACTGGACAGAAAGGGGCGGATCACGCGCTGCCACATGCGCGATCCGTCGTGGTTTCAATGGCCGCTGCTGGAGGCCGTTATCGAGGGCAACATCATCGCGGATTTTCCGCTGTGCAACAAATCCTTCAACTGTTCCTATTCCGGACAGGACTTGTGAAAGGCCGACCATGCGCAAGTTCCTGATCGAGGGTTTGACCCGCCGTCCATTGACGGAACCGCTGACCACCCAACCGGATCCGGCGCTGGAGGACCTCGGGGCCATGTTCCGCTCCGCCCAGCACCGGCGTCTGGGGCGCAGTCTGTCGATCCGCATGGTGGATGCTGGATCCTGCAATGGCTGTGAACTGGAAATCAATGCGCTGAGTAATCCGTTCTACGATCTGGAACGCTTTGGCTTGCGCTTTGTCGCCTCTCCACGTCATGCCGACGTGCTGATGGTCACCGGACCCGTCGCCAAGAACATGGCCGAGGCCCTGCGGCGCACCTATGACGCGATGCCTGATCCTAAATGGGTGGTGGCGGTCGGCGACTGTGCGCAGGACGGCGGTTGTTTTGCAGGCAGCTATGCGATTGCGGGAGGCGTTTCATCCATCCTGGCGGTCGATTTACACATCCCCGGCTGCCCCCCCGCGCCCATCGCTCTGCTTAAGGGCTTGTTGGTTGTTCTGGAAAGCGCAGCCCGCGTCTGAATGATCACAGAGGAGGAATGATGTTTCGGTTTCTACGGGCGGGCTTGGTGGCCGGGTGTATCCAGTCTCTGCTTATATTCGGCATAACTTTGGCAATGATCTTGCGTTTGGGCCTGAGTGCCTTGGCCTTGGAAGGATCACGTGGATCAGTGGGTACTGCGGGGGAGCCCATCTCCGTCGATATCGGCTGGGTTTACGTTTTGATTGCCCTACTCGTCACGCTGGTCCGCACGCCCAGCATCAGATCAACGGCTGACAGCTTGAAACTTGGTTTTCGCAACATCAAACCAACCAATCCCGAAGATGCAGCCAACACTCTCTTGGTTCCGCTTGTTCTCGCTGCGATCGGTTTTGGCATCCTGGCAGTCAAGGACACCCCTTCACTTTTTCTGGATCTAGGATCAGCGATAGGAAATACTGGCTATGGCGTAAGCGGCGTCTGCGGCCCATTGAATTTTCGGTTGCATTCAGCGGTTTTGGCAGTTGGACCTAGGCCGATGGGCTCGTCGGGGAGTCCCGGATGAGCTCATTATGATGCTTTGACTGGCGGGATGTGGGCCCACGGCATCAGGGCGT
>CAMBWO010000023.1 GCA_945871285.1 Pseudorhodobacter antarcticus | reverse complement strand
CTTTGGCTTCAATATGACACCAGTCGCCGGGTCGAGGTGAACCGGCTGGTGCTGGCCTTCGTGCCCTTTGCCGTGGCTGCCCTGTATCTGCCGCCGTGGATGTGCCTTGTTCTGGCCCTGCTGAATGCCGTGTTCGAGACTGCGGGCCTGCGCCTTATGAAGAACCTGGACCCGCCTGCGCAACCGGGGCGGTATGTGCTGATGATGGCCGCGTATCTGACGTCGCAAATCGTCTTCGGGTCGATTTCGGCGCTGGTCTGGCAAAGCGCGGACAGTTTTGCCAAGTCGTTTGCGATTGGGGTGTTTCTGGTCAATCTGGTGCATCTGTCCACGGTCAGGACGGTGCATCTGCCGCTGACCTATACCTCGCTTGCCATGGCCACGATGATCGCCGTGATCGGCAACACGGTCTTCTGGGTCAATGCCGGCAATCTGACCGGTCTGGCGATAGCCTCGTTCTGCCTGATGGCGGTGGTTTACTTCGTGCTGGTCACGATCAGCGCGGTCAACGGCCTGTATTCGGAAATGTCGCGGGGTCGTCAGGCGGCCGAAGCCGCGAATGAGGCCAAGTCGCGGTTTCTGGCGCAGATGAGCCACGAATTGCGCACACCGCTGAACGCGATCCTCGGCATGGGCTATGCCGAGATGTCGACAGCCACCACCCCCAAATCGCAAGAGCGTCTGTCGACGCTGGTCCAGTCGGCGCGCAGCCTGTCGGTGCTGCTGAACGACATCGTCGATCTGTCCACGGTCGAGGCGGGCCAGCTGCCGATCCGTCCGACCGTCATGGACATCCGCGCCGAAACCAATGCCACGGTGGCCCTGTTCCGCCAGTTGGTCGCCGAGGCGGGCATGGCGCTGAAGGTCAGCTTTGCCGACGACGTGCCCCAGATCGGCGGGATCGATTCGCAGCGGTATCGGCAGTGCCTGTCCAACCTGTTGTCCAATGCCGTCAAGTATTCGCAAAGCGACGGGGTCGATGTCAGCGTCACCGCCCGTGACCCCGGCCGGATCGAGGTGGTTGTGGCAGACCATGGCCCCGGCGTCCCCGAGGCGCTGCGCGAGCGGATTTTCGAACCTTTTCAGCGCGGTGACAGTCAGGTGGCGGGGTCGGGCCTTGGCCTGTCGATCAGCCGCACCCTGGCCCGGCGGATGGGCGGCGATCTGGTGCTGGCGCCGGGTCAGGAGGGCGCGCGCTTTATCCTGACCCTGACACTCACCCCCCTGCCGCAGGGCGCCACCCTGCCCCCCGCCCGGCGGATCGCCGATCTGACCGGCCTGCATGTGCTGGTGGTGGATGACGTGGCCACCAACCGGCTGGTCGCGATGACCTATCTGCGCCTCATGCAGGCCACCGTAAACGAGGCGGCGGATGGCCCGACCGCGCTGGCCATGATCGCGACCGACCCGCCCGATGTGGTGCTGCTGGACATGCTGATGCCCGAGATGGACGGCGCCGCCACGCTGCAACGAATCCGCGCCATGCCCTGCGCCGTCGCCCGCCTGCCCGTCATCGCCATGACCGCCGACGCGACTGAGGAGCATCGCCAGATCTGCCTTGCCCTGGGGATGGATGGCTATGTCACCAAGCCGCTGTCCGCAGAAATCCTCAGCGCCGCCGTGATGGCGGCCCTGCCGGGCAGAAATGGCTGAAAACGACAGCGGGCGACGGTCTTGGGCAGGACGCGGCAGCACGGCCCGCGCCACCATCGGCCAGCAATGCCCGGAGAGCCCCGATGGATGACCTGACCGCCCTTGACGCCACCGCCGTCGCCGCCCTTGTCGCCAGCGGCCAGGTGACGCCGACCGAACTGCTGGATCAGGCGCTGGCCGCCGTGGACCGGTTGAACCCCGCGCTGAACGCCGTCATTCTGGTGCAAGAGGCGGCGGCGCGGCGGGCGATTGCCGAAGGCCTGCCCCGCGGCCCGTTTCGCGGGGTGCCCTATCTGATCAAGGATCTGGGCTGCGAGGCGCAGGATTTTCCGTCGCACAACGGCTCGCGGCTGTTTGCCAACACGCACTACACTTATGATTCCGAGATTTTTCTGCGGATGCGCGCCACCGGCGTCGTCACCTTTGGCCGCACCACCAGCCCCGAAGGCGGCATCGGCGCCGCGACAGAGGCAGCCGTTTACGGCGGCCCCACCCGCAACCCGTGGAACCTGGACCACACCTCTGGTGGGTCGTCGGGTGGGTCAGGTGCGGCGGTTGCGGCCGGGATCGTGGCCTTTGCGCATGGGTCGGATGGCGGCGGGTCGGTGCGGATTCCGGCCTCGTCCTGCGGTCTGTTCGGGTTCAAACCCACCCGCGCCCGCCTGCCCGACGGCCCCGCCTCGGGCGAGGGCTGGGCGGGCATGTCGATAGACGGGTTCCTGACCAAATCGGTGCGCGACACCGCCACCATGCTGGATGCCTGTTCCGGCCCCGACCTTGGCGCGCCCTATGTTGCCCCGCCCCTGCACAAAAGCCATGCCGACGCGATCAGCCGCCCGCCACGCCGTCTGCGCGTGGCGCTGTGCGACACCACCCTGACGGGTGAGCCGATCCACCCCGAGGTCGCCGCCGCCGTCCGCGCCACCGGGGCGCTGCTGGAAAGCATGGGCCACCATGTCGAACCGGGCCGCCCGGAACGGGCCAATGTGCCCATGATGATGCGCGCCTGGACCGACATCGTCGCCGTCGGCACCGCCCTGTCGATCCGCCATGGCCTGAAGGGTCGCCCCCTGACCGACGATCTGGTCGAAGGCGTCGGGCGCGGGGCGCTGGCCCATGCCGAGAGCCTGTCGCCGCTGCGCTACCTCGAGGCGGTGGGCGAAATTCACCACTTTGCCCGCCAGATGGCCCGCTATTTCGACCAGGGCCCCGACATCCTGCTGACCGCCACCCTGGCCGAACCCCCGGCCCGCGTCGGCCGTTTTGCGCATGACACCACCGATTACGTCGATTACCGCATCGGCCCCAACGGCATTTTCGCCTATTCGCCGTTCTGCGCCATATTCAACGCCTCGGGCCAACCCGCCGCTTCGCTGCCCTTGGCGATGTCGTCAGACGGCCTGCCCATCGGCATCCATCTGGCCGCCCCTTATGGCCACGATGAAGAATTGATCGCGCTTTGTGCCGAACTGGAACTTGCACAACCTTGGGGCGCAAGACGGCCAAAGCAGCCCCCCTATCAATGAATTTTCTTGCATGTCCGGAAAACTGCCGCGCAACATGAGCCAAAATAACCAGGGGAGCGAGTCAGCTTGGCTCAGACCATCGCCGTAGAAGCGCGCAACGCGGTCAAGGAGTTCGGGTCGGGCGCCAGTGCCGTCCGTGCATTGGATGACGTGTCCATCAGCATCCGCGAGGGTGAGTTTTTCACCCTGCTCGGGCCGTCCGGCTGTGGCAAGACCACCCTGCTGCGCCTGATCGCGGGGTTCGAGATGCCCAGCGCGGGCAAGATCCTGCTGAACGGCCAGGACATCACCTATCTGCCGCCAAACAGGCGCCCGGTGAACACGGTGTTCCAAAGCTATGCGCTGTTTCCGCACCTGACCGTGGCTCAGAACATCGGCTTTGGTCTGGAAATGCAGGGCCGTCCGGCGTCCGAGGTCAAGGCGACCGCCGCGCGGATGCTGGCGCTGGTCAAGATGGAAGCTTTTGCGAACCGCAAGATCGGGCAATTGTCGGGCGGCCAGCAACAGCGCGTGGCCCTGGCCCGCGCCTTGGCCCCCGCTCCCAAGGTGCTGCTGCTGGATGAACCCCTGTCGGCGCTGGACCTGAAGCTGCGCAAGGAAATGCAGATCGAACTGAAACGCCTGCAACTGGAAACCGGCATCACCTTTGTGTTCGTGACCCATGACCAGGAAGAGGCGCTGACGATGTCCGACCGTGTGGGCGTCATGTCGGCGGGCAAGTTGCATCAGGTCGGTTCCCCCAAGGACATCTACACCCGTCCGGTGAACCGCTTTGTCGCCAGCTTCATCGGCGAGACGAATTTCCTGCCGGCCAGCAAAGTGCCGGGCGGCGTGCAACTGGGCTGCGGCGCGGTGGTCGAGGTGGCGGGTCTGACGGGCACGGGCACCACCACCCTGACCGTGCGCCCCGAACAGGTACGCCTTGCAACACAGGGCGAGGCGGGCGCGATCCCGGCCACGGTGCGCAATCTGGTCTATTTCGGCACCGACACCCATTGCTATCTGTCCCTGTCTGACGGGGCCGAGGTGATTGCCCGCCTGCAAAGCCCGTCGAACGGTGATGTGGGCTTGGAAACCGGCCAGACCGTCGCCCTGCGCTTGGTGCAGGGTGCGGCCCAGGTTCTGGCGGATTGACAGCATGAGCGACGCCGAAAAAGCCCGCGATACCGCCACCGTCCGCACTTCGTGGCTGCTGTCGACCCCCGCGCTGGTCGTGCTGACCTTTGCCGCCAGCGGCCCCTTGTTGATCATGCTGGTCTATTCGTTCCTGACCAAGGGCCAGTATGGCAATGTCGAATGGGTGTTCAGCACCGAGGGTTGGCGGTCGATCCTGTATTCCGAAGACATTTTCGACCCCGGCGTCTTTGTCTGGGCCGATGCGCATCTGACGATCTTTTGGCGGTCGGTGAAACTGTCGCTGATGACCACCGTGCTGACCTTGGCTGTAGGCTTTCCCACCGCCTGGTTCATCGCAACCCGCCCGCCCAAATCACGGGCGCTGTGGCTGTTCCTGATCACGATTCCGTTCTGGACCAACCTTCTGATCCGCACCGTCGCGATATTCGAGGTGATCCGGAATGAGGGGGTGATCAACTCGCTGCTGATGTGGACAGGCATCATCAGCGCGCCGATCCAGATCACCTATACCGACACCGCCGTCTTCATCGGCATGGCCTATGTCTATCTGCCGCTGATGGTGCTGCCGCTGTTTGCCGCGATCGACCGCTTTGACATGCGGCTGATCGAGGCGGCCTATGACCTTTATGCCAGCCGTCTGGCCGTGTTGCGCCGGGTGATCCTGCCCATCGTGCGGCCGGGTATCATTGCGGGGTCCATTCTGGTGTTCGTGCCGTCGCTGGGGGCCGTGGTGACGCCGCGCATTTTGGGCGGGGGCAAGAACATGATGATCGGCAATTTCATCGAACTGCAATTCGGTCAGGGCCGCAACTGGCCGCTGGGGGCCGCGCTGTCGATGTCGCTGCTGGTGATCGTGACGGTCGCGCTGCTGGTCTATGTCCGCGCCGCCAACCGGGAGAGCCCGCATGGCTGACCGCAATTTCAACGCCACCCGCCTGCCGGGGTTTACCCCCATCGCGCTGATCGTCTTTGCGCTCTTGTATCTGCCGATCGTCCTTTTGGTCGCTTATTCCTTCAGCGGCGGCTATTCGGTCAGCCTGTTCGAGGGGTTGACGTTAGAGTGGTATCGCAAGGCCTGGGAGAATGAGGCGGTGCAATCGGCCACCTTGCGGTCCTTGACCATCGCGCTGTCGGCCTCGGTCATCGCGACGTTTTGCGCCACGCTGGCGGCGCTGGGCACCACGCGGCGCAAGGCCTTCAGGGGGCAGACCTTCATCTATGTGATGATAAACCAGCCGCTGATGGTGCCCGAGATTGTGACGGCGGTGGCGCTCTTGATCTTTTTTGCCTCGATCAAGGTGGCGACGGGGTATCAGGGCTTGGGCTATCTGATTGCGGCGCACTCGGCCTTTTGCATCCCCTTTGCCTATCTTCCGATCCGGGCGCGGCTGGAGGGGATGGACCTGTCGCTGGAAACCGCCGCCGCCGACTTGTATGCGACACCGTGGCAGACCTTTCGCCGGGTGACGCTGCCACTGTTGGGGCCGGGAATCATTGCCGGGGCGATGCTGGCCTTTGTGATTTCGCTGGATGATGTGGTGATCACCGAATTCGTGAAATCGGGCGGGCAGGACACGCTGCCCACCTATATGATGGGGCAGTTGCGCCGGGTGATGACCCCCGAGGTCAATGCCATATCGTCGGTGTTGCTGGCCTTGACCGTGCTGCTGCTGACAGCCTTTTTTCTTTTGACCCGCAAGAATGACTGACAAACCACTGGGAGCCTGACCATGAAAAAACTGCTTACCGCAACCGCCCTTCTGCTCGCGTCTTCGGCGCTGGCGCAGGCCGAGGGCACGCTGCAACTGTTCAACTGGGGCAACTATACCAGCCCCGAACTGTTGGCGAAGTTCGAGGCCGAGACCGGCATCAAGGTGACTGTCACCGATTACGACAGCAACGACGCGGCCCTGGCCAAGATCGAGGCCGGTGGCCATGGCTTTGACCTGGTGGTGCCGACGCACCAATATGTGCAGATCTTTGCCGAAAAGGGCCTGATCGTGCCGCTGGACCTGGCCAAGATCCCGAACCACAAGAACATCGCGCCCGAGTGGATGGATGTGGATTGGGACAAGGGCCGCACGCTGACGGTTCCGTGGCAGTGGGGCACCACCGGCGTGGCCGTCGACACCGCCGTCTACAGCGGCGACATCAACACCTCGGACATCTTCCTGAACGTGCCACCGGAACTGGTGGGCAAGATCAACGTCGTGCCGGAAATGAACGACGTGGTGAACCTGGCCGTGATGTGGGCCGGGGGCGAGGCCTGTTCGGAAGACCCGGTCGTGCTGAAGAAGGCCCGCGACGCCCTGCTGGCGGCCAAGCCGAACTGGATTTCGATGGACTATGGCGCCACCGAAAAGATGTCGGCGGGCGAATGGAAGGCCTCGGTCAACTGGAACGGCTCGACCATGCGCATCCGCAACAACCTGTCGACCGTCGCCTATGGCTATCCCAAAGAGGGCTATCCGGTCTGGATGGATTCGGTCGCCCTGCTGAAGGACGCGCAGAACGTCGAAGAGGCCTACCTGTTCCTGAACTTCATCACCTTGCCGGAAAACGCAGGGATGATCTCGTCGTTTGCGCGCTATGCGAATGGCATCTCGGGGTCGGACGCCTTCATGCCGGAAGACATGAAGACGGCGCCGGAAGTGGTGGTGCCGGAAGAGCACAAGGCCGCGGGCGTGTTCATCCCGACCTGTAGCCCCAAGGCGCAGGAATACATGACGGCGATCTGGACCGAACTGCAAAAGTGATTGCGCCGCCTCTTTGAGGCGTCGCCCGGCAGGGGGGCTAGCCCCCCTGCACCCCCCAGGATACTTTTGCCGAAATGAAAGGGAACCATGCGTCTGTCTGATCTTTCGGCGTCTGACCTGTCGCGGATGATTGCGGCGCGCAAGGTGGCGCCGTCCGAGGTGATGGCGGATCATCTGGACCGGATCGCGGCGGTGAACCCCGCCGTGAACGCGGTGATATCGCTGCGCGAACGGGATGTGCTGATGGCCGAGGCGCGGGTTGCCGATGATGCGGCCCCCGTGGGGTGGCTGCACGGGTTGCCCATGGCGGTCAAGGATCTGTGTGCGACCAAGGGGTTGCGCACGACTTGGGGATCGCCGTTGTTTGCCGATTTCGTGCCTGAGAAGGACGACCTGCTGGCGGCGCGGATGCGGGGCGCCGGGGCGATTTTCATTGGCAAGACCAATACGCCGGAATGGGGCCATGGCAGCCATTCCTTCAACCCGGTCCATGGCGTGACGCGCAATCCCTATGATCTGACGCGCACCGCGGGCGGGTCATCGGGCGGGGCAGCGGCGGGGCTGGCGACGCGGATGCTGCCGGTTGCCGACGGGTCCGACATGATGGGGTCCCTGCGCAACCCGGCGGCGTTTTGCAACGTTTACGGGTTTCGCCCGAGTTGGGGTCTGGTGCCGGGCGATGCCGAGGGGGATACCTTTCTGGCGACGCTGGCGACCGAGGGGCCGATGGGCCGCACGGTGGAGGATGTGGCGCGCCTGTTGCAGGTGCAGGCCGGGCCGAACCCGGACGTGCCATTTGACCGGCCGAACCAACCCTTTGCCGATCTGTTGACCTGTGACCTGCGTGGCAAGCGCATCGCCTGGTTGGGCGATTGGGGCGGCGCCTATGCCATGGAGCCGGGTATTCTGGACCTGTGCGAAGCTGGGCTGAGGGTGTTTCAGGATCAGGGCGCGGTGGTCGAGGCTGTGGCGCCACCCTTTGCCGCCGAACGTATCTGGCAATCCTGGGTCACCTTGCGTGCCATGCTGAATTCGAACGGGATGCGCGACCGTTACAGCGACCCTGCCAAGCGCGCCCTCATCAAGCCCGAGACGATTTGGGAGATCGAGCAGGGCTTGGGGCTTTCGGCGGATGCCGTGCATGCCGCTTCCGTCATCCGGTCACAGTATTTTGCGGCGATGGCGCGGCTGTTCCAGACCTATGACGCCGTCGTGCTGCCCGTGGCGCAGGTCTGGCCCTTTCCGGTGGAATGGCGTTGGCCGCAGTCCATCAACGGGCAGACGATGGACACCTATCACCGCTGGATGGAGGTGGTGATCCCGATCAGCCTGATCGGCCTGCCGGCCATATCATTGCCACTGGGGTTTGGCGCGGCGGGTCTGCCGATGGGGATGCAATTGGCGGGGCCGCTGGGGGCGGATGCCAAGGTGCTGGCCATGGCACAAAGCTATCATTTGGCGACAGACTGGCCGGGGCAGCGCCCGCCGCAATGACCCTTTACCGGGTGATCATGGCGGTTTTGCTGCCGGTCCTGCTGGGGCAGGCTTTGTGGCGGGGCGAGGGGCTGCGCGATCTGGCCGAGAGGTTGGGGTTTTTGCGCCCGTCCGCCGGACCGAGCCTGTGGGTCCATGGCGCATCGAATGGCGAATTGACCTCGGCACGCTGGATCATTGCCGATCTGGTGGCGCAGCAACCGGGACTGCAGGTGCTGGTGACCAGCAACACCCGCACAGCGCGGCAGATGGTGCTGGACTGGCGCATGCCGGGCGTGACGGCGGCGCTGGCCCCGTTGGACAGCGCCGGGGCGGCGGGGCGTGTGTTGCGGCGCTGGTCGCCACGGGGCCTGATCTCGCTGGAGGGGGAGGTCTGGCCGGTGCGGTTCGTCGCGGCGGGGGCGCTGGGGGTGCCGGTGCTGATGCTGGGCGCGCGGATGTCGGCGCGGTCGGCGCGGATGTGGGGCCGGGTGCCGGGTCTGGCGGCGCGGGCCTTGCGGTCGGTTGCCCATGCCTCGGCGCAGGATGCAGGGTCGCAGGCCAACCTGACCGCCCTTGGCCTGCCGCAGGCCGCCCTTGGCCCGGTGATGGACCTCAAGGCCCAAGCCGTGGCGCGGATGCCGATGCCTGACGCCCTGCCGCGTTCCGATCGGGCGGGATGGATCCTTGCCGCCTCGACCCATGAGGGCGAGGAGGAGGTCGTGCTGGACGCCTTTGCCGCCTCGGGTCTGCCCCATCTGATCCTGGCCCCCCGCCACCCCAGACGCGCCCCGGCGATTGCCGCCCTGCTGATGGCGCGCGGTATCGCCTTTGCCCAGCGGTCAACGGGCGCTGAACCGGGCGGCGCGGCGGTCTTTCTGGCCGATACCCTGGGCGAGATGGACCTGTGGTATGCCCGCTGCGGCATTTGCCTGATCGGCGGCACGCTGGCCGACAAGGGCGGCCACACGCCGTGGGAACCCGCCCGCCATGGCGCAGCCCTTCTGCACGGCCCCAGTCTGCACAACTTTGCCCGCCCCTTTGCCGACCTTGACGCCGCAGGTGCAGCCTTGCCCGTCACCGCCGCGACCCTGGCGCAAACCCTGCGCAGGCTGGACGGGGCCACGCAGGACCGCATGGCGCTGGTTGCCTTGCAATTCTTGCAGGCACTTGGCGATGGCACTGCCCTGATTGCCACCATTCGCCGCATCACGGCACTTTAATCCGCCGTTCCCCCTTGTCTTGAAGGACGAATGTGGCATCTTTAAATCCGAGCAAAGGCCCGCGTCAGACGGGCGTCAGGAAAAGTGCAGGCCCGATGAACATGCAGGTTTCAGGAACCGATCCCGTGGAAGGGCAAGGCGCTGCTGCGACCCAGGTCGCCGCGCTGTGCTGGCGGATGCACAAGGGTGTGGTTCAGGTCGTGCTGATCACCTCACGCGAGACGGGGCGCTGGGTCATTCCGAAGGGCTGGCCGGTTGCGGGCCTCAAACCCTGCACCGCTGCCGCCCGCGAAGCCTGGGAAGAGGCCGGGGTGGTTGGGCGGATCAGTGACAAGCCGCTGGGCGAATACCTCTATGACAAGATCAAAAGCCCGGTCCTGGCCACCCGCTGCGCCGTCGCCGTTTTCCCCCTGCGGGTCGAGGCCTTGAAACGCCGCTTCCCCGAGGCGAGCGAACGCTTGCGCCGCTGGTTCAGCGCCGATCAGGCGGCCGAACTTGTGGCGGAGCCTGCCTTGGCACAACTGCTGCAATCGGTTGCCACCCAGCCCGATTTGCTGAAAGCCCAAAAATATCAGGGCACTGCTTGACATCCGGGTCAAACCCTCCAGTTTGTACCACAGGGCCTGCCCCGGAATGACAGATGATCAACTTTACCCTCCACTGCGATGCCGACCACCGCTTTGACAGCTGGTTTCAATCGGCTGCGGCCTTTGAGGGCCTGCAAAAGGCTGGGCATCTGACCTGCCCGACTTGCGGCTGCGGCAAGGTGGACAAGGCGCTGATGGCCCCTGCCGTGCGCCCCGGCCGTGCGCTCAGCACGCCGGGCAATGAACAGGAAACCGCCCTTGCCGCCCTGCGCGCCAAGGTCGAGGCGAACTCGGAATATGTCGGCATGAACTTTGTGGCCGAGGCGCGGGCGATGCATGATGGCGACGCGCCCGAACGGTCGATCTATGGCGAGGCGCGGGCGGATCAGGCGATCAAACTGCTGGAGGATGGCATCCCCGTCGCCCCCCTGCCCTTCATGTCGACCCGCAAGGCAAACTAGCAGGGTTTCGCCCGTGCCAGCGCCCGGCCCGTCATGGCGCCCTGATCGGCCGCCACCAATGCCCCACCCACCAGCCGCACCGCCAGCAGCCGCTGCCAATCGCCATCGGGCAACAGCAGCACCGCGCCCTCCGGGCAGGTCCGCACCGCCGCGGTGATGGTGGTGTCGCCCATCCGGTGGCCGGAGAACCCTGGGCTGCGGGCCAGTTCAACCAGCCGGTCGCCCTCCAGCCGCACCAGAACCAGTTCCCGCGCCAGATGGGGCCGGTCGACATAGGCGATTTCCACCCGGCCATCGCCGTCAAAATCGCCCACCCCCACCGGGGCCAGCCAACGCTGCGGCCTGCCGATGAACGGGGTCGCGGCCAGCCGCGTCAGGTCGGCGCCACGGTCGGAATAGCTCCAGACCGCCAGCCGCGCCCCACGGTCCACATCGGTTTCGACCACCACAATCTCGGGGCGGCCGTCGCCGGTCACATCCCACAGGCGCGGGGCGATATCCTCGAACACCAGCGTGGCCGGCAGAACGACCGTGGCACCCTCGAACCCATGCCGACAGGCGCCACAGGCCACAGCGCGCACCTCCAGCATCGTCCAGGGCGGGATATTGCCCATGATGCCATGGACATAGCGATCTGTCGGGCCACTCAGCCGCGCCGCAATCGGCCAAGCCGGATCGCGGTCGCGCCCCTTGGGGGCAGCGACCTCGGCTTGCACGAACTCGGGTGCCTGCGCCCCCAGCGGGGACGCCATCATCAGGGCCAGCAGCAGCGCCAGCCCCGGATGCATCAGATCTGCTTTTCCGGCATCTGCACGCGCAACCCATCCAGCGCGGGCGACACTTTCAGTTGGCATGTCAGGCGCGACCGGACCGGATCGGGGTTCCAGGCAAAGTCCAGCATGTCGGATTCCATCGCGTCCTTCTTGGGCAACTTGTCCACCCAGGCCGGGTCGACATAGACATGGCAGGTCGAACAGGCGCAGGCGCCGCCGCAATCCGCCTCGATCCCCGGAATGCCGTTATCGCGGGCGCCCTCCATCACGGTCAGGCCATTTGCGACCTCGACCACATGCTCTTTGCCGCCGTGCTGAACGTAAGTGATCTTTGCCATCATCCACCCTTTATCGCTGTTGGCGGCCTTTTACCGCAAGGTGCGGCCGGCTTCCACCCCCCTGTTGCCAGATGGCCGTTGATGTTCTACCTTTGTTCCATGTCCGACTGGTTCACCCCCACCCCCAAACCCAACACCTGGCCGCGCCCCCCCGCGGCCCTGCCCGCCGCCCGGTTGAACGAACCCTCGGGCGGGGCGCGGGTCTGCGTGGCGGGGCTGGTTCTGGTCCGCCAACGCCCCGGCACGGCCAAAGGCGTGATCTTTGTCACGCTCGAGGATGAGACGGGCACCGCCAATGTCGTGGTCTGGGCCAATGTCTATGAACGCTTTCGCCGCGCCGTGATTTCGGGTCGCCTGCTGCGCGTGACGGGCCGGTTGCAGCGCGAGGCCGGGGTGGTGCATATCGTCGCCGAACTGATCGAGGATCTGTCGCCCCTGCTCGACACCCTGCTGCACCCCCAGTTCAAACCCCCTGCCGTGCGGGCGGGCGACCAGCCCTGAACCCTTCCCTACGGCCCCCATCCGGTCTATCGTGCCGCGCAATCGGGCAGCAAGGCAGGACAGATGACGGGCAGGCAAGCAACCATGGTGGCACTGGCCCTGTGCCTGACAGCCTGCGCGCCCCAGATCTCCGTCCGCGCCCCGGCCGAGGCAGACCTCGCGGCCGAGGCGATCCGCACTGATGGCGCAGGCCCGCCCCCCGGCCCCGAGGGCACCTGCTGGGCCAATGACCTGATTCCCGCCGCCTTTGAAACCGTCACCGAACAGACGCTTGTCACCCCCGAACAGCGCGACGACACCGGTATCGTGATCAGCCCGGCCAGTTATACCTCGGTGTCGCGGGTGCGGGTGCTGAACGAACGGCGCGACATCTGGTTCACCGCGCCCTGCCCCGCCGATGTCACCGTCGCCTTTGTCGCCACCCTGCAACGGGCGCTCAAGGCGCGGGGCTATTACAATCTGCCCGTGACGGGCGAGATGGACGCCGCCACCAACGAGGCCGTCCGCCGCTATCAGGCCGACCACGGGCTGGACAGCCCGGTCCTGTCGCTGGCCGCGACCCGGCAACTGGGAATTGCAACCACCGCCCTGGAATAGCAAAGGGCGGCAGGTTTCCCCGCCGCCCCCGATATCCTGAACCCAGCCTTACTGGATCGTCAGCGCCACAAAGCGCGGGCTGCCACCGTCGCGGACCAGCAACAGCAGTGACTTGCGCCCGGCATCCTTGGCCTCGCTCAGGCGGTCCTGGATGTCTTGCAAGGTCGCCACCGACTGCTGACCCGCCTCGGTGATCACATTGCCCTCGCGCAGACCCTTCTCATAGGCCTCGGACGCGACATCGACCTTGGAAACCACCAGACCCTTGTCGCCCATCGCCATGCCCAGACCCTCGGCGAGATCGTCGGTCAAGGGCATCAGCGTCATGCCCAAAAGGTCGGTCGTTGCAGGCTCGGCAGGCAGGTCACCCTGCGCCACCGGCACGGCCCCGGCCTCGGCCTCTTCGCGACGGCCCAGCTTGACGTCAAGATTGACGCTGGCCCCGGCGCGCAGCACGACCACCGGCACAACTTCACCAATCGGGGCGTCAGCCACCAGATTGACCAGCGCGCGGCTGTTGGCGACCTCCAACCCGTTGAACGTGGTGATCACGTCCCCCGACAGGATGCCGCTGTCCTTGCCCGGACCATCGGGCACATCGGTCACAAGGGCACCCTTGGCCTCGGCCAGACCCATCGCATCGGCCACGTCCTGCGTGACGTCCTGGATGCGGACACCCAGCCAGCCGCGCCGCGTCTCGCCGAACTCTTTCAACTGGCCCACCACCTTGCTGACCACATTGGACGCCATGGAAAAGCCAATGCCGATCGACCCGCCCGACGGCGACAAGATCGCCGTGTTCATGCCGATCACTTCGCCGTCCATGTTGAACAGCGGCCCGCCCGAGTTGCCCTTGTTGATGGCCGCATCAGTTTGCAGGAAATCGTCATAGGTCCCGTTCAACTCGCGCCCGCGTGCCGACACGATTCCGGCGCTGACCGAAAATCCCTGACCCAAGGGGTTGCCCATGGCAATGACCCAGTCGCCAACCCGCATCTTGTCGCTGTTGCCAAAGTTGACAAAGGGCAGCGGGTCGGGGCTTTCAATCTTCAACAGCGCCACGTCCGTCTTGATGTCCGTCCCGATCAGCTTGGCCGTAAAGGTCTTGCCATCGGTGCCGAACATCTCGATCTGAATCTCGTCGGCGCCTTCGATCACATGGTTGTTGGTGACGATATAGCCGTCAGCCGAGATGATATACCCCGATCCCAGCGCCTCGGACCGTTCGGGCATGTTGGGCGCAGGGCCGTCACCGCCGCCGTTTTCATCCATGAAGTCCTTGAAGAACTTCTCGAACGGCGATCCGGGTGGCACCTGCGGCTGGCCATCTGCCGGCTGCGCGACGATGGACGAGGTGGTGATGTCAACGACGGCCGGGCTGAACTTTTCGGCCAGATCGGCAAAACTTGTCGGCAAGCCCTGCGCGATACCGGGGCCGACCTGACCGACCGACAGCGCAAGCCCAAGGCCCAGCGCCATCAGCATCCGCTGCGGCCGCGCCTTGGATGAAGTCTTTGGTTGCGGAATGGCAAGAAGCACGTTCGAACTCCTCTCGATGTGCGCGGCCCCGCAGGCTGCGGGGCCGGACGTGATGGACGCAATGTTGATCCGCGCCGCCCGATTTGCAATGCAAGACCCTCTCACCGCACCTCAAAGCCGCGTGAACCCTGCGCGATCCTGTCAGGGGGCCGGGGCCGCCGGCGGAGTCGTTGGCGGCGTCGTCGGCGACTCCGTGTTGAAGTAGCTGAAGAACTCGCTGTTGGGCGACATCACGATCGACGTGTTGTCCCCCGGCAGCGCCTTGGCATAGGCGGTCAGCGACCGGGTAAAGGCAAAGAACTCGGGGTCCTTGCCGTAAGCCGCCGCATAGATTGCCACACGTTTGGCATCGGCCTGACCACGCACGATCTCGGCGTTCTTGTTCGCCTCGGACGTGATCTCGACCGAGGTGCGCTCGGCCTCGGCGCGCAGGGTCTGCGCCGCTTCGTTACCACGGGCAATCTCGTCGGTCGCCTCACGCTGCCGCTCGGCCTGCATCCTTGCGAATGTCGCCTGCAAGTTCTGCTGCGGCAGGTCGGTGCGGGTCAGACGGACGTCGATGATGTCCACCCCCAGCGTCGCGGCCTTTTCGCGGGCATTGTCGCGGATCTTGTTCATCAGCCCCACGCGGGACGACGACAAGACCGCCTCGACCGTCACCTCCCCCAGCACGTCGCGCACTTCGGGGGCGACGATGGCGGCCAGGTTGGCGCTTGCCGCATCCACGCCGCCCGAACCCACGGCCCGGCGGAACTTTTGCAGATCCACAATGCGCCAGCGGGCAAAGGCACCCACTACCAGACGGCGGTTGTCGGCCAGGGGGAATTCCTGCGGCGCCGTGGTCAGGCCAAGAATCCGGTCATCATATTTCAGGATATCCTGGATGAACGGCACCTTCAGATACAGCCCCGGCTTGTCGATGACCTGCTTGATCTCGCCAAACTGCAAGACCAGTACCTTGTCCCGCTCGTCCACCGTGAACACCGACGACAGCGCGGTCGCGGCCACAATCACCAGGGCCGGAATGATATAAAACGCCTTCATCAGTTGGTCCCTCCCGCAGCCGGAACCCGGTTCATCAGGTCATTCAGCGGCAGATACGGCACGACACCCTGCCCCCCGCCTGCCGACTCGTCCAGAATCACCTTGTTCATGCCACCCAAAACCCGCTCCATCGTTTCCAGATACAGCCGCTGGCGTGTCACCTCCGGCGCCTTCACATATTCCTCATAGACCGAGACAAAGCGCGACGCGTCACCCTCGGCCACGTTCACCACCTCGGTCGAATAGGCCTTGGCCCGCTCCGCCGTTTGTGCGGCATTACCCCGCGCCTCGGCGGTCACCTTGTTGGCATAGGCGTCGGCTTCCTTTTGCAGACGGTCGCGTTCCTGCTGGGCGGCCTGCACAGCACGGAAGCTGTCCTTGACCTCCTCGGGCGCGTCCGATTTCAACAGGTTGACCCGGACGACCGTGATCCCGCTGTCATAGCTGGCCAGCGTCGCTTGCACTTCTTCTTCCAACACCTGACCAATCGCACCACGTTCGGTGTTCAGGATCGGCATCAGTTGCGACCGCGCCGCGATGTCGCGCACGGCACTTTCGGCTACGGCGCGGATCGTGCCTTCGGGGTCCTTCAGGTTGAACAGATACTTGGTCGGATCGTTGATGTTCCAGACCACCTCGAACTCGATGTCCACGATGTTCTGGTCACTGGTCAGCATCAGCCCGTTATCCTGATCGCCGCCCGACCCCGTGCCGATGGTCGTGGTGTTCTGCCTTGTGGTGTTCAGGATCTCGGCGGTGACCAGCGGCCAGGGGGCAAAGTTCAGGCCCTCCTCGCCAATGCTGCTGAACTTGCCGAACATCAATTCAACCGACCGCTCTTCCGGGCGCAGCTGGTAAAACGACATATAGGCCCAGAACAGCACCAGGCCGATCACTGCGAAAAACACCGTCTGCCGGTTGACCAGGTTGCCTGGACCGCCCGCTCCCGCGCCGCCGCCATTGCCACCCGAGCCCCCGCCGCCCATCAGCACGCGCAGCTGCTCCTGGCCCTTTTTCATCAGACGGTCGACATCCGGAATCTGCGGACCCTGGCCCCGCCGGTCATCGCCCTGACGCCGGTCATCGCCCTGACGCCGGTCATCGCCACCACGGCGCGCGCCGCCCCGCCGACGCTCTTCGTCTTCGTCATCCGGCCCATTGCCACCGCCCCAGGGACCACCACTTCCAGCCATCAATCATTCCTTCCGCTATTATCTGCCTTAACCTGTGTTCTTTGCGTCAGATTTCAAGAACGCACAGGTTTGCGCATGGTCACCAATTCTTCAGCCATCGTCGGATGCACCGCTACGGTGCGATCGAAATCTTCCTTGGTCGCGCCGATCTTGACGGCAATCGCCGCCAGCTGGATCATCTCGCCGGCATCGGGCCCGACGATATGGCAGCCCAGCACCTTGCGACTGTCTGCTGCCACGACCAGTTTCATCAACACCTTGTCCGGCTGGCCCGCAAAGGCCCCCCGCATCGGGCGGAAGGTCGTGCTGTAGATCTGCACGGGCCCCAGTTTGCGCGCCGCTTCTTCGCTCAACCCCACCGTGCCCATTTCGGGCTGGGTGAACACGGCCGAGGCGATGGTCTCGTGATCGGCCTTGGTGGGCACGCCGCGAAACACCGTGTCGGCAAAGGCATGGCCCTCGCGGATCGCGACCGGCGTCAGATTGACCCGGTCGGTCACATCCCCCACCGCATAGATCGAGGGCACCGCCGTCTGGCTCCACGCATCCACCACGATCTGCCCGCGCGCGCCGATCTCGACCCCCAGCGCCTCCAGCCCCAGCCCTTCGGTATTGGGCAGCCGCCCGGTCGCGTACAAAACCAGATCAAACTCGCCCAGACCCTCGGCCCGGATGCCACCCTCGGCCTGCTCCAGCCGCGACACATCGCTGTTCAGCCGGATGTCGATGCCATGCGCCACCATCCCCGCCGCAACATGGGCCCGCGCCTCGTCATCAAAGCCGCGCAGGATGGCGTCGCCGCGATAGGCCTGCGTGACCTGCACGCCCAACCCGTTCAGAATGCAGGCGAATTCCGACGCGATATAGCCACCGCCCACCACCAGCGCCCGGCGCGGCAGCGCGCCCAGATGGAACATCTCATTCGACGTGACCGCCAGGTCCGCCCCCGGCACCGGCGGCACAAAGGGCCGCCCGCCCGTCGCAATCAGGATATGCTTGGCACGGAACCGCTCGCCAGTGGACAGCCGCACGGTATGCGCATCCTCCAACACCGCCCGCGCATCATGAATCGTCACGCCGGCGTTTTTCAGCGTGCCCCGATAGGCCGCCTCCAGCCGGTTCAACTCGGCCTCCAGGCTGCCGAGAAACCGCGCCCAGTCAAACCGCCCCTCGCTGATCGCCCAACCAAAGGCCCGCGCCTCCTCGATCAGCTCGGCAAATTCCGAGGCATAGACCATCAGCTTTTTCGGCACGCAGCCCCGTATGACACAGGTGCCGCCCATCCGGCTTTCTTCGGCCAACCCGACCCGCGCCCCGCCCTCGCCCGCCGCGATCCGCGCCGCACGCACGCCACCCGACCCGCCCCCGATGACGAACAGATCATAGTCAAAACCAGCCATCACGCCCTCCAGAAGCCCGCAAAGCGTATTTCACGGATCGCCGCCCTTGGCCAGTCAGTCCGCCAGATCGGCAAAGATGTTGTCGGTCGCGGCAAACTCGACCCGGTCGTCATGCTCGGCCCCCGCGTTGATGTCGCGCACCGTGACCAGCCCGTCGGGATGCCCGATCACCACGATGTCGCAGATGTCGATGAACAGCCCGTTTTCCACCACACCCGGAATCTGGTTCAACACCAGCGCCAGTTGGCGCGGGTTACCGATGCGTTTCAGATGCAGGTCCATGATGTAATTCGCCTCATCCGTGATCAGCGGGTGGTCGCCGTTCATCCGCAGCGTCACCTCGCGGCTCATCACATCCATCGAGACCAGCGTCTCCTCGATCAACGCCTTGGTCGTCTGCCAGCCAAACGGGATCACTTCCACCGGCAGGGGGAACGCGCCCAACTGCGCCACTTCCTTGGCGGCATCGGCAATCACGATCATCTGGTCGGACGCCGTCGCCACGATCTTTTCTTGCAACAACGCCGCCCCGCCGCCCTTGATCAGCGCCAGCTGCTGGTCAAACTCGTCCGCGCCATCAATCGTCAGGTCCAGCCATTTGGCCTCGTCCAATGACACGACCGTGATGCCGACCTGCCGCGCCAGTTCCGCCGTCCGGGTCGATGTCGGAACGCCGACGATCTTCAACCCCTCCTCGCGCACCCGCTCACCCAGGCAGCGCACCATCCAGGCGGCGGTCGATCCGGTGCCCAGACCCACCTTCATGCCCGGCATCACGAAATCCACGGCACGGCGGGCGGCCACGAATTTGGCCTTGTCGATGGGCGAAAGTTCGGCGGGCATAGGGCAACTCCTGTGAGAACGCCCCGCTTATAGGCAATGCCATTGCCCTCTGCGAGGGGTTTTCGTCTGTCCCCGCTTGATGGCCGCTCCCGCGCCGTTTGCCCCTGGGGGGTGGCCCCGCACCCCTGACCATTCCGGCCCTCACCGCGGCCCTCCCGTCACGCCCCCTGATCCACCGGCAAACCCATGGCAGGAAGCGGCCGATCCTTGCCCTCCACCCGCAGCTCGTTGCGGATCTCACGCGCGCCACTGACCGGGGCGAGGGTCGCCAATGCGGCCGTTGCCTCGGCCAGCGTGACGCGCCCATCGCCACTCCGATCCAAAGCCAGAATGGCCAGCACCGCCGCCGCCTTGTCCGCGCCAAAGGCCTGTTCGGCCGCCTGATTGGCATAAAACTGCAACTCGGTCCCCGTCACCTGATCGTCACCATCGCGGTCCGCCTTGCCAAAATTCACGATCAGCCGCCCCCGCGCCGCCGCCGCCAGCGCCGCCGCCTTGATCCGCATCTCGACGCCGCCAATCGCACCGTCACCGTCCAGGTCCGCCCCCTGCAACCGCCGCAACGCCACCGCCCGCGCATCGGCCCGCGCCATGGCCACCATGTTCTGCAACCCCGCCGCGTCAATCGCCCCATCCTGACCAAAGCCCGCGATCAGCACCGCCAGATCCTCCAGATATTTGTCCGGGTTCCGCGCCGCCTGCGCCGCCACCGCCTGCGGCACCGCGTCAGCCAGCACCATCATCGGCACGATCCCCAGCAAAACCGCCAATATCCACTGCATCGCCGCCCTCCGCTTCTGCCGCCACTCTGCCCAACCAAGGTTAATCGTGCGTAAACGAAACAGGAACAAAGACGCTTTGCGGCACGAACCGTCGGTTTTCGGGTACACCTTGCCCGCGACCCCCGCCATAGTGCCCAAAACGGAGCCCCCGATGTACGTTCTGCACGCCGTCCCCGATTTCGCCTCCTTCGCCGTCCATATCGTGCTGACGGAACTGGGCCTGCCCTTCCGCCTGCACCTGCTGGACATGGACGCCGGCGATCTGGACAGCCCCGAACACCGCGCCGTCAGCCCCTTTGGCAAGATCCCCGCGCTGCAAACCCCCGACGGCCCGATGTTTGAGACCGCCGCCCTCCTGCTGTGGCTGGCCGACCGCCACGCCGCCCTGGCCCCCGCGCCCACCGCACCCGACCGGGCCGAATTCCTCAGCTGGTTCCTTCGCACCAATCAGGCGCTGCACATGGGTGCCATGGACCTCGTCCACCCCTACCGCACCTTGGGCGAGACCATGGCCCCCGCCCTGTCGCAAGTCGCCCATGACCGCCTGCAACCCGAAATCGCCGCGTTCGAGGCCCTCGCCGCCCGCCGCCCCCACTGGTTCAGCCCCGACCAACCCTCGATCCTGACGTATTATGTCGCGATGCTGCTGCGCTGGACCGCCGCCTTCGCCTTTGTCCCCGACCACGCCATCCGCCTGACCACCTTCCCCCACCTTGCCCTTATCGCCCGCGCGATGGAGCAGCGCCCCGCCGCGATCAGCGCCGCGGCGGCCGAGGGGATGACCGGCACCTTCTTCTCCAACCCCTGAGGGCCCAAATGTTCCTGTCCGTCTTTGATATGTTCAAGATCGGTGTCGGCCCGTCGTCGTCGCACACCATGGGCCCGATGGTCGCCGCCGCCCGGTTTTTGGACCTGCTGCGCACCTCGCCCTTCCACTTCCACGGTCTGCGCGCCTCGCTGCACGGCTCGCTGGCCTTCACCGGCGTCGGCCATGCCACCGACCGCGCCACGATCCTTGGCCTTGCCGGGTTCATCCCCGCCACCTATGACGCCGAACGCGCCGAGGCCGCCCTTGTCGCCATCGCCGCCACCCACACCATCTCCCCGCCCGGTCTAGGCCCGCTGACCTTTGACCCCAAGCGCGACCTGATCTTTGACTATGACCACACCCTGCCCGGCCATGCCAACGGCATGGTCCTGCGCGCCACCGATGCCCAGGGCGACGTGATCTTGCAGGAAACCTATTATTCCATCGGCGGCGGCTTTGTCCTGACCGCCGCCGAACAGGCCGAGGCTGGCGGCAAAAAGGCCAAGGCCCGCGCCGATGTCCCCTACCCCTTTGAAACCGCGCAGGAAATGCTGGACATGGCCGCCGCCTCGGGCCTGACCATCGCCGCCATGAAACGCGCCAACGAACTGAAATTCCGCACTGCGACCGAGCTTGACCAGGGCATGGCGCGGATATGGGAGGTGATGAACGCCTGCATTTCCAGGGGCATGGAGGGCACCGGCATCCTGCCCGGCGGCCTCAAGGTGCGCAGGCGGGCCAAGGGCATCCACGACGCCCTGATGGCCGAACGCGGGCTGAACATGACCGCGCCCCACACCATCAACGACTGGATGATCCTCTATGCCATGGCGGTGAACGAGGAGAACGCCGCCGGCGGCCAGGTCGTCACCGCCCCCACCAACGGCGCGGCCGGCGTGGTGCCGGCAACCTTGCGCTACTACCTCGACCATGTGCCCGGCGCATCCACCGCCCGCATCGGGGATTTCCTGCTGACCGCCTCGGCCATCGGCGGGCTGGTCAAACACAACGCCAGCATTTCCGGCGCCGAATGCGGCTGTCAGGCCGAGGTCGGCTCTGCCGCCGCCATGGCCGCCGCCGCCCTCGCAGCCGTTCTGGGCGGCACCGTGATGCAGGTGGAAAACGCCGCCGAGATTGCGCTGGAACACCACCTTGGTATGACCTGCGACCCCGTCAAAGGGTTGGTTCAGGTGCCCTGCATCGAACGCAACGGCCTTGGTGCGATCAAGGCGGTGTCAGCGGCCAGCCTCGCCCTGCGCGGCGACGGGATCCACCTCGTCAGTCTGGATGTCTGCATCGAAACCATGCGCCAGACCGGGCGCGACATGCACGAGAAATACAAGGAAACCTCGCTGGGCGGCTTGGCGGTAAACGTTCCCAACTGTTGACGCTTGCCTCTGACAAACATGATCCGCCCCGTCCAGAGGTCGCTTTCAGAATGGACAGCGCCGCACCCGCCCGCTACCCAATCGCCCATGACAGGTTCAAACACCCCACGCGGCGTCCTGTTGATGGTCGCCTTCTGCATTCTGGCCCCGCTGCTGGACGCCGCCTCCAAACTTGCGACCGAGGCGATCCCGGTCGGCCAGATCACCTCGGCCCGCTTTGTGTTTCAGGGCCTGTGCATGTTGCCGGTGATGCTGCTGATGCGGCTCAGCTGGGCGGCGTCGGGGCGCGATCTGACCTATCTGGGATTGCGGGCTGTGTTCCTGATGCTGTCGACCTATTGTTTCGTGGCCTCGGTCCAATACATGCCCATCGCCGACGCCATGGCCATCGTGTTCGTCATGCCCTTCATCTTGATGTTTCTGGGCCGGCTGATCTTTGGCAACCCGATCGGCACGACCCGCATCGTCGCCTCGGCGGTGGGCTTTGGCGGGGCAATGCTGGTGATCCAGCCCTCGCTGCAAAGCTATGGCCTCGTGGCGCTGCTGCCGCTGGGCTGCGCGCTGACCTTTTCGTTTTACGAACTGATCACCCAGGCCATGTCGAACCGCGTCCATCCGGTGACGATGCAACTGCACACCTCATTGGCGGGCATCATCATCACCCTGCCGCTGCTGTGGCTGTTCGACGGCTCGGGCATCCCCGGCCTTGATGCCGTGATGCCCGATGCGCTGAACTGGCTGTGGCTGTTTGGCGTCGGTTTCTGGGCCGCGATCAGCCATCTGTCGATGACATTCGCCATGAAATACGCCCCGGCCTCGACCCTGGCCCCCCTGCACTACCTCGAACTCGTGATGGCCGTGGCCTTGGGCTACCTGATCTGGGGTGATTTCCCCAACCTGCTCACCTGGGGCGGCATCACGCTGATCGTGGGGTCGGGCCTTTACATCATTGCCCATGAACACCGGGCAAGCCAAAGGCACCCAATGCCGCCCCCACTGCCGTCAGAGGCAATATGACCAGCATCAGGTCGGCACTGAACCGCAGCCGCACCGGCCCCACCACCTGATTGGACGTGCCGATCATGCCGCCGGGGGCAAAGGCCAAACCGTCCAACGACCAGCGCAGCCCCTCACTCGTCCCCGTCACCTCACCCATCGGGAACAGCGACAACCGCGACCCAACGGGCAGCGTCAGCGCCATCTCGCGCGGCGCCAGAAACACCACATCCTGCCCGCTCAGCAACAGACAGCGCCGGTCCTTATGCCGCACCAGACCGTTCAGCACCGCCAAGCCATGGTCCCACTGCCCACCGGAAAACCCGATCCCCAGCACGAACGGCGCCTGAACCGACCGCAGCGCCTTGTCAAAATCGGTCGTCGCTTGTTCTCGAATCGGAAACAAACGCCCCGCCAGCCGAACCCGTGCCTTATTTGTGATGGAATCCAGATCGCCGATCACCGCCTCCGGCTCGACCCCCAAACGCAGCAGCCGGTCCGCCCCGCCATCCGCCGCAACCACCCGTGGCGCCCATTTTCGCGCCACTTGCAGCAATTTAAGCGAAAATCGACCCCCTCCGGCCAAAGTTACCCCGCAAGTTGATTGGACAATCCCCTCATCCATGCCGATACTGTTTACTCAATTGAGGCAATCCTCCTGTTGCACGAACACAATCAATCCTTCAAATCACCCCATTTTGTCCACGGTTTTGCTGATCCGCCCGTGCATGGTGGCAGTTATCGAGTTTGACAGAAGGCGAGCATCCGATGAACGGTGCAAGTAAAATACTCACGGTCTCTTACGGTACCTTCTCTTGCACGTTGGAGGGGTTCGACGAGCCTTTCAACACCATGAAGGCGATTGCGGAGTATTTCCGCGATCTGGCGGCGGATGACCGCTATTTCGGGGCCGAACCCCCGACACCGGACGCCGCCATGCTGCACAAGATCGCCGAACGCGAGATTCAGCGCCGGGTCGAGGCCAAAGTGTCCGACAATGGCGTCTTGCTGCGGGCCGACGACGCCCCGATGCCCCGCGTCACCATGCCCGCCGCCCCCACCCTTGCGTCTGAGGCGGCCGCCGCCGTCGAAAGCGCCGCTGCCCGACTGTCCCGCCTGCGCGCCGCGCATGCCCAGATCCTTGCCCCGGCCCCCGCTTTGGGCGACATCTCCAGCCGCTTCCGTGATATCGAGGCTTACTTCGAAGACCAGGATGCCCCCAAGCCCGTCCCGGAAACCGTCCTGCCCGAGCCCGCCAAGGCGCCCGAACCCCCGGCGGCCGTTGCAGGTCCGGTCGCCGCGCCGCCCATGCCAGCACAGCCCCCGGCCGAAACCACAACGACCCAAACGCCCCTCGCCGCAGAGCCAGAGGCCGCCGCCCCACCCGACGCCGACATCCTGCCCGCCGTCGCCGAAACCACCCCCGAAGCCGCCGCCCCACCCGCAGCCGACATCCCGTCCGCCGTCGCCGAAACCCCCTTCCCCGAGGAAACGGCCGCCGCCGAACCCGCAGACCAGGCCGATATGACCGCTGCCGAACTCACGGCAAAATCCTTCCCCGAGGATGAGGAGGGCGTTCTTACCGCACTGCGGGAAACGCTGGCCGGGATGATGGGTCAGGATGACCAACTGGCCGCCGACATGGCCGAGGCCGAGGGGGCCACCGTCACCAACCTGAACGTGGCCTCGGACGACACCCTTGTTGAGGATCAGCCCTCCGATGCCGACGAGGCCGCCTTTGAAGATCGGCTTGCCGCGCTGGAACCCGCCAGGCCCGCCGACCTCTCGGCCGCCGACGCTGATCTGGCCGATCTGGCCCGCCTTGACGGCGATACCAGGGATGAGCCCGAGGTTGACCTGCAACCCCACGCCCCCGTCGTTGCCGAAAAACTGCAACGCGCCCGCGCCCGTGTCATCAAGATTCGCCGTCTGGACAAAAGGCCCGACGCGGCCCTGCTGACCCCCGAGGCCGAGGCCGATCTGCAAAACACCCTTGCCGCCCTTGCGGCGGAAATCAACCCCGACCTTGACGCCACGGTCGAAGCCCGGCTTGACGCCCAACTCGCCACTTTTGAGCCTGCGCCAGAGTATGCGCCAGAACCAGCGCCCGCCGACAAACCCGAAACCAAGATCGCCGCGACCGATGATGCCGCCGTCGACCGCCTGCTTGCCCAGACCAACACCCAGCTCGAAGTGCCCGAGGTCAAGCGTCGCCGCTCGGCCATCGCTCACCTCAAGGCCGCCGTGCTGGCCACCGTCGCCGACCGGCGCCACAACCCGGACGCCGCCACCAAAGGGACCGAGGTCAAGATGGACCCCTACCGCAAGGACCTGGATCAGGCCGTGCGCCCCTCGGCGCCAGCCGACCGCCCGGCGCCGCTGGTCCTTGTCTCGGCCCAGCGCATCGACCGCAAGCGTGACGCCGCTGCCGATGCCCTGCGCCCGGTGCCGCAGATCGTGCCGTCGGTTCCAGCCCCGCAGCAGCCCGTGCGCCCGCGCCGCGTCACCACGGGCGGTCTGACACATGTCATGACCTCCGGGCCCTCGGACGATCTGGACGACGACCGGCTGACACCCGGCGCGATGGACAACATCTTTGCCGGCAGCGACAAGCAAAGCTTTGCCGAATTTGCCGAAAGCCTGGGCGCCGAAAACCTGGCCGAACTGATCGAAGCGGCCGGCGCCTATTGCACGCTGGTGCTGGACCGTCCCAGCTTTTCGCGCCCCTTGCTGTTCCAGCAGATGTCCACCCTGCCGCAATTGACCGAGATGAGCCGCGAAGACGGGTTGCGCGGTTTTGGCAAATTGCTGCGTGACGGCCGCATCCAGAAAACCGAACGCGGCCAGTTCGCCCTGTCCTCGACCTCGCCCATCCTGACCGAGGCCAAGCGCATCGCCAGCTGAGCCCAAACAAATTCAACGGTCGCGGCGGGGTCAAACCCGCCGCTTTTTCATGGCTTGGGCGGCTGGTCCGGGTCGGGCTGGCCAATCCCCAGAAACACCGACCGCAGCGGAATCATCCACAGAAACCCCAACCCCAGATAGATGCCCAGTTCCACCCACAACGACGGCCGGTCAATCAGGTCCACCAGATTGACCGCCACCACAATATACAGCGGCAACCCGATCACCAGGATCAGCAAGGACAGCCGCCGCCGCGTCTTGTAGCCCAGCGCCATCACGCCCTCCGATCAATCTGCAAACGGGTCCGTCACCAGAATGGTGTCATCCCGCTCGGGTGAGGTGGAAAGTAGTGCTACCGGGCACTGGATCAACTCCTCGATCCGGCGCACATATTTGATCGCCGCCCCCGGCAGCTGCGCCCAGGACCGGGCGCCCGCCGTGTTGTCGTCCCAGCCTTCCAGTTCTTCATAGATCGGCATGCAGCGGGCCTGCTGGTCGGCGGCCGTCGGCAGATAGTCCAGCCTTACCCCGTCCAGATCATAGCCCACACAGATTTTCAGCACCTTGAACCCGTCCAGCACATCCAGCTTGGTCAAGGCGATGCCCGACACACCAGAGGTGGCACAGGTCTGCCGCACCAGCACCGCGTCAAACCAGCCGCAGCGCCGCTTGCGGCCCGTCACGGTGCCAAACTCATGCCCGCGCGCGCCCAGACGCTCGCCATCGTCGTCGTGCAGTTCCGCCGGAAAGGGCCCCTCGCCGACACGGGTGGTATAGGCCTTGACGATGCCCAGCACGAAATCAATCGCCCCCGGCCCCAGACCAGTCCCCGTGGCCGCCTGCCCCGCGATCACGTTGGAACTGGTGACAAAGGGATAGGTGCCGAAATCAATGTCCAGCAACGCGCCCTGCGCACCCTCGAACAGAATGCGCTTGCCCGCCCGCCGCGCCTCGTTCAGCACCTTCCAGACCGGCTTGGCATAGGGCAGCACCTGCGGCGCAATCGCCCGCAAGGCCTCCAGCAGCGCGGCGCGGTCGATGGGTTCGATCCCCAGCCCCCGGCGCAACGCGTCATGGTGGCCCATCAACCGGTCCACCCGCGCCTCCAAAGTGGTCTCGTCGGCCAGATCGGCCACGCGAATCGCCCGGCGACCCACCTTGTCCTCATAGGCCGGACCAATGCCGCGCCCCGTGGTGCCGATCTTGGCAATCCCCACCGCGCCTTCCCGCGCCCGGTCCAACTCGCCATGGATCGGCAGGATCAGCGGCGCGTTTTCCGCGATCATCAGGTTGTCGGGGCTGATCTCAACCCCCTGCCCGCGCAACTTGGCAATCTCGACCACCAGATGCCAGGGGTCCAGCACCACGCCATTGCCAATGACCGACAGTTTGCCGCCGCGCACGATGCCAGACGGCAGCAACGACAGCTTGTAAACCTTGCCATCGATGACCAGCGTGTGACCCGCGTTATGCCCACCCTGAAAGCGTGCCACGATGTCGGCGCGTTCGGACAACCAGTCAACGATCTTGCCCTTGCCCTCGTCGCCCCATTGGGCACCCACGACCACCACATTCGCCATTCCGGACCCTTTCGGAGTTCAAACCCGGCCCCGTATAGGCCGAAACCCCGCGCGAGGGAAACCACCAAAGCGCCGCACGGACCGCCGCCCAAATTCTTTCCAAAGAATTTGCAAAACTTTTCGAAAAGTTTTGGTCGCGCTAACCCCGCTCCGGCAACCTTGCCAGCCGCTCGGCCACCATGGCCTGCATCCGCCACAGATAGGCGTCATGGATACCCATCGCCTCCAGATGGCAAACCGTGTTGCGCAGGTATTCGGCCATCGACCCCCACATCCCCACCGCCTGGGCCAACCGGTCCGCCACCTCGGCCTCGCACAGGCCCCCGCAATAGCCCTCAAAGGTTTTGGAGGTGACAAAGGCAATCGCCCGCACCTCGCCCTGCGGGGTTTGCGCCCGCACCCAGGCCGGCGGCACGGGCGGTTCGTTGCGCAGCAGATCCTCCAACGCCGCCTCGCGGCCCACAGGGTCCATCCGCAGCACCATCCCCCGGCACTGCCCGCCCCGGTCCAGCGACAGCATCACCCCCGGCGCCTGCGGATTGCCGCGATAGCGGGTGTCCGGACCCAGACAGAACTTGCGGTGCCACCCCCGCACCACCGCCGCCCGCTCCTCGACCACCGCAAACCGCCGCTTCCACAGGATCGAGCCAAAGGCGAACACCCACACCTGCCCATCCTGCGGCATCGTGGCGTCAATGCCGCGCAGCGTCTCCGCGTAATAGCTGTCGGG
>CAMBWO010000022.1 GCA_945871285.1 Pseudorhodobacter antarcticus | reverse complement strand
TAGCCCAGGCCGCCATGGCTGCCGGTGATGGTCACAGGCCCCTCCCAATAGGGCACCGTCGTCGTCATCCAGGCATCAGGGTTCAGCGCCTTGACCGTCACGTCAACCCCTTTGGCCGGCAGTCGGACCTGCCATTCCACTGGCACATCGCGTCCCGCAGCCTCATGCCGGGCAAGCGGCGTGGCGGCAAAGGCCCCGTCGGGCAGGGCCTGCGTCGTGCCATCCGCCGCAATCCATGTGGCCGAGGTATAGTCAGCCTGACCGCGCAGCACGAAACCCATCAGCTTGTCGCCCGTGTCAAAGGAAAGCGAAAACCAGTCCCATCCCGTCTGATCCTGCGCCAAGGGTTGTGACGACCATTCCCGGTCAAGCCAGGCGGTGCCTGTCACGGGGATATCGCCCGCTGGCAGCGTCAGCGTGCCCTCAAGGTGATAGAAGGGTTGGGAATAATATTGGCTGGCCTGACCCGCACCGGATTTGAGCGAATAGCCGTTCTGCCCGTGCAGGACCAGCGGCCCCTGCGCCGTCAGGCCAACCTCATAGGCAAAGTCGGGGCCCGAGGCCGTCAGGCGCAGGGTGTTCAGGTCCGGCCCCGCCATCTGCCAATCGTCGATCCACGCGGCAAAGGGGCTGGCCGTGACGCCGGCCTGCCCGATACCGCCGCGCGCCAGACGTTCGGTCACGTGGTGGGCGTTGGGCGTCGTGACGGCGGCATGGCCCATCCACAGTTGCGGCGTCTGCCAGCCCTGACCGTCCTGGGGTGCCAGGGCCGCACGGAACAGCGTCCATTGCAGGCCATAGGCCGTGCCGTCTGGCCCGGTCATGTTGGCGGTCAGATACCACCATTCAATCCGGTAATCGGGATGCGCCCCATGGTCGGCGGGAAATTGCAGGACGGTGTCAGGGCTGGGCTGGGCAAACCCCTCGGCCTCGGCCCCAAGGCCGGCAAATCCCTGCGCCATGGCCTGAAACGGCAGCCACAGCAGCACGGCCAAAAGCCTAACGTTCATGACGAAACACCCCCAAAAGTTGCGCCGGCGGCATCCGCGACAGCCGCCACGCGGGCCAAAGTGCCGCCAATACCGCCGCCAGCAGCGCCAGCGCCCCCAGACGCAGATACTCCATCGGGAACAGATACAGCGGCAGCCGCCAGCCAAAAGCCTCGACGTTCACCACGGCCAGCAAGGCCCAGGCCAGCCCCAACCCCAGCGGCAGCGCCAGTGCCCCGGTGAGCGCGGCCAGAACCACGGCGCGCAGCAGGTCCAGCGCCGCCAGCCGCGTCCGGGGCAGGCCCAGCGCCCAGACCGGCGCCACCTGCGGCAGGCGCATCGCGGCCAGGGTCAGCAGGCTCATCAGCATGGCAAAGCCCGCGACGGCCAGGGTCAGGATGTTCAGGGCCGTCGTCACGGTAAAGGTGCGGTCAAAGACGGACAGCGACAACGCCTTGATCGCCGCCTGATCGACCATCGCGCTGTCCGCCACCCCCGCCTGATCGCGCAGGGTCTGGCGCAAGGCGTCCACCGCTGCGGGGTCCAGCCGCAAACCAAAGCGCAGGGCCCTGACATCGGGGAACTGACGGGCAAAGACGGCTTCGTTCACGATGACCTGCCCGACCGGATTGCCATAATCGCCAAAGATGCCCAGCACAGGCAAATCCAACCCCGGTGCCACGCGCACCGCCGTTCCCAGATCGCGCCCGGCGCGGCGGTACAGCTGTTCATTCACCAGCACCCCCTCGCCCCGCGCCAAGGCGTCCCAGACACCGGGTGCTGCACGCAACAGCTGCCAGTTGTCGCGGTAGGTCGCATGATCGCGTGCACCATATATCTCGACCGGGTGCCCTGCCACCTGCGCCTCGACCGACAGGATCGGCAGGACGGCATTGGTGCGCGGTTCGGCGACCGCGACGATGGCCGCCGCCTGTTCGGCATCGCGGGCCGAGACATAAAGCTCGGACGCCAGCCGCTGGTCGAGAAATCCGGTGAAGGTCAGCCGGAACGAGGACACCATCGTGGACACCCCGACATTGGCCGTCATCGCCAGCAGCAGCGCCATCAGTGCCAGCGACAGCGCCGGAACCTGTTGCCGCGTATCGGCCCAGAACCACTGCGCCACCGGGTCCCGCGCCCGCCCTTCGGCCAGACGCAGCACCAGCGTCAGCAGGGGTGGCAAGGCCAGCGCCCCTCCGACCAGCAAGGTGCCCAGCATGGCGAACCCCACCATCAACCCATGCCCCCAGACCGCCAGCCCGCCCGACAACACCAGCAATCCCAGCGACAGAACGGCCAATCCCGCCCCCTGCCGGGCCATGACCCAGGCCCGTGGCTGTGCGCTGGCCAACAACGGCATCCGCGACAATGACAACAGCGACCCGGCTGCGGCCACCCCTGTGCCCCCCAGCGCAATCGCCAGCCCCGACAACCACCACGACGCCCGCAGCGTCAGCTCGCCCGATATGTCGGCGCCATACAAGCCGCCCAGGGTGGCCGCGACGTCGGGCAACAAGGCTGCGGCCACGACATAGCCCAGCGCCACCCCCACCAGTCCGGCGCTCAAACCCAGCACCGCCAGTTCCAGCGCCATCAACAGGATCAACCGGCCCAAAGGCACGCCCAGCGCCCGCAAGGTGCGCACCATCGGCCGGCGCTGTTCAAAGGCAAGACCGATCGCGCCATGCACGATGAACAGACCGACGACAAAGGCCAGCAGGCCAAAGGCGGTCAGGTTCAGATGGAAACTTTCGGTCAAGCGCGCCACATTGCTGTCACCCTGCGGTGCCGATTGCACAAGGCCGGGGGCCACCTCGGCCAACGGGCGGCGCGTTGATGGCTGGATCTGGGCGACGATCAAGCGGTCAATCCGGCCCTGCCGGCCCAGAAGGCGGTCTGCCAGCCCGATGTCCATGAGGGCCGTGTTGGGGGCGGCAGCCGGGGTGATGACCAGCGCGGCGCCGGTGTCGGGCAGGGTGGCCAGAACCTCCTCGCGGGCAAAGATCTGGCCTGCGCCGGTGAGGAACGCCCCCAGATCGGCCCCCTCGACCGCAACCGGCCCTATTCCCTTCGGGGCCGTCAGCGGGTCGACCCCCACCACCCGCACAGGGCCCAGATTGCCCTCGATCACGGGGGAGACATTCCACCCCGCGCGCCGCAGGGCGACATAGGTAGCCAGCGGGATCGAACCGCCATCCCCGGCCACGATCTGGGGGAACAGACCCTCGCCCAGTGTGGCCTCTGCCGCATCATAGCTTGCCCTCGCCTCGGCGTTGATGGCCTGCACGCCAGACCACAGCGCCGTGCCCAGAGCCAGGCCGGCCAAAAGCGTGAACAGCTGCAAGGGGTTGCGCCGCCAGTGGCCCAGCAGGGCCACAAGGATGGGGCCCGTCACGTCAACTGCCCGGCGCGCAGGTGCAAACGGCGGCCCAGCCGGGTGGCAAGGCGTTCGGAATGGGTGACAAGGATCAACCCCGCCCCGGTTTCCGCCACCAACTCGCACATCAGCGCAAAGACGGTATCCGCCGTCGCCTCGTCCAGGTTGCCCGTCGGCTCATCGGCCAGGACCAGCCGTGGCTGCGGCGCCAGCGTGCGGGCAATCGCCACGCGCTGCTGCTGCCCGCCCGACAGCTGTTCGGGATATTTGGCCAGATGATCGCCAAGCCCAAGCCGCTGGGCCAGGCGCTGCACGCGGTCCGGGTCATGCCGACCGGCCAGACGGGCCTGAAACGCAATGTTGGCCCCAACCGTCAGCGAGGGGATCAGGTTGAATTGCTGGAAAACCACGCCAACCGTGCCCCGCCGCAGGGCGGCCCGCCCCTTGTCATCCAGGGGCGTCAGATCGACGCCGTCAAGTGCGACCACGCCCCGGTCCGCCGTATCCAGTCCCCCCATCAGATGCAAAAGTGTGCTCTTGCCCGACCCGGACTCGCCCGTCAGAGCCAGCATCTCGCCTGACTCCAGATCCAGCGAGATGCGCTGCAACACGGAAACCTCGGCGCCGGGATAGGTCTTGGTCACATCACGCAGGCTCAGCAGCATCGGGTTTCCTTTGGCAGAGATGTAAGTCGCGACGCTCTGACGAAAAGGGGGGTTTGCTGAAGATTGCAAGAGTGCATCGGCGGCACCGTCAGGGCCAATCGAACCAGACAGCCGCCGGCCCAGTTTTTCTGTGCCTGAACCACTTTTCGCGCGCCCTGTCGAAAGCAACCATCCCCATCCAGGAGGGTGGCGTAACCCTGACGCCCCAAGAGGCACCAATGACATATTTGCGCCTGATCCCTCTTGACGAGACGAAATTCGCGGACCTGACCCAAGCCGAACGCGACGACCTTGGCAATGCGAGATCTTGCCCTGGTCATTTCCGAGGTTGTCGGGCCGCAAAGGGGACCGCGCTGAATGGCAGGGCCCCGCCAAGTCGCCCGTTGCAAGTCATCGCCCGGGGGTTATCATTGCCAAGCCTGTGCCTCATTGCATCCGGAACCGGGAAAGCTGAAGTTTGACACTTGATCCTGCCCTGTTCCTGTCGCGCTGCGTTTCGGTCGATCTGGAGGTTGATCCCAGGACGGCGCGCCTTTTTGCCTTTGGTGCCGTCCGGGGAGACGCGTCGCTGGTTCACAATGGGGCGGCATTGGACCCTGCGCTGGACCGGTTGGAGGCGTTTTGCCAAGGGGCGGCGCATCTTGTGGGCCACAACATCCTGCGCCATGATCTGCCGCATCTGGTGGCCAACCGGTCCCGACTGGCGGCCTTGGGTTCCGCGCCGGTGGATACCCTTTGGCTGAACCCGCTTGCCTTTCCGCGCAACCCTTATCACCATCTGGTCAAGCATTATCAGGACGGACGACTGCAAGTCGGCCATGTGAACGACCCGGTCGCGGACGCTCGGCTGGCAATGCAGGTGTTGTCCGATCAGATCACGGCCTTTGGCAGCCTGGGGCAGGATGCCATGCTGGCCTACCACCATCTGACGACGCGGGGCGAGGCCTCGGCCGGGTTTGATGCGCTGTTTGAGGGCCTGCGCGGACCTGCCCCGGACGCGGAGCAGGCCCATGCCGCGATGCGCCGCCTGCTGGAGGGGCGTGCCTGCGATCATCGGTTGGACCAGACGCTGGGCCGTCTGTCCGATCCGCGCAACGGTTGGCCCATGGCCTATGCGCTGTCGTGGATTTCGGTCGCGGGTGGGGAGTCGGTCATGCCGCCCTGGGTGCGGTTGCAGTTTCCGCAGGCCGGGCGGATCGTGCGGCATTTGCGCGACACCAATTGCGGCGATGAGGTCTGCGGCTGGTGTGCTGAAAAGAACAACCCTACTGCCGCGCTGAACCACTGGTTCGGCTTCGCTGCATTCCGCCCCGAGCCGGTGGATGACATGGGCCGTCCCTTGCAAGAGCGCATTGTGGCCGAGGCGATGGCGGGAAAATCGGTGCTGGGCATCCTGCCGACGGGCACGGGCAAATCGGTGTGTTATCAGATCCCGGCCCTGTCGCGGTTCGACAAGACCGGGGCGCTGACGGTGGTGATTTCGCCGCTGGTGGCGCTGATGGCCGATCAGGTGCAGGGGCTGGCGCGGGCGGGGATTTCCGGTGCCGTCACCGTCAACGGAATGCTGTCGCTGCCCGAACGGCATGACGCGCTGGAAAAGGTGCGGATGGGCGATGCGGCGATGCTGTTGATTTCGCCCGAACAACTGCGGTCGCCGTCGATCCGCTCGGTGCTGCAACAGCGCGAGGTCGGATTGTGGGTGCTGGACGAGGCGCATTGCATCAGCAAATGGGGCCACGATTTCCGGCCCGATTACCGCAATGTCAGCCGCTTTATCAAGGAGTTCTCGGGTGACAGCCCGGCCCCCGTCCTGTGCCTGACCGCCACGGCCAAGCCCGAGGTGGTGCGCGACATCCGCGACCATTTCCAGACCCGCCTTGGGGTCGATCTGATGCTGCTGGATGGCGGGGCGGTGCGCACCAACCTGTCCTTTGCCGTGCTGCCGTCGCAAAAGGCGACAAAGCTGACCGATATCCTGACCGCAATCGAGGCCAATCTGCCGCCCGAAGGAGCCTCGGGGGCCGTGGTCTATTGCGCGTCACGCGGGATGACGGAACGGGTGGCCGAATTCCTGAAAGCGCAGGGCCTTGCCGCGGACCACTTTCATGCCGGCCTGACGCCCGACCGCAAGCGGGATGTGCAAGAGGCCTTTCGCACCGGCCAGTTGCGGGTGATTGCCGCGACGAATGCCTTTGGGATGGGCATCGACAAGCCCGACATCAGATTGGTGGTGCATGGCGACATTCCAGGGTCGCTGGAGAATTACCTGCAAGAGGCCGGCCGCGCCGGACGCGACCGTGCGCCCGCCACCTGTGTGCTTTTGTTCGCCCCGGAAGATGTCGAGCGTCAGTTCTCGCTTTCGGCCCGTTCGCGTCTTGCCCGACACGAGATTGGCGCCATCCTCAAGGCTTTGCGTCGGCTTGAAACCCGGATGAAGACTGGTGAAGTTGTGGCCACACCGGGCGAAATCGTGCGCGAGGAAAGGGATCAGGAGTTCGAGCGTGACAAGACCACCGACGACACGCGCGTGAAAACCGCCGTTGCCTGGCTGGAGGAGGCGACGCTGCTGAGCCGTGAGGAAAACCGGGTGCAGATATTCCCGTCGTCCCTGCGCATCCGGTCGGCTGGCGAGGCTGCGACCATCCTGGACCGCGCACAGATCAGCGGTGTCCGGCGCCACCAGCTTCTGGACCTTGTGCGCCATGTGATGAATGCGGCCGCCGATGCCGGAGTGTCCACCGATGATCTGATGGGTGCCTGCGGCCTGTCGGGCCGGGCCCTGCACCGCGCTTTTGCCGATCTGGAGGCGCTTGGGATCGCCAGCAATGACACGGCCGTGACCCTTTTCATGCACATTGGCGTCGAGGATGCCGCGATGCGCCGCATGGATCACGCCGCCCGCCTTGAAACCGATCTGATCGGTCTGCTGCAAGAGGCGGTGCCGGATGCCGAGGGGGCGCAAGCGCAACCATTGAACCTGACCGAAACCTGTCAGGCCCTGCGCGACATGGGCCATGCGCAGATCCGTCCCGATCTGGTGGAAACCGTGCTGCGCAGCATGGCGCAAGACGGGCGTGATCAGGAGGGCGGGCGGGGCAACCTGACCCTGCGCAAGGCCAGCCGCAACACGGTGTTCGTGCGGCTGGAACGGTCCTGGCCCATGGTCGCCCGCACCGCCGACCTGCGCCGCCAGGGCGCGCAGGCGCTGTTGGTGCATCTGGCCGGTCGGGTGGCCAAGGGCACGCGGGGCAAGGACATCCAGGTGGAGACCACGCTGGGCGCGATGCTGGATGCGCTGAACGGCGATGCCCTGCTGCGGGCCGAGGTCAAGGACATGACCCGCCTCATGGACCGTGCGCTGCTGTGGCTGCATGAACAGCAGGTCGTGACGCTGGGCCGCGGCCTGACGGTGTTCCGCCCGGCCATCACCGTGCATATGAACCCCAAGGGCGGCCTTTTTACCCTCGCGCATTTCGCCCCGCTGGAAGAACACTACACAGAAACAACCATCCAGACCCATGTAATGGCCGCCTATGCCGAAAAGGGGCTGGTGGCGATGGATCAGGCGCAGCGGTTGTCCGAAGATTACTTTGTGCTGGACCGCGATGCCTTTCTGCGTCGTTGGCTGCCGGGGCGCGGGGCCGAAATCCGGCGACAGACCACGGGCACCTCGTGGCGCAGCATCGTCGATGCGCTGGACAATCCTGCCCAGGCCGAAATTGTCCGTGATGACCGCGAACAGACCAATGTGCTGGTGCTGGCGGGGCCAGGTTCGGGCAAGACGCGGGTGCTTGTGCACCGCATCGCCTATCTCATCCGGGTGCGGCGCGAAGACCCGCGCGGCATTCTGGTGCTGACCTACAACCGCCATGCGGCTGCCGAAATTCGCGAGCGCCTGCGTCGTCTGATCGGCGAAGACGCGGTTGGGGTGATGGTTTCGACCTGCCACGCCATGGCAATGCGTCTGATGGGCGCCAGCTTTGCCGGTGACAGCGACGGCCCCCGCAACTTTGATGCGATCGTCATGCAGGCGGTGGCGTTGTTGCGTGGCGATGGTCTGGCCAAGCCCGAAGCCGAGGCGCTGCGCGAGACCCTGATTCCGGGGTATCGCTGGCTTCTGGTGGACGAATATCAAGACATCGGCCCCGAGGAATATGCCCTGATCGGTGCGGTGGCGGGGCGGTCGCTGGAGGATGATTTGCGCATCACCCTGTTCGCCGTGGGGGATGATGATCAGAACATCTATGCCTTTGCCGGGGCCAGTATCGCCTTCATCCGACAGTTCGAGGCGGATTATGCCGCCAAACCCGTCTGGCTGACCGAGAATTATCGCTCGACCCCTCATATCATCGCCGCGGCCAATGCGGTGATTGCGCCTGCGGCGGGGCGGATGAAGGCGGGCCACGATATTACCGTGAACCGGGCCCGCGCCAAGGCGATGCCGGGGGGGGGCTGGACCACGCGTGACCCCGTGGCGCAGGGGCGTGTGACCCTTCTGGACGCGGGCCCCACCGATGCCGCGCAGGCCGTTGCGGCACTGGATGACCTGTTGCGCCTGTCGCGCCTTGATCCCGACTGGTCCTGGCGCCGCTGTGCCGTCATCGCCCGCGATTGGCGCCGGCTGGAACCCCTGCGCGCCTATGCCGAGGCGCAGGGCATCCCCGTCGATCTTGCCAATGAAACCCTGCCCGGCCTGTGGCGCCTGCGCGAAATGCAAGACTTCATTCGCGCCCTGCTGTCCGATCGCACCCGGCTGATCACGATCCCCGATCTGGTGAATATCCTGAACGCCCAGCCCCAATCCCGCTGGACCGACCTGATTGGCGAAGGCATCGGGTTGCTGGCCCGCGAGTTGGTGGAAAAGGCCGCCCCGGTGCCCGACCTTGTGCAATGGTTCGGTGAATGGGCGCGCGAGGCCCGGGGCGAACAGCGCGGTTTGCTGCTGTTGACCGCCCACCGTGCCAAGGGGCTGGAGTTCGACCATGTCGCAATCCTGAACGGCGGATGGGACCGCCCGTCGCGTGGCGAGGATACCGACGCCCCCCGCCGCCTGTTCTATGTCGCCATGACACGGGCGCGGGCGACACTGACGGTTCTGACCGACGGCCCCCACGTCTTTGTGAGCCCCGCTTCTGCCATCCTGCACCGCCGCGTCACCCCTGATACGGCCGCCCTGCCACGCACCCGTCTGCGCTATGTGCCGCCGGATACCAAGCTGGTGGACCTGTCCTTTGCCGGGCGGCTCAGGGCGGGCAACCCCGCACTGGAGGCCATCGCGTCCGCCCGCCCCGGCGACCCGGTCCAGTTGATTCAGGACTACGGCCGCTGGCGGATCGACAATGCCTTGGGTGTCACCCTCGCCCGGCTGTCCCGCGCCTTCACCCCGCCCGAGGGCACCACCTTTCTGCGCGGCGAGGTTGCCGCCATACTGACCTGGCGCCGCGAGGATGGCGGCGAAGATTATCACCAACGCCTGCGCCGTGATGCCTGGGAGGTGGTTTTGCCCGAACTGGTGTTTGCGCAAACCGGGTAAGACAGGTCCCAAGCTCGGCCGATGCAGGCAAATCCAGCAGGGTCACTGGAACGGGCCGGCCGGCCCGGGCGTTGCCTTTCGCAAGGCCGGCCCGCGTTGCGCAGACTTCCGGCCTTGGGGGCCCTACCTAAGAAAGAATGATCATGTCACACGCGCGCCTGGCAGTAATCACAACTCTTTGCGTGCTTGGCCAGCTTCCTGCCCCTGCGGCCCAGGCCTTTGATGCCGCGTCGCAGGGGGTACAAGCCTATTTGTGTCAGTTCGGGCAAACGGCAAGCGCCTTTGCGTTTCGTCAAGGTCCCAATGGCGAATGGCAGGGACTTGGCCAGTTGCAGGGCTGGGACGTGACTGTTCAGGCGGACGGATTGGTCGCACGGTCCGGCGATGACCTGCTGATCCTTGGCGACGGCACCGCCTCGTTGTTGCAGCAAGGGCGCCTGATGCGCGGGCTGTGTGTGGATGCGGGGCAGGAACTGGCGCAACTGCTGGACGCTGACGATCTGGCACCGCGCGAGGACCCCGACCCCGCCGCCGTTCCGGGCCGCGGCGACGACCGTCCGGACCTGCCCGACGCGTGGGTCGCCGAGGTGTTGTCCATCCTCGACCCGGGAAATTGGGACGAGGCGCAGGTGGCGCGTCTGATCGACAGCCTGGACATGGAGGCCCCGGTCAAGCAGCGTCTGAAGGCCGAGTTGAAGGCCGCCGCGCGCAATCCTGAACGGATTGCCGGGCTGGCGCGGCAGATCCGGGAAGCCTTTGGCATGGAGGTCGCGGCCGCCGCCGATTTGCGCGCCCGCCTCAAGGACACAAGGCGCGAGCTGGCCGCGGTATCGCGGGCCCTCGACGACCAGCGGCAAAAGGCACAGATGAGTGCGACCCAGCTTGCGGCCGCAGAGGTCAGGGCCCGTGCCGCCGAAGCCGAAACGGCAGCACAGATCGCCAACCTGCGTGCGGCCCTGAACGCGGCGGCCGGCGAAGAGGACAAGATGCGTGCTGCCTTGGCCGCCACCACCCGCAATCTTGCGGCCAGCGAGGCGCGTCTGGCGCTGGCCAACAAGCGGCTCACCAAACTGGGTGGGGTGCCCGTACGACCCTGACGCGCCTTACCCCAAATCTTGCAGCCGTGCCTTGTTCACCGCATCGGTGGGGTTCGCGGCGCAAAAACAGGTCAGCGCCTGGCAGATATGGGATTTCACTGTGAAACGCGACAGATCCAGCGCACGGGCGCTTGCCTTGCAGGGCTGGCTTGGCAAGCAGGTGCGGCTCGTTCATCTGTTGCGGGTCGGCTGGACCTGAGCATGCTGGATCCGGGTTGTGGCAATATCAGTCAGACGTTGTCCATCGCGGCCCCAAAGGGATGGACCAGCCGCAGCATCGGCGCAGCCAATGCAAGAGATTGCAAAGTTATTGTCATGCAATATCCGCATTGGCCTGATGTGCGGGTTTTTGGACGGCGCGAAATTGTGAATTGACACAGCGCCAGTTTTCGTTTTGGCGGATGAATTGGTACAGGCTCGGGCATATGGACGGTTCAATCGGGTCAGATATCGCGTCCAGTTTATCAGGCTGGCCTCACCGCAGTAAAAGGCCTGCCTTATGTCGCGGCATTCGGGCGGGTGGTCTGGGTCGTCTTGGACCATGCCCAATATATCGCGGCGGACGATGGCGGCTGTGATCCGGTTGGGGCCAGGATGGGCCGTGCGCTGCACCACTGGCGTGCGGCGTCGGGAATCTGATCCTGACGGGCGGGGTCCATTTCACCCGGCACGCGTGTTGAAGCGACTGTATGCGATCTGATAGCACCTGCGCCGGCCTCACGATGTGCCGGGGCAGGTGCCGTCAATTGTGACCACTGCTCCACTCATTACGAAACTCCCGCCGGCCCTGGCCATCCTCGCCGGGCCGGGGGGCTGCTTTCACGCGCTCATCAAGTCGGCATTTGCCGACCGGCGCAGGGCCGGTCGCGCCTCCGGATCATTGAGCAGGGTGTTCAACGTGGCGCGCGCCCGGCTGACACGGCTTTTGATCGTGCCAAGCGAGCATTTGCAGATGTCGGCGGCCTCTTGTTGGGAATAGCCGTCGGCGCCCATCAACAACAGGGCCGTCCGTTGGGTATCCGGCAGGGTCTCAATCAGCGACATCAGATGTTTGAGAACAAGGGCGTCATGCTGCGCGTCGGGGACATCCACCTGACTTGAAAACTGATTGTCCGTATCCTGCACTTCGTGTCGTTGCGACCTGATCCCGCTGATGAAGGCGTTGCGCAGAATCGTGAACAGCCAGGCCCGCAGACAGGTATTTTCCTCAAAGCGCTCGCGGTGTTCCCACGCATTTAGAACCGTGATCTGGACCAGATCCTCGGATTTGATCTTGTCCCGTGAGAGACTGACCGCCCGCCTTCTGAGAGCGGGCATCTGATCAAGCAACAAAGTGCTGAAATGTGCGCTGTCGAGCATGTTCTGGTTTCTCCTTCTGGTTCGAAAACTGCGAAGAGAAGATCGTTGGTTCCGCGCGATGTTCGCCCATCTGATTGATCTTCCCGGGCTGAAAATCTGGCACCGAGATAGGCACCAGGCACCAGGCAGCACCCGCAGCCTGGAGACTGCGGTTCACAGCAGATCGAAATCGCTGCTACCGGATCGTTTTAAGAAGATTCGTGGGGTGCGTTTCTAATCTGGATTAGGGAACGGCAAAACTCTTCCGGAGGGAGGCACGGCCCTCGAATGGCGACAGCTGAAGGATCGCGACAGTTTTTTTGCAAGGGTTGGGAACGAACCGCAGCCCTGGGCGTTTGCCCGACATAGCATGCTCGTTTTGCCAAGTTGGCGCGTCAAACCCGGTTGAGGAGGCCTGCCATGACCCGAACGACCGGCAGCGATGATGCCGCATTGCGCCATCAAGCTGACCAGACGGCCCCGGTGCCGATCTTCTGGTCACGGCGCGCGGTCGAACCGGGAAATCTGGGGCCTGCGACCGGGGTTTTGGGCAATGCGGGCCCTGCGCGGTACTGGTTTGACCTGCGACATGCGCCCGCTGCTGGCCTGTCCGGGGCCTTTGGGACCGACACAGAAGGCTGATCCGCGACCGCCGGCGCCCAGATATTTGCAACTTGGCGCAACGCACCGGACACCGGCCTTGCTGCGGCCGAGGCACGTTTGCTTCTGCATTGCCCCCTTGGGCTCGCGTCAGCGGTTGATCGAGACGTGGCGTCAACCGCCCAATCTTACCCTTGCACTGCCTCGGCAACGCTCCATATACCATCCATACAGATGGTAAGGGGAATGCGATGCAAAAGCCGATACTTGTTCCAGCCAGCCGGACTCCGGAATCGGAAAAGCTGACGATCAACCTTGGTCTTGTTGACTTGGGGCATATCGAACTGCTGGTGCAGGAAGGGTTTTACGCCAACCGCACCGATTTCATTCGCACGGCGATCCGCAACCAGATCGAGCGCCACGCCGAAACCGTCCGTCAGGTCGTCGCCCGCAAAAGTGTCGATCTGGGGGTCCGCAACATCACGAGGTCCGAGCTTCAGGCGGCCAGTGCCGCAGGCCAGATGCTTGACATCCGGGTGCTGGGACTGGCCATCATCGCCCCCGACGTTACCGTGGATCTTGCCCGCAGCACAATTGCGGCGTTGAACGTGCTGGGCGCGCTTCAAGCCAGCGACACCATCAAGGCCGCTCTGGCCGACCGGATCACCTGATCGCTTTACCGAAGGAAAACCGAAATGAGCACGCATCTTTCTCGCGGTATGGCGCAGGCAACCGCGTTGACCAGATCTGGCAAACTGGATGAGGCGACGGCGCTGATCCAGTCGTTGTTGCGCTCATCGGTGCCCATGACCGAGACCAATGACATCATCGAAGGCGATTTCGTCAGGCTGGACGCGCCGCAGACGGCCCGCCCGACCGCCGCCCGACCCAGGCGCCCCTTGGCCGAGACCTTGAGCAAAATCGCGGCGGGCAACATGCCACACCGCGCGCAGCCGGGCGCCGCCCCACCGACACCGTCAGGTGCCCTGTTCTTGACACTGACCCACACGTCCGCGGGGGCCAGCCGCGATTATCGCCTTTATGCTCCGGCAAAGCGTGGACAGGCGCCGATGCCGCTCATCATCATGTTGCACGGCTGCACCCAGACACCCGACGATTTTGCCGCTGGCACCGGCATGAATGATGCGGCCGAGGTCTTTGGGTGCCTGGTGGCCTATCCCGCCCAGCCCTCGGGGGCGAACATGCAGAAATGCTGGAACTGGTATCGCCCGGAAGATCAAGGGCGAGGCCAAGGCGAGCCCGCGTTGATTGCCGGCCTTGCCCGCGACATCCAGCGTGACCACGGCGGCGATCCGGAGCGCACCTATGTGGCCGGCCTGTCGGCGGGTGGGGCGGCGGCCGTCCTGGTGGCGGCGGCCTATCCCGATGTGTTTGCAGCGGTGGGCGTGCATTCAGGCCTGCCTGCCGGCGGGGCGCATGACATTCCCTCGGCATTTGCCGCCATGCGCAGTGGAACCAAAACCAAACCCCACCCCAACCCCGTGCCAACCATTGTGTTTCACGGCACCGACGACCGCACGGTTCACCCTGACAACGGCAAGGCGGTCCTGTCGCAGGCCCTGGGCGCGATGCCGGGTTTGACGGTTCGCGCAAGTGCGGGCGTCGCCACCGGCGGGCGCCTCTACCGCACCACGACCCATTCCAATGCCGCAGGGCGCAGTCTGGCCGAGCACTGGGAAATCGAGGGTGCCGGCCACGCCTGGGCCGGGGGCAACCCCACTGGCAGCTATACCGACGCGACAGGTCCGGATGCCACGCACCAGATGGTCCGGTTCTTCTTGCAGCACCGCAGGGCCTGACGGGCCAGTGATAATTTCGCCGCCCTTGGAACGACCACGGCCACCTGCGCGTTATTCGTGCGAAATCCGCAGCCAAGGGGCCTCGTCATGGGAATCATCTGGACCATCATCATCGGCTTTATCGCGGGCATTCTGGGCAAACTGCTGATGCCGGGCGACAATGAGCCATCGGGCTTCATTCTGACGACGATCCTGGGGATCGTTGGTGCCTTTGTCGCCACTTATCTTGGGCAAAGTCTGGGTTGGTACGGTCCCGGTGAAGGGGCTGGTCTGATCGGCGCGGCCTTTGGGGCCGTCATCGTTCTGGCCGTTTGGGGCATGTTCCGCCGCCGCGCCTAACCCAAGGCTCAACCCGCACAATCGGAGAAAACCTATGTCACGATCGACACCCTCGATGCTGGCACTGCTGGGGCTTGTCGCCGTGGCAGGCTATCAAAACCGCGGTCGCATCAGCGAAATGCTGTCAGATGCCGATCATAGCGACACCCGGCCGGGGTCGACCACAGGGCGGGCGGCAGGCGGCTTTCTGGCCGAAATCGGCGAAGCCTTCCGCAATGCCAATTCGGGCAAGTCTGTGTCGACGGCCCTTGGCGAACTGGTCGAGCGGTTCACCTCGGCCGGGCAGGGCGCTGCCGCGGCAAGCTGGGTGTCCCATCAGCCCAACGCTACTGTCGGTATCGCCGATCTGGAGGCGACGCTGGGACCTGACACCCTGGCCGAGTTGACCGAAAGAACCGGGCTGTCGCGAACGGAACTTCTGATGCGCCTGAATGCGTCCTTGCCCGATGTCGTCAACCGCTTCACCCCGGAAGGCAGGCTTCCAACCGAAGACGAGGGCCGCAACTTCACCTGAGAGCCGCCGACGACAGGGCCGGAGGTTCTGCAAACCCCGGCCCTGTCCCTTTGCCGTTCGGGTAACGATCGCGTGGGCGTCACAGCGTGTTTCCACAATGCGACATCACCCTAACACAGTTTAGCACTTTTTCCCGGCAGAACGGCGAAATGCCTGTGACGACCATTACACAGGAGATTTCCCTTGGTTCATAACAGCCCGTTTGCCCGCAAGATCGCATCGTATGTCCAACTGGGTGAGATTGAAATCCAATCTGTATCCGACCTGTACAGACGTCGCCGCAAATTTGCCCCGGGGCTGGACCTTGTTCACCAGGGCGAGATTGACCAATCGGCCTTCATCATGGCCGACGGCTGGGCCTTTTCGTACAAGATCCTGTCAGACGGGGCACGACAGATCGTCAACTTTCATATTCCAGGCGACTTTCTGGGGGTGCGGTCGGTGTTGTTTCGCACTTCCGACCATAATGTCGAACCGATCACCCAGATCGAGGCTTCCGAAGTCTCCAAGACCGATCTGTTTCAAACCTTCAGCAAGACCCCGCGCCTTGCGACGGCCGTGCTTTGGGCCGCGTCGCGGGATGAGGCCATGGTGGTCGAACACCTCGTCGGCGTCGGCCAGCGCCCCGCCCCAGAGCGGACAGCGCATCTGATCCTGGAACTCAGCACTCGGCTCAAGCTGGTGGGTCTGGGTGACAAGACGGGGTTTACCTGCCCGTTGACGCAGTATCATCTGGCCGATGCCATGGGTCTGACCCCGGTGCACGTGAACCGCGTGCTGCGCGAGATTCGCGAAGCGGGGATGATGACGTTTCAAAACGGGCGCGTGACCTTTGATGATTACGAATCGTTGGTCGATTTTGCCGATTTCGACCGGACCTATCTGGATCAGGACGGGCCAGCCTTGAAAATGTGATTATTTCCGAATTTCTCAAGGAGCTCTCAGACAATCGCAGGTGCAGCAAACGTGGATCAGTTTCTGCATCTGCAAGATAGCTGTAAGGTGGCGGCATTAACGTCGTTTCCACGCCCGGCTGCCAGACCACCTGACCCCTTGCCACGCAGGTGCCACCCCCCTTGTGGACGCGTTGACGCCCCTCGACCTGGCCGGTGCACGGGACAGAATGTTGGATGTCTGGGGCGGCAGGTCCACGCCCGGAACCCCGGACACAATGCAAGCAGCAGTAGGCGGTGCGACATGGCGAAAATCTCGGTATTTGGAACAGGGTATGTGGGTGTTGTCTCGGCGGCTTGTCTGGCGAAGGACGGGCACCTTGTCGTGGCGGTTGATCCGATCCCGGAGCGCGTGGCGATGATCAACGCGGGCCAATCCCCGATCATTGAAACCGGGCTTGAGCCTCTTGTTCGTGGCGCAGTTGCAAACGGATCTCTGGTTGCCACCTTGGACGCTGATCAGGCGGTGCTTGATACGGATGTGAGCTATGTCTGTGTCGGCACCTCCAGCAACCGCGATGGTTCGGTGGGCCTGGCCCAAGTAACCGACCTGTGCGGCATCATAGGCCGGGCGATTGCGGCCAAGGACACCTATCATACGGTGATCATCCGTTCGACCATTGTTCCTGGCACAATGGATGAGGTTTGTGTCCCCTTGCTCGAGGCGGCCTCGGGCAAGAAGGCCGGGGTTGGTTTCGGCGTCGGCTACTATCCCGAATTTCTGCGCGAAAACACGGCAGTTGCCGACTACTACGATCCGGGGCTAATCGTGTTTGGCGCGCTGGATCACCAGACTTTCGCGCTGTTGAACCTGTTGAATCGCAACATGCCCTGCGTGGCGCATGAGGTCGATCTGCGCACGGCCGAGATGGTCAAATACACCTCGACCGCGTGGCGGGCCGTCAAGGTGACGTTCGCCCACGAAATCGGCAACATTTCCCGGGCCTGCGGGCTGGATGGACAGGTGGTGATGAAGCTGCTGTGCAGCGATGACAGGGCCAACCTTTCGGCGGATTTCTTGCGCCCCGGCTTTGCCCTTGGCGGGTCTTGTCTGCCAAGGGACGTCCGCGCCCTGCGTCAACTGGCCCGCGCCAAGGATGTTGCTGCCCCGTTGATGACGGCGGTTTTGCAGGCGAACGAGGACCAGATCGAACGCGCCGCCCAGATGGTCGCCGATACGGGCGAACAGGCGGTCGGTCTGGTCGGGATCAGTTGCCAACCGGGCGATGATCTGCGCGAAAGCCCGCTGGCCAAACTTGCGGCGCGGCTGATTGCCAAGGGGTTGCAGGTGCAGGTCTATGACCCGAATGTCAGCGTGGCTCATGCGCTGGACGCCGACGCTTCTGGGGGCAGCAACGACGTTATTCCCGACCTGCGCGACCGTATGGTTCCCTCGATCGAGGCGCTGATTGCGGGCTCTGGCGTCATTCTGGTCGGCAACAGTTATGCCGAGGCGGCGGCCCCTCTGGCAGCCGCGATGAAGGATCATCCGATGGTCGACCTGACAAGGGTGCCGCCGAGTGTCGTATCGGACGGCACGTATCAAGGCATCTTTCGGTAACACGCCAGCACCCCTTGGATCACCGACGTGAGCTTCCCTTCAGTCATCGCAGGCGGCTCCCGAAAGCGTTGGAAATCCGGCCCTTTCCGCAGCCGGCCGATGGGCAACGCGACAGTCCCTTCGCAGTCTCGGTCACGCCAGAGCGCCCGGATACCTTGCGCGTCCAGGGGGCGGACGGCATCGCCAAGGGCTCTAGCGGCAGGCCCTCTTGAACGGCGTCAACCCTGGCCCATGCCTGGCAGAAAGCCACCGGCGACCGATGGGTGATGCCGAAATGGGATTTCCTGTGGTTCCAGGGGGTCTGCGTCGGCGTGATGGAACAGGTGCAACCAGCCATCGCCAGCGGAACGCCTCCGGCCCTGACGGCGGGCGACACCGTCAAGGCCGTGGCGCTGATCGTCTAAAATATCAATGAACTGAGGGGGGACTGGCGTCGTGAAATCTGGAACCGGCGGTTTCACCTGTTGGCTAAGGGAAACCGCCAAGCGCATCCGCAGCCACGGCTCGGCCCCTATTTCAGTGGCATCGACTTGAGCGCGGCCCGGTCACCGGGGCCAAGACCGTGTGCGACACCTTCCGCGCCCAAGACTTGCCGTTCTGCTGCGATCAGGGTTATACCAAGGTCATCAACCCGACCTTGACCACCGCAAATCCAACGTCGACCGCTTGAAGGAACGGCTGCGGAATGCCCGCAGCTTTGGCAGCCCCCGGGTCATTTCGGAAACCGGAACCTGCAATACCCAATCCGCATGCGTGTCGGACCCGAGGAACAAGCCGGAAAGGTTCGATATGTGCAGCAAGGTCATCGCCGAACTGCCGCGGGTAGCCCATGACGGCGGCACGCAGGTTCTGCGCGAGACGTGTGGGACCAAGGCCGTGGGCTGTGTCGAGGAGACCGTCAATATATTCGCGCCGGTCGATCCCCCCGGCCGACAAGGTCAGGATCGCCCCCGCCAAGGACGTCGCCCGCACCAAGGGCACCACGGAAAAACCCGCCGATATCGGGGTTTATGACCCTTGGGCCAGTCACACCATCGGGGGTGTCGGCCATTGCCCGCGATGCATCGGGGATGGATGTCTTGGACGATGCGCTGTATCTGAAACGTCTGGCCGGCAAATGCCCGAAGACCCCGTCATCATCGAGCACCCTGATGAAGCCGACATTCCTGCTCCAAAGCGTTCCTTGACGGCCAGTTCGTGGCCGTCAGAGTGCACTCGAAGCGAGCTTCGCATCCACCGCCGCCCCTTCCAAAGGTGATCCATGCCCAGACTGTTCGGAGAAGACCTGTCCCCCCTTGACCTTGCCCGCCGCAGCGGCAGCCTTGCCGCCTTTGGTGGGGTCAGGCTGATGGAGCTTGCCGATGGACTGGAGCGTGGCATCCGCGTGTTGGAGTTTCGCACTGGCACCGGACTGCGCTTTACCGTGCTGATCGACCGCGCGTTCGACATCTGCGAGGTTGAATACAAGGGCCAGTCGATCGGCTGGCACGGCCCGTCGGGCATCCGCCACCCCGGCCTGCATGAACATGACGCCGAGGGTGGTTTCAGCTGGGGGCGCAGCTTTTCAGGCTTTCTTGTCACCTGCGGGCTGGACCACATTCTGGGCCCCGAGGAGGTGCCCGCCGACACCTATAACTATCCCGGCGTCCAGACCAAACGGCACGGGTTGCATGGCCGCATCTCGACCATCCCCGCCAAGCTGACCGGCTATGGCGAGCGGTGGGAGGGCGACCGCTGCATCCTTTGGGCCGAGGGGCAGGTCCGTCAGGCCACCACCTTTGGTGAGCAGCTGACCCTGTTTCGCCGGATCGAGGTGGATCTGGGGTCTAACGTGATCCGCCTGTCGGACCGCGTGCAGAACACCGGCTTTCTGCCCACACCGCACATGTTTTTCTATCACATCAACATCGGCACCCCGCTGCTGGCCGAGGGTGCCCGCTATCTGGCCCCGATTTCCGATGTCGTCTGGGCCGCCCATGCCGCCCGCTACACCGCGCAGGGTGTCGGCTATCAAACCGCCCCCGCGCCGCTGGACGGCTTTGCCGAGCAGGTCTGGCAGCACGAAACCGCCGCCAATGCCGCAGGCGAGGTGCCGGTTGCCCTGATCAACGACCGCCTTGCGCTGGGCATCGAGATCACCACCCGCAAGGACCAGCTGCCCTGCCTTTACGAATGGCAGCACTTTCAGGCCGGGGCCTATGCCTTTGGCATCGAGCCCTCAACGCACCACGTTCTGGGCGACCTCTCCGCGCGCGAGAGGGGCGAGATGATCTGGTTGCAAGGGCTGGAAAGCCGCAGCTACGATTCGATTTTTCGCATTCTGGACGGTGCCGACGCCATCGCGGCTGCCGAGGCCAGTATCAGCGCCATCGCCCGCCAACCGACCGACGATTACCCGCACCCCTCGGGCCAGTTCCGGCCCTTGATGGGGCGCGGGCCAAAGTGAAGGAGACATGATGCCCCATGATCAAACCCTTGTCGAAAAGCGCGACTATTCGCTGACCGGCCCCAGCGCGCAGCGCGCCATCGACCTGGGGCTGGCCTCGGCCGAGTGGTATCATTCCGATATTCCCCGCAAGCTGATGAAAGAGCTGATGGCGCGCAGCGATCAGGCGGCGATCCGCGATACGGTGATCTGGCTGGGCCTGTTGCTGTTGACCGGCATTGGGGGCGTATACTTATGGGGCACCTGGGCCTGCGTGCCGTTTTTCTTTGTCTGTGGCGTGCTGTACGGTTCGTGCTGCGACAGCCGCTGGCACGAGGCCAGCCATGGCACCGCCTTCAAGACCGGCTGGATGAACGACGTGGTTTACCACATCGCCAGCTTCATGGTGATGCGCAACCCGGTGAACTGGCGCTGGAGCCATGCCCGCCACCACACCGACACCATCATCGTGGGCCGCGACGCCGAGATTGGCTTCATGCACCCGACGAACATCTGGATGAAGGTTCAGGCCTTTGTCAGCCCGATTGACGCTTGGGCCTCGCTGAAGGTTCTGGCGCGCAACGCGATGGGCAACATGAACGCGGATGAGCGGAATTACATTCCGGCGTCCGAGCTTCCCAAGGCGATCTTTGCGGCGCGGGTGCATATGGCGATTTATGCCGCGACCCTGGGGACGGCGCTTGGGATGCAGTCGGTCCTGCCGTTGATGCTGATCGGTCTGCCCCGGCTGTATGGTTGCTGGCACATGTATATGACCGGCTTGATCCAGCATGGCGGTTTGGCCGAGGATGTGGTGGACCACCGCCTGAACAGCCGCACCTGCCTGATGAACCCGATAAGCCGCTGGATTTACTGGAACATGAACTATCACGTCGAACACCACATGTTCCCGATGGTGCCCTATCACGCCCTGCCGCGCCTGCATGCGCTGATCAAGGACGACCTGCCCGCGCCTTGCCCGTCGATCTGGGCGGCCTATGCCGAGATGGTTCCGGCCGTTCTGCGCCAGCGGCGCGAACGGGGCTATTACCTGCGCAAGGCCCTGCCCAGCACAGCCCGGCCTTACCGCGAGGACCTGCATCAGGACGTGCCGGATCACAGCGGAATGGGGGCGTAGATGGCCTGGATCACCGCCTGCGCTGTGGATGACATCGACCCCGAGGATGTGCTGCATTTTGATCATTCGGGCGCGAAATGTGCCATTTCCCGCGATCCTGCGGGGGCGTTTAATGCCACGAATGGCCTGTGTCCGACAGGCTGGTGAGGGGCGATCAGATCGAATGCCCCAAGCATGACGGCCGCTTTACCCGCAAGACCGGTGCCGCGCTGCGCGCCCCGGTTTGCGTCAACCTGAAATCCCATGCCACCCGCGTAATCGGTGACGCCGTGGAAATCGAGGTGCTGCAAGATGACCCGCAAGAAACCCACCGTGCAGGACCTGCGCGCCAAAAAGGGCAAGGGCCAGTTGACCATGCTGCGGGTCTTTACCCTGGACGAGGCCGCCGCCGCCCAAGAGGCCGGGATCGACGTGGTGTCGGTGCCGCCTGATCTGGTCAGCCATCCCGATTATCGCCGCGTCGCGCCCAGCCTGTTTTCCATGACCGGGGTCGATCACCGCTCGGCCGGAACCCGCGACGATTACCTGCGCTTTGCGGGCAAGATGCTGACGGCCGGGGCGGATGCGATGTATTGTTCGGGCAGCCTTGCCACGGTGAAATTCCTGGCCGACGAACATATCCCGGTTGTGGGCCATGTCGGCCTTGTGCCGTCGCGCAACACATTCACCGGCGGGTTCAAGGCCGTCGGCAAGACCGCCACCGCCGCCTTTGCCATGTTGGACGAGGTGCGCGCCTATGAGGCCGCCGGTGCCTTTGCGGTCGAGATCGAGGTGGTCCCGGTCGAGGTCGCGACCGAGATCAGCCGCCGCGTGGGCATCCTGCTGTGGTCGATGGGGGCGGGTCCGGGCTGCGATGCGCAATACCTGTTTTCCGAGGATATCCTGGGCGAAAACCGTGGCCACCTGCCGCGCCATGCCAAGGTCTATCGCAACTTTGCCGCCGAGTATGACCGGCTGCAACGCGAGCGGGTGGCGGCCTATGCCGAGTTCATCGCAGATGTCACCACCGGCGCCTATCCCGAGACCCGCCATGTGGTGCAGATGGACCCCGCCGAACTGGCCACCTTCCGCAGGGGCCTTACATGAACCCGATGTTGCGCTGGATCGCGGCCTGAAGATGCGCCTGTAGTGCCGCCTCGGCCGCGCTGGCATCGCGGCGGGTGCAGGCGGTCAAGATTTCGGCGTGTTCCTCGAGGGTGCGCAGAATGATCGGCGTGGTGAACTTGCGGTCCAGTCGCAACAGCCGCAGGTAGTTCATCATCCGCCGATACGCGATGTCGATCAACGGGTTCTGCATGATGCCGATGACCGCCCCGTGAAAGACCTGCTCCAGCGCGTCGACCTCGGGCAGATCATCGGGCGACAGGCCGCGCGCCTCGATCTGCGCGATCAGGGTCTGATGGCGCTGGGTCAGATCGTCCAGCAAGGTCTCGTCCGCCTGTTCGGCAAAGACCCGCACGGCGGCGCGTTCTATGATGGACCGGAACTGATACGTCGCCCGTGTCAGTTCCAGCCCCGGACGGACGAACTGGATGCCCGAACGCGGGTGTATCGTCAGCACCCCCTCGGCCTCGAGCATCCGCAGGGCGTCGCGCAGGGGGGCGATGGGCACATCCACCAGGTCCGACAGTTCCGCCTGTGACAGGAACGCCCCGACCCGAACCTTGCGGGCGAAAAGCCCCTCAAGGATGCGCTCATAGGCGACTTCGCTAAGTCTGGGGGCGGTTCCGGGTTTGACTGACATGGGAGTTCCGTCGTTGACATTTCAAATACTATCACTGATATATCAGAATGCAATCGTGAACGATCAGTGAGTCGCAGGATGAGTCTAGCCGAGTTTCGCATCACAAGGTTCCAATTTGCACGCGACCGCGTGATTGGCGACAGTCAGGTGCGCGCCGATGATGCAAATGTGGCGGCGCTGGAGCTGATATCCACCACCGGGCAGGTTGGTTTGGGCTTTGTCCAGACGCTGTTCACGCCCCTGCCTGACCAATCCGAGATTGAACGTATCTTTGCCGCCGAGGTGTGGCCGGGCATTGTGGATCAGCCCGCCCTTGGGTTGGTGCACCGTGTCAGTCGGCCGCGCGGCGGCAACCAGCGCGGCCCCTCCTTGCCGTTTCACGAGGCTTTGCAGGTGGCGCTGTGGGATCTGGCCGCGAAAGAGGCGGGGTTGCCGCTGCACCGGCTGCTGGGCAGTCAGCGGGACCGGGTGCGCGCCTATGCTTCGGGCCTCGATTTCCATCTGCCCGACGATGCGTTTCAGGCGTTGTTCGCCCACGCCGCATCGGTTGGCTATACCGCGTTCAAGATCAAGGTCGGTCATCCCGACTTTGACCGCGACCTGCACAGGCTGGCCCTGCTGAAAGCGGTGATCCCGGCTGGTTCGAAAGTCATGGTCGATGCGAACGAGGCCTGGTCCGCCAAAGAGGCCGCGACCAAGATCGAGGCGATCCGGGCGGCAGGGCATGATCTGCTGTGGGTCGAGGACCCGATCCTGCGCCACGATTTCCCCGGCCTGCGGATGCTGCGGCAGTCGCTGCCGTGGATGCAGATCAATTCGGGTGAGTATCTGGACCTGTCGGGCAAGCGAGCCCTGCTGATGGCCGAGGGCACCGACATTCTGAATGTCCATGCCCAAGTGTCCGATGTCATGCGCATCGGCTGGCTGGCCGCTGATCTGGGTGTGCCGGTATCGCTGGGGAACACGTTTCTGGAGATGGGCGTTCACATGGCGGTCGCCCTGCCCGAGGTGGAATGGCTGGAATACTCGTTCCAGAATTTCGACCATCTGGTGGATCAGCCGATTGAAATCACCAACGGCTGGGCCATCGCACCTGATCGCCCCGGCCACGGGTTGGTCCTGTCGGAAATCGCGCGCCGCGACTGGGCACGCCCACATTTGCTGAACCGCGCCGATCTGGGCGCGGCCCCCGCCAACCCACGTTTGTCACGTTGACCACACCGCGCCCGGCCCCAAGCCGGACCGCATCGCCATAACGGGAGGAATACCATGAAAACGCTTGTCCTGAGCCTTGCGCTCGTCACCACCGCGCTGCCCGCCTTTGCCACCGAACTGACGGTCTGGGATTGGAAATCCGGCGATCCCGCCGCCGCCGCCTATTTCGCCAAGGCCAAGGAAGTGTTCGAGGCCGCACATCCCGGCGATACCATTTCCTATGTGATGCAGCCGAACGACCAATATTACACGCTGCTTGGCACCGCGCTCGCCTCGGATGGCGGGCCGGATCTGTTCTTGCTGAACGGCGGCGCACAGGCGCGGGCGCGGTTTGAAAACGCCCTGCCTCTTGACGGTAAGCTGGGCGATCTGGCCGCCAATCTGGCCGGCACCGCCGATTTCTCGGAGGCAACCGGGCTTTATGCCGTGCCGCTGACCATTCAGGGCTTTGTCGTCTATTACAACAAGGCGCTTTACGCCGATGCCGGGCTGGACCCGGCCGCAGCGCCCAAGACCTGGGACGATCTGGCCAAGGTCTGCGCCGCCTTCATCGCCAAAGGCACCGCCCCCTGCATCGCCCTTGGCAACAAAGAGGGCTTCGGGATGGAGTTCTGGTTCTCTGCCATCGCCGCGAGCCTGTGGACAGCGCAAGAGCAGGCCGACTTTGCCGCAGGCAATCTGGCCTGGACCAGCCCGCAAGTGGTGGCAGTGCTGCAAGGCTGGGTCGATGCCAACGCGGCGGGATGGTTCCCCAAGGGCGCAAATTCGACCGCCAAGTTCATGGATGAATACGAAGGGTTCATGCGCGGCGAAACCGGCAACACCATCGGCCTGATTTCCGACGTCGCCCACTGGAAACAGTTCGACGAGATGCTGGGGGCCGAAAACGTCGGCGTCTTCATGATGCCGGCACCGGGTGGCGCTGCGGCCAAACTGCCCGCAGCGGGCGGTATCGGTTATGCGGTCAACAAGAAGTCGCCCAATGCCGATCTGGCGGTGGAATTCGCCAAGACACTCGCCTCGGCCGAGGTGTTGCAGGTGTTCTTTGCCGATGCGGGCGCCGTGACGGCCAACACCCAGATGGACACCTCATCCGTCACCAGCGAGGCGGCCAAGACGATCTTTGGCTGGCTGGCCACCGAAACGGTGCCCATGGCCCATGCCAATGCCAGCGCCGCCCAGTTGGAGGAACTGCACCGCCAGAGCCAGACCCTGCTGAATGGTGAAGTGTCGGTCGCGGACGCCGCTGCCGCGATGGACAAAGTGGGCAAGTAACCCCACCGCCGCCCTGTTCGCCGGGCGGCCCCTGCAACAGGAGCCTGCCATGGCCAGACGATCCGAACAAACCACAGCCCTGCTGTTCGTGCTGCCCGCCATCGCCATGGTGGGGATTTTCCGCATGTTTCCGCTGGTCTGGGGGTTTCTGTTGTCGTTCACCTCGGGCGACGGGCAGGGCGGTTCGGTCTGGGTTGGCATCGACAACTATCGCCAGCTGACCACCGACACCGCCTTTCACGACAGCCTGATCAACACCGCCATTCTGCTGGCCACGCTGCCCGTCTGGGTGATGCTGCCATTGTTGCTGGCGATCCTGATCCATCAGGGCGTGCCGGGCGGCAAACTGTTCCGCGCCGTCTATTTCTTTCCCGCCGTCCTGTCGGCGGTGATCATCGGGTCCATCTTCAACGTGCTGCTGCGCTATGACGGCACCATCAACGCGGCCTTGGGGTCGGTTGGGATCGAGGCCGTTGATTGGCTTGGGTCCGGCACCACGGCCATGGCCAGCCTGATCGCCGTCGCCCTGTGGTCGACCTTCGGCATGTCCGTGCTGATCTTCATGGCGGGCCTGTCCACCGTCTCCTCGGAACTGATCGAGGCGGCACGGTTGGACGGTGCCAAACCGGCGCAAATCTGGTGGCATGTCATCCTGCCCGCCATGCGCCCCATTCTGGAATTCGTCGCCGTGGTCACGACCATCGGCGTGCTGACCTCGATGTTCGGGCTGATCTATGTGCTGACGGCTGGGGGCCCTGGCACCTCAACCACCCTGCCTGAATTCCTGATCTGGATGGAACAGGGCAAGATGAACCGCCCCGGCTATGCCTCGGCGATTTCGATGGTGCTGTTTGTCGGCATGGCGGGGCTGGCCTATGTCCAGATCCGCATCATGTCACGCAACGCGAACGGGTAGGGTCATGGCAATTCGCAGCAGACGTGAAAAGGCGATGCACTGGGTGGTCGCGGTGCCGATGGCGCTGCTGGCGCTGTCTTGCGTGTATCCGGTGTTCTTTACCGTCAACAACGCGCTCAAGGACAACAAGGGCTATATCCTGAACCGGTTCGGCATCGTTCAGGACCCCAGCGTTCAGAACTTTGTCGATGCCTGGGGCCGGGCGCATCTGGGGGAATACCTGTTCAACTCGGTCACCGTGACGCTGGGGGCGGTGGTGTTGCTGCTGCTGACTTCGTCGCTTGCGGGCTTTGCGCTGGCGATGCTGCGGTTTCCGTTTCGGCGGGTGCTGTTCATCGTGATTTTGGCCAGCCTGATGATTCCGGTGCAGGTGGTTCTGGTGCCGTTTTACCGCACCATGATGGGCCTGGGCCTGATCAACACCCGCTTTGGCCTGATCCTGGCCTATACCGCGTTCTTCCTGCCGTTCTGCGTCTATCTGATGACCGCCTTCTATTCCCGCCTGCCCCGCGAAATGGTCGAGGCGGCGCGGATGGATGGGGCGACCCTGTTGCAGATCTGGTGGAACATCATGCTGCCGATGGGGCGGCCCGCGCTGCTGACGCTGGGTATCCTCAACACGCTGTATTGCTGGAATGACGTGCTGATCTCGCTCTTGGTCCTGCAAAAGGAACGCACCGTGATGGTGGGCATCGCGGCCCTGCGTGGGGAATATACCACCAACGTGCCGCTGCTCTGCGCCGGCATCGCGCTGGCCGCGGCGCCGATCATCCTTCTTTACATCTTCTTCCAGCGCCAGATCGTTGACGGCATCGCCGTCGGCGCGGTGAAAGGGTAATCCATGTCGCAGATCGTGCTGAACAACCTGTCCAAACGCTTTGCCGGGGTCGAGGTGTTGCATGAAGTCTCGCTGTCCATCGAAAAGGGCGAGTTCACGGTGTTCGTCGGCCCCTCGGGCTGCGGCAAGTCCACCCTGCTGCGTTGCATCGCGGGGTTGGAGGAGATCACCTCGGGCACGCTCGACATCGGCGGGACCCGCATGAACGATGTGGACCCTGCCGCACGGGGGCTGGCCATGGTGTTCCAGTCCTATGCGCTTTACCCCCACATGACCGTGGCGCAGAACATGAGCTTTGGCCTGCGCATGGCCCACCGCCCCAAGGCCGAGATTGACGCCAAGGTCGCCAAGGCGGCCCGCATCCTGCAACTGCAACCGCTGCTCGACCGCAAGCCCGCCGCCCTGTCCGGTGGCCAGCGCCAGCGCGTTGCCATCGGCCGCGCCATCGTGCGTGACCCCGACGTGTTCCTGTTCGACGAACCCTTGTCCAACTTGGACGCCGAACTGCGCGTGCAAACCCGGGTCGAGATTGCCAAGCTGCACCAGACCCTGGGCAACACGATCATCTATGTGACCCATGACCAGACCGAGGCGATGACCCTGGCCGACAAGATCGTCGTGTTGCGCGCCGGGCGGATCGAACAGGTTGGCACGCCCATGCACCTGTATGACGACCCCGACAACGCCTTTGTCGCGGGGTTCATCGGTTCGCCCCGGATGAACTTTCTGGCCGCGAACGTCACCGCAACGGGGTTGCAACTGGGTCAGGTGACGGCCCCGCTGCCCGCACTGGCCACCACGCTGGCTGTGGGCCAACAGATGCAACTTGGCATCCGCCCCGAACATCTGGACCAGACGGACGGGGTGCGGCTGCCCGTGACGGTTGAGGTGGTCGAACACCTTGGCGCCACGGCGTTTGTCCATTGCCGTCTGGACAGCGGCGAAACCCTGGTGGCCGAACAGCGCGAAACCGCCGCCAGACCGGGCGCGCGACTGGACCTGCATTTCGATATCGCCCGCGCCCGCCTGTTCGGGACTGATGGCGCACGGGTGCGCTGAATGCAGCGGATGGGCATGGTCATCGCGGTTCGGCCCGAAAAGCTGGCCGACTACAAGGCGCTGCACGCCAGCCCCTGGCCCGAGATGAACGCCGCCCTTAGCGCCGCACATATCGGCAACTACAGCATCTATCTGCGCGAACCCGAAAACCTGCTGTTTGGCTATTGGGAATACACCGGGTCCGACTTTGCCACCGATATGGCCTGGCTGGGTGCGCAAGAGGTAACCCGCCGCTGGTTGGCCCTGACCGACCCGTGCCAATGCCCCCTGTCCACGGCAGCACCGGGTGAGGGGTGGTCATTCCTGCGCCCGGTCTTTCACCTTGACTGACCTGCCCCGCCGCACCCTTGGCGGGACTGGCCTTGCCCTGACCGAGTTCGGATTTGGCTGCGCCGGCATTGCCGGACTTTTCCAGCCCTGCCCCCCGG
>CAMBWO010000021.1 GCA_945871285.1 Pseudorhodobacter antarcticus | reverse complement strand
CAACCATCGCGGCTCTGACGGGCAAAATCGAGGTACGGTTCGCTGACACCACGCTTTTGACCCAAGCGATCAACGGCACGGCGGCCGCGCTGGAGTTCTCCTATGTCCTGCCGAGCGGTGAGAGCCTGACCTTGACCGCCCACGCCGTTTACCTCCCGAGGCCCCGCATCGAGATCAAGGGGCCAAAGGGCGTCCAGGCCAGTTTCGACTGGCAGGCCGCTTTGGCCACCAGCCCCGCACGCATGTGCACCGTCGTCCTCGTCAACAACATCGCGAGCTACTGATGATCCGGATTGAACTCTCCCCCGAACCGCAATGGCTAGACCTCGGCCATGGCGTGCGTCTGAAACTTCTGCCGCTGACCACTGCCCTGATGGTCGCCACCCGCTCCGATCCCGCGGTGCAGGATCTGGTCCAGGAGGCGAGCAACGACGAAAGAGCGGCGGTCTTCGCCACCGCTCTCGCCCGTCGCGCCGTTGTCGACTGGGACGGCGTCGGTGATGCCGAGGGCAAAGTCTTGCCTGTGACGCCTGAAGGCATCGACGCCCTCCTGTCGCTCTGGCCAATCTTCGAGGCCTTCAACCTCCGCTACGTCAGCCGCGGCATGCTGCTGGACGCGGAAAAAAACGGCTCTGCGCCCTCGCCGACTGGCACTTCGGTGGGGGCGAAAGCTACTGCGGGGCCTGCGGAAGTCAGTGTCCCGATTGCCCCGCGCGACTGAACCGGCCCGTCAGCCTTGATGGCTGGCAGGTCTGGGATCTGGTCTGCCGTCTCGGCGGCCAGATACGGGTGGCTGGCAAGGCGGTCATCGGTTGGGACATGACTGCGGCCTTGGCCCTCACCCATGCGCTGGGCCTGAACCCGATGGTGGCGGCCGAACTGTTGCCAGAACTGGAGGCGGTTATGGTCCGCCGCATCAACGAAAAGATCGGAACCGAGGATGGCTGAGAAGCGTGTATCCGTCCGCCTCGCGGCGATCGGCGGCAAACAGGTGCGTGCGGAACTGGAAGGTGTGGGCGATGCCGGGGTCAAGGGCTTCGGCCGCATGTCGAAGGAAGCAGAGCTGGCCAACGCCAGACTCGCTGCCTTTGCCACAAGGGTGAAGATTGCGGCGGCTGTGGCCGTCGCAGCAGCAGCTGCGGCTGGCATCGCCATGATCAAGTCGGGCCTCGAGACCATCGACGCGCAGGCAAATCTGGCGCAATCGCTCGGCACCACTATGCGACTGAGACAATCACGCGCTCCTCCGGTGGCACGACGGTGCCCGAGAACCAGAACAGCACCTTCGGCAAGGCCGACTTGCCCGCGTCGCTGGACAACCTGGAACAGGTGGCGCCGAACCTCGAAAGCGTGTCGCTGGTCGTCAGCTGGTTTGGCACCGATCTGCGTGCCGGGTCCTGTCTGATACAGCCCGGTGTCGAGACCACGACCAAAACCACAACGCCGAAGTCGTGGGCCGTGAATGGCCTGACCCGGACCGGCGCGCATCTGATCAGCCAGTTCAGCGGGGCGGCAGCATTCGGCGGCACGCCTGCGGATTTCGCGGTGGTGCAGTCGATCCAGGACCTGCGCGCCCGGGGCAAGCGCATCACTTTCTACCCCTTCATGATGATGGATGTCCCCGCCGGGAACACACTGCCGAACCCTTACAGCGCCAATGCTGCGTCGCCCGGCCAGCCCGTTTATCCATGGCGCGGCCGGATCTCCATTTCGCCCGCCGCCGGGCAGACCGGAACCGTGAATAAGACAGGGGCGGCGGCCACCCAAGTTTCGGCCTTCTTCGGTTCGGCATCGGCCGCCAACTTCTCGACCAGCGGCACGGCCGTAAACTGGACCGGCTCGCCCTCGGAATGGGGCTATCGCCGGATGGTGCTGCATTATGCCAAGCTCTGCGTCGCGGCGGGCGGCGTCGACAGCTTCCTGATCGGCTCCGAACTGCGCGGGCTGACCACCGCTCGATCTGGGGCCAGCACCTATCCCGCCGTCGCAGCTCTGCAGACCCTCGCCGCCGATTGTCGGGCCATCCTGGGGCCGGGCACCAAGATCAGCTATGCGGCAGACTGGTCGGAATATTTCGGTCACCAGCCCGGCGACGGGACAGGCGACATCGATTTCCACCTCGATCCGCTCTGGGCCGATGCTAACATCAACTTCATCGGCATCGACAACTATCTACCGCTCTCGGACTGGCGCGATGGCACCAACCATCTTGATGGCTCGGGCGGCTGGTCGGGCATTCATGACCCGACCTATCTGCAATCGAACATCGAGGGCGGCGAATATTTCGACTGGTTCTACGCATCAGACGCCGCGCGCAACACCCAGACCCGCACGCCGATCACCGATGGCGGCTTTGGCAAGCCTTGGGTCTTCCGGCCCAAGGATTTCCGCAGCTGGTGGTCAAGCGCCCATCGAAACCGCCCGGGCGGTGTCGAGAGCGCCAGCGCCACGGCATGGGTGCCGCAGTCAAAGCCGATCCGCTTCACCGAAGTGGGTTGCCCGGCTGTCGACAAGGGCACCAACCAGCCCAACGTGTTCTTCGACCCGAAAAGCTCGGAAAGCGAGTTGCCGTATTTCTCCTCCGGGGCACGCGACGATGCGATCCAGCGTCGCTATCTGGAAGCCCTGATCAGTTACTGGTCGGACGCTGCCCACAATCCGACATCGACCGTCTACTCCGCCCCGATGATCGACATGGGCGAATGCGCGGTCTGGTGCTGGGACGGGCGGCCCTATCCCGCCTGGCCCGGCCGCAGTGATGTCTGGGGTGATACTGCCAATTGGGAAGTCGGGCATTGGCTGAACGGTCGATTGGGGAATGCCAGCCTCGGGGATCTGGTGCGGTCGATTTGCGCTCGGTCGGGGATCGACCCGAACGCCCTCGATGTCTCACGCTTGGCCGATGCCGTGCCCGGCTTCGTGATCGCGGCCCTCGAAAGCCCACGCGCCTCAATCGCACCGCTGGCCCGTTACTTCGGCTTTGATGCTGTGGAGAGCCAGGGGCTGTTGCGCTTCGTGCCGCGGGGCGGCACATCTCTGACCTCGATCACCGCCGCCGATCTCGTCGCAGCCGACCGGCCAGAGGGCGAGGACATTGAATTCACCCGGGGCCAGGAGACGGAGCTGCCGCGCGTGTTGAAATGGCGGATGCTGTCGGCCGACGAGGATTATGAGGCGGTCACCGTAGAAGCTCGGCGCGTGACGGTTGACAGTGTGAGGGTCCAGGCCGAGCAATTTGCGATTGCCCATCCACCTGCGAGCGCCGACCGCAATGCCCGCCGCGCGCTGTTCGAGGCTTGGATCGGCAGGGAAACCGCGACCTTCGCCCTTCCGCCCTCGCGCCTGGCGCTCGACCCGACCGACGTTGTCTCCATCGAAAATGACGGTCGCAACCTAGATTTCGCGCTGACCCAGATCGCCGATGGCGAAGCGCGGCGGGTGGAGGCATCGCGACGGGACCAGACGGTCTACGGCTTGCCGGAAGGTCCGTCACGGGGCGTTTCGTCTGCCGTGCCAGTGGTTTACGGTCCGCCAGATGCGGAAATCCTCGACCTTCCGCAGTTGAGCGAGGACGTTGCCGCCTATCGGCCTCTTGCGGCCGTCGCGGCCTCGCCTTGGTATGGCCAAGCCGCGATCTGGCGCAGCGCCTCGCTTGACGGGTTCTCGCTGTTCTCGACAGCGTCGGTGCCAGCCCAGTTCGGTAAGCTTGCGGCGACGCTGGCGGCTGGGCCGTCCTGGCGTTTCGACCTTGCGAACACGCTGCTGCTCGATATTGCATCCGGATCCCTGCAAAGCGTTACCGACGAGCAGCTGTTCGCCGGCGCCAATGCGCTGGCGCTGGAAACTGCCGCAGGCATTTGGGAGGTGTTGCAGTTCGGCATCGCCAACATCGTCTCGACCAGTCGATGGAAACTGTCGCGTCTTCTGCGCGGTCAGTCCGGCACAGAAGACGCCGTCGTGCCCTCGGCCCCAATCGGCAGTCGGATCGTGTTTCTGGGGTCGGCACTGGTGCCGCTGCCGGTGACAGAGGCGGAGCTTGGCATGCCATGGAACTGGCGGATCGGCCCGGTAGGTCGCGCCGCCGGTGATGTCATCAACCTCACCCTAGCCTTCACGCCGGAAGGCCGGGGCCTCCGCCCGTGGAGTCCGGTGCGGATCAAGGGCGGCTGGCAAGGATCGGGCGGCATCATTCTGTCCTGGCTGCGCCGAACCCGGTCGCTGGCTGGCGACAGCTGGAATGCGCCAGAAGTGCCGTTGGGCGAAGCTTCCGAAGCGTATGACATCGAGATCCTGAACGGCGGCGGGTCGGTTGTCCGTACAGTGTCCGGCATTGCGACTGCCACTTGGACCTACACTGCCGCTTTACAAACCGCCGATTTTGGCGGGCCCGTCACCAGCTTGGCGCTTCGCATTTTCCAGAACGGCCAACTGGGCCGCGGCGCTTCGGCCGAAGTCGTCCTTACCACCTAGGAGTTTCATCGATGGCGGATACGCCCAATCTGGTTCTGCCCTATCTCGCGGCGAACCAGTCGCAGAAACATGTGACGGTCAATGAGGCCCTGCGTCGCCTTGATGCGCTGGTGCAAGTCACCGTACAAAGCGCGGCGTCGGCCACGCCGCCCGGAAGCCCGGTCGAAGGCCAGCGCTGGATCCTTCCGGCCGCGCCGACCGGTGCTTGGGCCGGACATGCCGGTCAGATCGCAGCATGGCAGGACGGGGCGTGGGCCTTCTACGCCCCGCTCGATGGCTGGACCGGAATCGACATCAGTACGGACACGCTGCTCCTCTACAACGCCGGGACTGGGATCTGGACTGGGCTGATCACCGGTGTCTTTTCTGACGCGGCTTTCACGCTGCAGGACGACACCGACCCAACCAAGCAGGCCCGCTTTCAGATCGCAGGTTTCGCGTCCGGGGCGACGAGGGTGTTCACCCTTCCGGATGTATCCTCGAGTGTCGCAGTCCTGTCTGGTGTGGCCCAAACCTTTCAGAACACTACCACATTCTCTGCGACAACCGTAACGGTTGGCAGTTCCACTGCGGCCTCTACCCTTGGCCTCGGCACAGGCGCCACGACAAGTGGGGTCACCAAGACCGTGAACATCGGGACTGCCGGGGTTTCCGGCTCGACGACCAACGTGGCCATCGGTTCGGCGGTGGCTGGGGCGCTGAGCACACTTACGGTCAACAGCCCGACTGTGATCTTCGGCAGCAGCGTTTCTGCAATCGCCATGGCGGCGGCCAACGTCTCGGCGCTTTACCTCGGTCTGGGCGGTGCCACGGCCGATGCCACCAACCGGCTGTCGATCAACGCTCCGTCCAGCCTCTTCAACCACGCAGGCGCTGGCCATCAGGTCAAGATCAACAAGGCGGCCGGAACCGACACCGGCTCCTTCTTGTTCCAGACCGGGTTTTCTGGCCGGGCCGAGTTTGGCCTGACCGGATCGGATGACTTTCAGATCAAGGTATCGGGCGACGGCGCAACCTGGTTCAACGCGCTACAATTGGAACGCACCTCCGGTCGAGTCCGCGCCATGGTGGCGCTGCAACTGAACCCGAATGCGGGCGACCCCGGAACAGTGGCGGACGGCGACCTCTGGTACAATTCTTCGGCCGGCAAGTTCCGGGGGCGGCAAGCGGGCACATCGGTCGATCTGATCGGAGGCAGCGGATCGGGAACTACCTATGCCTATGGGGTGTTACAGGCGAACCACACCCTGACCAGCGCCACCACGGCGCAGAAACTGTTCAACTGGTCGACGAACGGGGCGCTGTCCCTGGCTGCAGGCACATACCGGTTCTCCTGTTCGCTTCTCCTGACCTCAATGTCGGCCACCAGCGGTTCGGCCAAGTTCGATCTGAAGGGCGCTGGGTCAGCGATCTTCGGCAAAATGTCGATGCAGGATTTCGGCTCGCGCGGCACGGTGGCCGTCGGCGGCACAACCGCCACCTCGGGCACGGCCTCCGACGTCCCGACCAGTGGTGGCGCCCTGGCTTCAGTAGCAACCTCGGCGGCCCTGCGGGCATCGATCCACGGTACCTTTGAGATCACCACTGCCGGGACGATCATCCCCTCCATCGCCCTCGATGTTGCGGCTGCGGCTGTCGTCAACGCGGGCAGCTATTTCGAATGCATTTACCTCGGACCTGCCGCAGCGCTGGGCGGCAGCTGGTCGTAACGCGGCCACTCCGGCCTCTCTTCTTTATCCCGAACCGAAAGGAGCCCTTCGTGGCAAATCAGAACGATTTCTGGTCATGGATCATCACCGACCAGGCGAAAACCGCCCTCGCCGGAGCCGCAGGCGGCATTGTGCGTTGGGTCACCCTGCGCGAGCGCTGGCAGGACGGCGTGGCCTCCCTCCTCGTGGGCTCGATCTGCGCACTTTATGTCGGGCCTTTCGTCAATCCGCTGATCAGCCCGATGATCGGCGATCTTGCCCCGAACGGCGACAGCAACGGCTTTGCTTCCTTCATCGTCGGTCTCGGTGGGATCTCCATAGCTGGGCTGCTGATCGACTTGATCCGCACCCGCGCCACCAAGGCCAGGGAGGGCGACGATGCGCAAGGCTGACGGCTTCCGCCACCTCCGCCGCGAGGCCCTGTTTTGGGGCGTCGCGGTCCTGGTCGGCTTCCTCTTCTTCCTCTGCGTCTGACCCGTGAAAGGATATCCCATGATCTACCAAGGCGCTGCCCGTTACCCCGTCACCGAGATCATCCTGCATTGCGCCGACACTCGGCCGGATTGGATGGCAGGGCGCCGGTTGGCCGAAAAGGTCGCCGAAATCCGCCGTTGGCACGTCCAGGAGCGCGGCTGGCGCGACATTGGCTATCACTGGGTCATTGATCGGGATGGGACGGCTGCACCGGGGCGGTTGGAAACCGAAATAGGTGCACATGTTGAGGGGCACAATCGCGGGACGATCGGGATTTGCCTACTCGGGGGCCATGGAGCGTCGGCGGACGATCCGTTCGCTAAGAACTTCACCGCAGCGCAGGCAGCGGCCGAAAAGCAGTTGATCGCGGCGATCAAAGGGAGGACGGCGATCTACGAGGTGTCAGGGCACAACGACTATACGGTGAAGGCTTGTCCGGGATTCAAGGTGAGGACCGTCCTTAAGCCCGGCTGAGCACCGCGAACGGCGTTCAGTTGCCATGGGTATAATCGTACAGTCCGGGAAAGGCGAACCTGATTCCTCGTTTGATTAACGATACCAATAGGTTGCTTCAGCTCGTGAGCGTGCGCGACGCTGTGTTGAGATGGGGGTCCGAAGGAGGGAGGATGTCAATTGCAACTGACCCGCCGGACCACTGTTTGTGTTATACATCGCCCTTGGACGGTCTACCCGTAGATCTGTGCCGGATCATCAGATCGAGCTTTGGATGAAAGCCACAGAAATCGAGGCGAAGAACCTGGATGATGCGGTGCGCGCTAGCTTAACCTGTCCCGAATGTCCTCGCACCGCACCCGCAATCCTTCCTATGGCGTTGGCCACACGGCCATTCTGGAAGCGAAGCTACCGGGATCCGGGTTGATCACCGCGCTCGTCTTTTTGCGGATGGTCGTCCAGGTATTTTTCGATCCTGGCAAGTGAGTTTTCCAAGTGTGTGCGCATGGCCCGCTCTGCGGCTTCGCCATTTCCGGCAACAACCGCCTCGCAAATCGCCAGATGCTCGGGCAGAGTTGCATCATAAGGCTCGGGCACATTTCGGATGATGGTCTGCTTGCTCCACAATACCAGATCGCTCACGCTTTCCATCATCTTGCGCAAGCGTTTGTTGTTGCAATAGGTCAGGCCGATCTCGTGGACCAAGTCATCGACCTGTTGCAACTTGCGCAGCCGGGTGCTGCCGGTGGCTTGGTCGGCTTCGCGATATTGGCGCAACGCATTGGCCGCCACCTCGGCAGGCACGTTGCGTGTGGCAAGCCTGATCGCCATGCCTTCAAAGGCGACGCGCAGTCCAAAGGTTTCGGCCAGGCCAACCCGATCAAGATCAGCGACAAAGACGCCTTTTCGGGGGTGGATGACAACCAGGCCGGTTGTCTCCAACTGCTTGAGCGCGTCACGCAGGGGTGTTGGGCTGATCGACCATTTGGTTGTATAGTCGTTCAGGTCGATCCGGTCATTTGGCTTCAGCCGACCGGAAATGATTTCATCCTTCAAGGCGTCAAGAACCTGATCAGCCAGAGACTGATGCGTAAACACGGCTGGCTTCAACACTGCGGGACCTCGTTTGGTTGTTCCATTCTTGTGCGGAACCGGCATAGCATCGGGGACCCGATGTTGATTTGACAGGTGTGATATATTTTATCGAAGCTTCAGGTCAACTGGCTTGAGGTCAAATCTGCGGTCCTCCCTTCGAAAAGGGCCACCGATCAGCCCGGATGATCAATTGTGCGGCTTTTCAGCCAGTCCCCGCGGCGCCTGGCCCGCCAGACCAGAACTGCGACCTGCCGAATCGCGGCACCATGCGGCGAGCGAAAGCCGGCGATGCGAACTGCCAGACGAGGGCAAAGCGGCGCAGTTATAGGTGGCAGAGCATGCAGCGCTATCGGTCTCGACGGTTGCCGGGGTCAAGGCGTGGCTGGCCGTGAAGCCCACTAGCCGCATGCAGGTTTTCTGCCGCTGTTCGTCTAACTCTATGAATTGGATGTATTAATCGCCTCCCACCACTGGTTTTTCACCCTGCCCCCTTCATGTTCCCTTCAGCAGCCCCGAAAAATCCGTTGTCTAAAACTTTTCATCTGATATATCACACTTCAGATAAGCGAATCGACACCAAAGCTGCGCTGGCCGACGTGTCGCGATGAAAACGATCCTGAGGAAAACGCTGTGGCGATGGGTACCACTTTCAATCGGGAATCTTTGGCGGCGCAGGTCGAACAGGCCATTCGCGAAGAGATCATGACCAATCGCCTGGCCCCGAACCAGCGGATTGACGTGACCCATTATGCCAACCTCTGGTCGATCAGCCCAACCCCGGTGCGCGACGCGATCAAGTCGCTGGAGGCGGCAGGCTTCGTGACCGTGTCACCCCGGCGCGGTGTCAATGTGGCCGACCTGAACGAACCCATCCTTCGTGAGATCTACGAAGTCCGGATCGCCATCGAATGCACCGCCATCCGGCGCGCCTGCGACCATATCCCGGCTGAACGGGCGCAGGACGCCTTGGGCAAGTATGAGGCGGCCAGCGCATTGGACGGCGCTTCCCGTGTGGCGATGTTGACCGAAATTGACCTGATGGTGCACGATATTGCCCTGGAATACTGCAACAACAGCCGCCTGCAGCGGATCATGACCGGGCTGAACGATTTGGTCCGCTGGAGCAGGCTCAGCGTGATCCGCAACCTGCCGCAGGCCTATGACACGACCCTGCCCGAACATATCCGAATCTGCCAGGCGCTTTGTGCCCGCGACGGCGAACGCGCCTCGAAAGAGATGTTCATCCATCTCAACAATTCGCTCGACCGGATCTGCAAATTTCTGGCCGAACACCCAAACAAGACCGGCGAACAGGCCTGAAACCAAGACAGTGCAGAGGACAGCCCATGCTGATCGCAACAATAGAGACATTCATTCTGCGGGTTCCGCTGGGGGGGAAGACCTTCTATTCGTCACAGGCAAAATTCCCTGAACGCAACTCTCTCTTGGTCAAGATCACCACGGACACCGGTCTGGTCGGTTGGGGCGAGGGCGGCCAATACGGCCCGCCGGAACCTGTGGCGTCCTGCATAAACCACGTCTTGGCCCCGTTGCTGATCGGCACAGAGGCTGGGGGCCCGGTGGTCATTTCGGAACGCCTGTACAGCTTTTCGCGCGATTTCGGGCAGAAGGGCACCTATATCGAGGCGATCAGCGCAATCGACATCGCACTGTGGGATATCTGGGGCAAGGCGCTGGGTCAGCCGGTGCATATGCTGATGGGCGGCGCGTTTCGCACCTCGGTGCATGCCTATGCGACGGGTTGCTACTATCCCGACCGTCCGTGGGATCAGGAGCAGATCATCGCCGATATCGAGGTCGAGGCAGCATCTTATGTGTCGAGCGGCTTTGACATTCTGAAGATGAAGGTTGGCCTGCTGTCGGTTGAACAGGATATGGAACGCGTGGCCGCCGTGCGGCGCAGCATTGGCCCCGATATCCGGCTGCTGGTGGATTGCAACCACGCCTACAACGCGGTCACCGCCATCCGAATCGGGCGCGAGTTGGAAAAATTCGGGGTACACTGGATCGAGGAGCCTGTTGTGCCAGAGGACCGTGCCGGTTACCGCCGGGTGCGCGACGCCATCACCATACCGGTTGCGGGCGGCGAGGCCGAGTTTACCCGCTACGGTTTCCGTGACCTGTTTGTCGAGGGCTGCGTTGATGTGGCACAGCCAGACCTGTGTGTCTGTGGCGGCATATCGGAGTGGATCAAGATCCAAACATTGGCCTCCAGCTTTGGCGTCTTGGTGGTGCCGCATGTCTGGGGGTCCGGCGTGGCACTGGCCGCCGCGTTGCAGGCGCTGGCCACCATCCCGCCGCTGCCGCACACCGCCAACCCCATTGTGCTGCAAAACGAGCCGATCGTCGAGTTTGACCGCAAGCACAACCCGCTGCGCGACGACCTGCTGGTCGAGAATTTTGTGCTGGAGAACGGTTTTCTTCAAGTCCCACAGGGCCCCGGCCTTGGCATCACCGTCGATGAAACAGTGCTGCGCAAATATCTGATCCCGGCCTGAGCCGGGTCTGATCACCACACCTGTCACCTACCGGTCGTGGGTAACCCAAACGAACAAGAGGAGAGCTACCATGTCGTCACTCGATTACACCTACGAAAACCTTGAAAAGGTCGTGCCGCGGCACTTCTTTGGCCAGAAGAACACGCTGATCAACCACATCGACCCCAAGAAAACCATGCTGCTGGCGCTGGATATCCAGAAGCTGATCGTGGACCCGACGGGCGCTGGCCATGTGCCGTCCGTGGGCGGCGCACCGGCGGGCACCGACACGGTCGAGCCCTGCATCCAGACCATCGAAGCCTCGCGCAAGGCGGGCATTCCGGTGGTCTATTCGCTTTGGGGTTTGCGCGGCGATGGTCGGGACACAGGCAATGCGGGTGCGAAATGGCCGCCCTTCCAGTGCGGCACTCCGCAATCACCCGGCAGCTGGGGCAACCGCGACGCCGAACTGGATGACCGCATCAAGCCGCGCGCCGATGAGATCGTGTTCCAGAAGCACCGCTTCAGCTCGTTCTATAACACCGCGCTGGATGAATGGATGCGCGAACAGGGCCGCGACACGCTGGTCATTTGCGGCGTGACTTCGGCCAACTGCATGCACGCGACGGCGCTGGACGGCTGGAACAAGAATTACAAGATCTTGGCGCTGGCCGACACCACGACCGCCGTGCCGAACATGCTGGAAAACGTCCCCCTGGGCTATGGCCAGCACTGGGAAGCCCTGCGCAACATCCAGATGAACTATGGCGATGTGGTCACCAGCCATGAATATTTCGCCATGTTGAAGTAACATAACCGCATCGGGCGGGATCGTCCCGCCCGAATTGCCAACACCGGAAAGGAAGCTGACATGAGCCTGAATGCAAAGCGCGTGGCGCTGCTGATTGAAGACGACTATCAGGAAATGGAAGCCTGGTATCCGTTCTACCGCCTGACCGAAGCCGGGGCGACCGTGACCGTGATTGGTCCGGGCCACAAGACCACTTTTGCCTCCAAACTGGGGTACGAGATGGAGGCCACGATGGCCATCAAGGATGCGCGCGTTGCAGATTTCGACGCTGTTGTGGTGCCGGGTGGCTTTGCCCCCGACCATATGCGCCTGTGCCGCCCGATGATCGACTTTGTCCGCGACATGGACAAGGCGGGCAAGCTTGTCTCGGCGATTTGCCACGGCGGCTGGATCCTCGCCTCGGCGGGGGTCTGCAAGGGCCGCAAGATCACCGGCTACAGCCCGATCCAGGATGATGTGGTCAACGCTGGCGGTACCTGGGTCAGCGACATGGCGGCTGTGGTTGACGGCAACGTCATCACCGCGCGCACTCCGCCCGATCTGCCGGCCTTTGCCGCCGCGATTGTCGCGTATCTCGGCCAGGACGCCGCGGCACGCAAGGTTGCCTGAACTCCGGTCGGCGCGACCTGCGCCGACCCCAACACACCAACACCACCACCCGCAGCCACGCGCTTAGGGACTTGGGGAGGAAAACCATGACATACGCAAAGAAACCCGATCCGGTCGACGTGGTGATCGTGGGGGCTGGCGCCTCGGGCGCGACGGCTGCCAAGGTGCTGGCCGAGGCTGGGCTGAAAGTGGTGGGGCTTGACCGCGGCCCCTGGCTGAAACCGGAAAAGGATTATTCCGGCGACGAGCTGAAATTCGTCAACCGCGACTTTCTGTGGCCCGACCCCAAGCTGAAACCGCGCACCGTGCGCGAGGATGCCAACAGCCCGACCGAGCTGTTTCCGTTCTCACCGCTTCCGCAACTGGTGGGGGGCGGTACCGTGCACTGGGCGGGCTGGGTGCCGCGCCCGACCGAATCCGACTTCAAGCTGAAATCGCTTCACGGAACGGTTGCGGGCACATCCCTGGTGGACTGGCCCTTTGACTATGCCGAACTGGAGCCGTACCTGTCCAAAGTGGAATGGGAATTCGGCGTGTCCGGTCTTGACGGGGCCGACCGCAATGCCGCCCCGCGCAGCACCAAGTTTCCGTCAAAACCGCTGGACCCAACGCGGTTCGGGATGAAGTTTTACGAAGGCTGCAACGCGCTTGGCATCAACGGCTTTCCGATCCCCCATGCTATGGTGACCCACAACCACAAGGGCCGCAACGCGATCAACTATACCGGCTTCTGGAACCAGTATGGCGATCCGTCGGGGTCACGGTCCAACGCCGCGACCACCTTTATCCCCGAGGCGCTGGCGACCGGCAACTATGATCTGCGGCCCGATTGCTATGTGGTGCGCGTGACCACCAATGCGAAGGGCGAGGCCAAGGGCGTCGTCTATATTGACGAGGATGGCAACGAGGTCGAACAAGAGGCGCGGATTGTCATTCTTGGCCTTGGCGCCATTGAATCCACCCGCATCCTGATGCTGTCGAAATCACCGCAATTTCCCGACGGACTGGCCAACAGTTCCGGCCAGCTTGGCAAGAACGCGACCTTCCACGAATACCTGTTCGCCGTAGGTTTGTTCGACAAGGAAGTGGATGCACCGCTGGACGGCTTTGCCGGGCATTACATTTCCGGCGGCTCGATGGACTTTTATGAAACCGACGAAAAGCGGGGCCATATTGGTGGCTGCATCATCTCGGCCTCCCAGGTCTGCCACCCGATCAACTGGAACTTCCCCGGTCGGCCACTTTGGGGCCAGTCGGCCAAGGATGCCGACCGTGATTTCTACCGCCATGCCATGAAGATCGGGTTGATCCTGCATGACCTGCCGGTGGAATCAAACACCGTCGATCTGGATCCAACTGTTCGCGATGCCTGGGGCGTGCCTGTCGCCCGCATTACCCACAAGCCGCACCCCAACGACATCCACATGGGCAAGTGGCAGGTGGATAAGAACATGGAGATTCTGGACGCCGCAGGGGCCTCCAAGACCATCCCGGTCTATCTGGAACGCTCCACCGGCAACACCTGCCACCAGCACGGCACGGCGCGGATGGGCAAGGACCCCTCCACCTCGGTGCTGAACGAATGGTGCGAGGCGCATGACGTGCCGGGGCTGTATGTCGTCGATGGCTCGTGCTTCCCCACGGCGCTGGGCGTCAACCCGACGCTGACCATCATGGCCGTGGCCTGGCGAGCCGCCGAGCATCTGGCACAGCACCGCGGCATGGGCAGACGCCAGTTGGGCAAAAGGTAATCGGGCCCGCCGGCCATGTCCGGCGGCACCACTTCAATCAAGGGAGCGATATCATGGTAGCAAAGACCGACTGGCCGGTGATCCCGCGCAAGGTTCACGGCGAAGCGCCCAAATTCTTTACCGCCCATGAATGGGCGACAATCGAGGCGGCCACAGCGCGCATCTACCCGACCGATCATCAACCCGGTGCGCGTGAAGCGGGGGTGACCAACTTCATCGACCTGTATCTGTCGGGCATAGACTATATCTATGCCAGCGGCGACGGGTCGGGGTTCTTGCAAATGAGCGGGCGGCTCGCCGATTCTTGGCGCATGCGCATCAGCGCGTTGCAGATCATGTACCGCGACGGTGTTCGGGCGCTGGATGTTTTGGCGCAGGCCGATTTCGAGCAGGATTTCAAGGACCTGACCGAGGCGCGGCAAGATGCGGTACTGGAGTTGATGTCAAGCCAGCCCAAACCCGGCAAGGTCAGCTTGACCACCACTGCGCCGCTTGGCTCTGCCTTGCAGGGCGTGGCCGATGACGGGTTGGATTTCTTTTCTGCGCTGTGCCTTCATACCCGGCAGGGCATGTTCAGCGACCCCGTCTATGGCGGCAACCAGAACCGCATTGGCTGGGAACTGGTCGGCTTTCCCGGCCCACAATCTCTGAAAGACACGCTCGACTGTTCCTACAGCGTCAAGGACCGCTACGTGCTCGACAAGCCGTGGAATGAACTGGTGCCCTATCTCAAGCTGAACGAAACCTGAGGGGGATGTGATGCTTGACCATATCCGAACCGAAGCCGTGGTGCAGGTGGATCACCTGCTGAAACGGTTCCCCGGCACCATCGCCGTGCGCGATGTCAGCTTTGCTGTTCGGCGTGGCAGCATCCATGCGCTGGTGGGCGAAAATGGCGCAGGCAAGTCAACCGTGATCAAGATGCTGTCTGGCGTCTATCAACCCGATGCCGGACAGATCACCGTGAATGGCCAGGCGCTGGCCCTGACCTCGCCGCATGCAGCACAAGCGGCGGGGATCAGCACCGTGCATCAGGAACGCAACCTGATCTCGGCACTCACGGCGCTGGAAAACATGTTTCTGGGCCGTGAGGTTCTAAAGGCTGGTACGGGCTGGTTCGGCATGGTTGACCGCCGTGCGATGGAGGCCCGTGTGAACGCGCTGTGCGATGATTTCGAATTTGACCGCCGCCTGTTGCAGCGCCCGGTCGAGGGGCTGGATGCCCTGTCCAAACAGGTGGTCGAGATCATCAAGGCGCTGGCCTTTGACGCTGAGTTGATCATCCTGGATGAACCCACCGGCGGGTTGTCCGAAGCCGAGCGCAAGGTGCTGTTCACCCAGATGCGGCGGCTGAAGGGTCGCGGAACCTCGGTTCTGTGGGTCACCCACCACTTGGAGGAACTGGCCGGGATGGCCGATGAGGTGACGGTGCTGCGCGATGGCGCGGTGGTCGCTACGGTCGACGGGGCCGAGGCCACGCCGCAAACTGTCGTCCGCATGATGGTGGGGCGCGATGTCGACAGCATTGAAAGTCTGGTGGCACAAAGCAAAGCCGCAGGCAGCGGCCATGCGGACGCCGAGGCGCTGCGCATCCAGGGGCTGGCATCGGTCAGCAACCTGCATGGCCTGTCCCTGACCCTGAAGCAGGGCGAAATTCTGGGCCTGGGCGGATTGCAGGGCGCAGGCTGCAACCGCCTGCTTGAGGCGATCATTGGTGCCACCCGCAAGACCGCCGGCACCACCTGGCTGATGGGCAAGCAGGTGACCATCCGCCGCACCCGCGACGCCTTTCGCGCAGGCCTTGCCTATGTGCCGAACGAACGCAAGACCCGCGGCATCCTGCCGACCTTTTCTATCGCGCAGAACATCTCTGTTGCCTCGCTGGAGCGGTTTGCGGCGGGCGGTTTCGTGAACCGCAAGCGAGAGGCTGCAACCGCCGAGGGCTATTTCAAGACGCTGAGCATCCGCGCCAATTCGATCCATCAGCAGATCCTGCGCCTGTCGGGCGGCAACCAGCAAAAGGCGATCATTGCCCGGGCGCTGGCCGCCAAATCCGCCGTCATCATCTTCAACGAGCCGACCGAAGGTGTCGATGTCGGGGCCAAGATCGAAATTTACCGGCTGATCCGCGCGTTTGTCAGCGAAGGCGGCGCAGCCATTGTCAAATCGTCGGACCTGATGGAGCTTTTGGGCCTCAGCGACCGGGTTCTGGTGATGCGTCAGGGAAAGATCGTGGGCGAATTGCAGGGCATCTCGGCAACCGATGGCCGCAAGGCCGCGACCCTGCTCGAAGAACGTTTCATGTCGCTTGCCGCCGCCTCGGCGCCGCACCCATCACAAGGATAACGCCGATGCGCCAAAACCTTGCCAGATTGCTGCAGATCGAGGGGGTTTCGATCAGCCTTGCCCTGATCGTGGTCGTTGCCCTGTTGGGGCTACTGAACCCAGCCTTCTTGTCCGCCGATAACCTGTCGGCCATCATCGTGCAGTCGATGTTTATCCTGATCATTGCGGTTGGGATGACCTTTGTGCTGACGGCCGGGGCGATTGATTTGTCGGTCGGTTCGGTCCTGGGCCTCAGCGGCGGGGTGACCATGCTGTGCTTCACCTTTGGTCTTGGCACCTTGCCCGCCGTGCTGGCGGGCCTGGCTGTGGGGGCGCTGTGCGGGCTGATCAACGGGCTGTTGATCACCGTCTTGCGGCTGTCGGATTTCATCGTGACCTTGGCCACTATGGGGGTGGCGGCGGGGCTGTTGCAGATCATGGCGTTTTACCGCCCCCTGCGCGGCGGCGAAACCGAGGCTTTCACCTGGCTGGCCTATGGCAGTGTGCTTGGCCTGTCATTTCCGATTCTGCTGGGCCTTGTCATGGTGGTTGTGATGGCGCTGGTCATGCACCGCACCGTCTTTGGCCGGCAGGTCCGTGCCGTTGGGATGAGCCGCGAGGCCGCAACCTTTGCCGGGATTGATGCCGACCGGGTGCGTCTGGCGGTGTTCGTGATGTCGGGCCTGTTTGCCGCAGTGGCCGGGGTGCTGTTGGCATCACGGCTGGCTTCGGTGCAACCGGCGCTCGGGCGCGGCTATGAACTGCAGGCGATTGCGGCGGCAGTGCTGGGCGGCACCAGTCTTGCCGGTGGTCGCGGGTCTGTGGTCGGCGCGGCGGTGGCTGCCCTGCTCTTGGCTGCGATCAGCGCCGGGCTCCAGATCGTCGGTGTCGATCCGACCTGGTATCAGGTGGTGCTTGGCATCTCGATCCTGCTGGCGGTTGCCTTTCACAAATGGTCCGACCGTTTTGTCGACCGCAACATCCTGCAGCCCAAACTCGAGGGCAGTCCCGGCGGCACAAGCCAGCCCGGACCGTCGCAGCCCGACGCTGCCGCGTCCATCACCCCGACACCACGCCTCTTGAGCACCGAATAGGAGCGTGCCATGATCCGCAATTCCCTTCTGTCAAGCGCCCGCACTCTGTTCAGCCGCCCCGGGGCCGGCATTGCCCTGTTCCTGATCGTGGTGTCCCTGGTGATGAGCATGGTGTCCCCGGTCTTTCTGACCTGGATGAACTGGTCCAACATGCTCAACCAGGCGTCCCTGCTGATCCTGCTGGCGATGGGCATGACCATCGTGCTGATCGGCGGTGGCATCGACCTGTCGGTTGGGGCCATCGCGGCCCTGTCGGGCGGGGTAGTGGCCTTCCTGATAGCCACCCTCGGCACGCCGCTTTGGCTGGCACTGATCGCGGGAATACTGGTCGGGCTGGCGCTTGGGCTTCTGAACGGGGTGATCATCACCGTCATGCAGATCCCCGATTTCGTCACCACGCTGGCGATGATGGCCCTGATCCGTGGCGTGCTGTTCGTCTGGACCCAAGGTGTTCCGATGATCAACTATTCCGACAAGACCTATATGCTGCTGGGCGGCTTGACCCGTCTGCCGTTGCGGCTGACAGTGCCCGAGTTCATCACGGCGGCCATTCTGTGCATCGGCCTCTTGATCATGACTTACGCGCGCGTGGCAAGCCATCTGAAGGCCACGGGCGAGAATCCGGATGTGGCGCGCCTGTCCGGGGTGAATGTGGCCGCGATCAAGATCGGCACCTATGCCGTATCGGGCCTGCTGGCCGGCATTGCCGGGGTGCTGATGGCGGGCAAGCTTGGCACGGTGCAGCCCAACATGGCCAGCGGTGTCGAGGTGCAGGCACTGGCCGCCGCAATCATTGGCGGCGCGGCCCTGACCGGGGGCCGAGGCAGCCTGCTGGGGGCGGCGCTGGGCGCGATTACCTTGGTGGTGATCCAAAACGTCATCAATCTGTTGGGCGTGCCACCGGTGTTTGAGACCTTTGTGATCGGCATGGTGATCCTGGTCGTCATCATCCTGGAACGGCTGTCAGCGATGGCCAGCGCCGGTCCGCGTCTGGCATGAGCCCCTGCTTTGATCTGGTCGGAATTGGCGAGGGTATGGTCGAGTTTCACGCGGCGGGGGTCTTTGCCAATGCGCAGACCTTTCATCGCGGGTTCGCTGGTGATGTCGTCAACAGTCTGATCCATGCCAGCCGGATGGGGCTGCGCACGGCGCTGGTGTCGCGCATTGGCGACGATGCCTTTGCACCGGCGCTGGTCGCAGACTGGACAGCCGAGGCGGTGGATCTGACCCACGCCCCCGTCGTTCCGGGCGAGAACGGTCTTTATTTCATTCTGACCGATACCAAAGGTGAGCGTGAGTTTCTGTATCGACGGGCAGGGTCCGCCGCGTCACGGATCGGGCCGGGGGATATTGACTCCGCATTGTTGGGGGCGGCGCGGTTCGTGCTGGTGTCCGGCATCACACAGGCCATTTCGGCATCGGCCGAGGCTGCCGTCGCGGCGGCTTGCGCCCTTGAGGCGGCGCGGGCCAACACGGTTTACGACCCGAACTATCGCCCTCGGCTGTGGGCGCAGCGTGGCGGGGTGGAGGGTGCCCAGCGGGCCTTTGCCGCCATCGCGCCCAAGGTCGCATGGATACTGCCCAGCTTTCCCGCCGATCTGCCCCTGATCGGGGCAGAGGCGCTTGGGGACCGCGCCGCACTGGCAGCCTTTGCCGCCATCAGCGGGGCCAATGTCGCGCTGAAACTCGGCGCAGATGGTGTACTGCTGCAGTTTGGGGGCCGGGTGATCCATGTACCCGCCGTGCCCGCGCCCGTGATTGTTGATACGACCGGCGCAGGCGATGCCTGGAACGCCGCCTTCCTGCAGGGTCTGGCTAGCGGACTGCCCCCCGACCGGGCCGCCGCCGCCGCCAATTATTATGCGGCTGGAATACTCGCCCATCGCGGCGCGATCCCGCCGCGATGCAGTTGAAGGGGGCGGGGGCCCTGCGCAGAGTTTGCGGAAGGCAACTTATGTAAATAATAACTGTATCAATACTTTAGACTGAATTTCACGCGTGGGAATCCGGGCATTGCTCACCCCTATCCGTTGAATCTCGGCTCCGGCAGCCCCGCCACATCCGTCCGCATCTTCAACACCGCCCCCGCCAGCGGCTCGCGTTTCAACTGGTCCGCGCTCAGCTGAAACCGGGCAGTCGTGATGAACAAGGTCCGAAAGTCCGACCCGCCAAATGCCAGACAGGTCGGGTTCGTCACCGGCAGCGCCACCTCCTGCAGAACCGCGCCATCCGGGGCATAGCGCACGATCTTGCCGCCCCCCCAATGCGTGCTCCACAGGCACCCCTCGGCATCGACGGTCGACCCATCCGGCAACCCGCGTTGCCCGGCAAAATCGCAAAACGGCCGCTCCGGACCCAGCGGCGCGGCCGGATCATAGTCATAACACCTGATCCGGCCCTGCGGCATGTCGGCGAAATACAGCGTGCCACCATCCGGGCTGAAACAGGTGCTGTTGGCGCAGGTCACCCCCGCCAGCAGCCGCTCCACTTTCCCGTCGGGGAAGAAACGGTACAACCCGCTTGTCGCCGCCCCCCCCTCGTCGATGCCACCGCACAGGAAATTGCCCGCCCGGTCGCAGCGCCCGTCGTTCAGCCGGGTGTGGGGCAGGTCGGCCTCAACCGCTGCCACGGGATCATGGATACCGGTCGTCGGATCGAAAAACCCGAACCCTGTGGCCAGTCCAACCACATAGCCGCGCCCCCGTCGCAGCCCGATCGCCCCGACGCGGTCAGGCAGCGCATGCCGGATCACCCCCCCACGTTCAGAGTGTCGCCAGATCTCGCCCGCATGGATGTTGACCCAGACCAGTTCACCCGCCCGGTCGTCCCAAAGAACGCTTTCGCCCAGTTCGTGCCTGACATCGACGGCAAGCTCTACCGGCCCCATTTGGTGACTCCTCACATGGAAAAGGGGCAGGGAGTACCCCGCCCCGGTCTAATCACCACTCTGCCATTACAGCGGGGTTGCCCCCAGGGCCCAGGCCTGAAGCGCATCGACACCGTCAACGTTCGACGCTTCGACCAGTTGGACCGGCACGTTGTTGACCTTGGGCACGTTCATCCCAAGCGCGCGGATGGCAAACGCCATTTCAACCAGTGTCAACCCTTGACCCACACCGCCAACCGAGATGGTTGCCGACAGGCGGCCTTCGCGGATCGCCTGAAAGCCCGACTGCAACCCGTCGGCGCCGATTGTGATGACGCCCTCGGTTCCGTTCCAATGCGTCAGGCCGAGCGAGTCGATGGCCTGCGACGCACCCAGCGCCATTTCCTCATTCTCGCCATAGATGGCGTTCACATCCGGATTGGCGGTCAGCAGGTTCTGAGCAGCGGCAAAACCTTTGTCGCGCACATAGCCGCCATCTGCGATACCGACGACCTGCAGATCGGGGTATTCGGCCAAGACCATGTCAAAGCCCTTCTGCCGGGCCTCGGACCAGATCGAGCCTGACGGACCCCAGATTTGCAGCACCTTGCCCTTGCCGCCCAGCTTTTCGGCGATGAACTTGCCAGCCACATAGCCCGATTGCAGGATGTTGTCATAGCCGACAGAGCAGGTATCAAGTACCAAAGCCGGGTCCCACAACTCGATCGGCATGTTGAACTGGATGATGGTGATACCTTTGGCCCGGGCGTCGGTATAGAGCTTTTCGGTGTCCTTATAGTTGCCCGCAGTGCAGACCATGATCACATCCAGCCCTGCGGTGATCCAGTTCTGGATGATATTGTACTGGCCTTCGACCGAGTTGAAATCGCCGGACGGCGAGGCGCGCTGCCATTCCCACTTTACACCGAAGCGCTCGGAATAGTTTTGCGCCTGACGGAAGGCTGCGTGTTCCATGATGTCGAAGAACTCCGACAAGATCGGCGGGGTGAAACCAACCTTGATCACCTTGCCCTCGACCAGTTTGCGAATGATCGCATCGTAGTCCGGCGTCGAAAACCCTGCATCCTGCGCCAGGGCCTGAGCGGTGGGCAGCAACCCGCTGGCCCCCAGCAAAGCGGCGCCGCCGACGATAGCCGGGGCAGATTTCAGCAACCCCCTGCGTGTGAGCGCCACGGCGCCGTGTCTGTCTTGGTCCTTGGTATTTGTCATTTTCCGATTCCTCCCTGGTTGGTGAAAGGGCGGCTGCGCCCTTCCGTTCGCTGATCAATCCCGGCCGCATGGGCGCCGTTTGTGGCAGCAACACTCTGCGAAGCGGGCCATCTGGGGCCCGAGGCAGGGTGTGCGGCACGAATCGGCGACCGGTGAAGCTACTATAGAAAATAATATATGTGATGTATCAGATTTGTAAAGCATCCGTTTTCGCCCTTTGCGAAGGGGATTCCTGCGGATCTGACTTGTGAGAAATCTGCTATCTGATACATTAGATTTTCAAGATGAGACTCGAGGCAGGGCCTGAACCATTGTGTTCGCGCCCAGTGGCTGTGGGCAATTTGGGCAAAACGAAAGGATCTGGCGTGAAGCGATTCATGAACGAGCCGCAGGATGTGGTGCGGGACTACTTGAACGGGCTGGTCGCTGCCCATCCGGATGTGCTTCGCCTGGATACCGACCACCGGGTGCTGCGCCGTGCCAATGCCGCTGCGCGACCCAAGGTGGCGCTGATTGCCGGGGGCGGGTCGGGGTGCGAGCCTTTGCACACGGGCTTTGTCGGACCCGGAATGCTGGACGCCGCATGCCCGGGTGCGATCTTTACCTCGCCGGTACCCGCGCAGATCATCGCGGCCACGCGGGCCGTCGATACCGGGGCGGGATTGATCCATATTGTCAAGAACTTCACCGGGGAAGTGATGAACTTCGGCATGGCGCAAGAGATCATGGCGTTCGACGGGATCAGCGTTGAAACCGTGCTGATCAACGACGATGTCGCAATCAAGGATGACGATGACAGTGCTGGACGGCGGGGCTTGGGGGCAACCGTGCTGGTGGAAAAGATCGCCGGGGCAGCAGCGGAACGCGGGGATGATCTGGCCGCAGTTGCAGCCATCGCACGCAAGGTTGCTGCACGCGCCCGGACATTCAGCGTCGGCCTGACCTCGTGCACCCCGCCAGAACGCGGCCGGCCGGTCTATGTGATGGCCGAGGACGAGATGGATCTTGGCATTGGCATATCAGGCTCTCCCGGGCGCGACCGTGTGAAGTTGGCCCCGGCGCATGAGATTGCGGCGATGCTGCTGACCGAGGTTCTGGCCGACCTGCGCCCTGCTCCGGGTTCACGGTTGTTGGTGATGCTGTCGGGCCTTGGCGGCACGCCGGATGCGGAGCTTTATCTGCTCTATGGCGAGGTTGCAGCCGGACTGCGGGCTGCGGGCCTGCGGCCAGAGCGGGTCCTGGTGGGCAATCTGGTCACTTCGCTGGAACAACAGGGCGCAGCCCTGACCCTGCTGGAGCTGGATGACGCGATGCTGGCCCTGTGGGATGCGCCGGTGCGTACGGCGGCGTTGCGTTGGGGGATGTGACAATGGCAAGCGATATCACGACAGAACACCTTATCCTGTGGCTGACAGCTTTCGCGCGCAACGTCGCGGCCGGGCGGGATGGGTTGAACGAACTTGATGCGGCCACCGGCGATGCCGATCATGGGACGAACCTTTATAGGGGCACGCAGGCGTTCAGTAACATGATCGCGCAGAGTGCCGACCACGGCACGCCGGGCGCGTTTCTGAAGGCGGTCGGGCTGGTGATCGTGGGGTCGGTTGGCGGCTCAAGCGGTGCTCTTTATGGCACAATTTTCCTGCGAATGGCAGCCACAGTTGGGCCGCAGGTCGCCGCAATCGACGGGACCGTGATGGCAAACGCGTTGCGGGCCGCGGTGCAGGGGATCCTTGACCGGGGCCGCGCGCGGGCTGGCGACAAGACCATGTTCGACGCGCTGGACCCGGCAGCCCGGGCGTTTGACGGTGCGATTGCATCGGGCCAAGGTGTTGCTGCGGCCTGGCAGGCGGCCCGCATCGCCGCCGAAGTGGGCGCCGCCGCTACCGCCGCCATGCGGGCGCGACGTGGCAAGTCCAGCTATGTCGGCGACAAAAGCATCGGTATTGCCGATCCTGGAGCAGCATCAGTGGCTTTGTTGATTGCCTCTGCGGCAGAGGTAATGGCGCATATCTGATTGGGGTTAACAATTCCTTCGAAGTGTCTGCCAAGACAAGATTTGTTGAAAATGCGGGCCGGCGGCTCGGGCCCCGATGTCACATTCAATCTCCTCGTCCAGGGACCGTCGCAGTGAATTCTGGTCGGCTTAGTAAACATAGCAGCGCCTTCCGTCACCCGCGTCATCCACCATCCCTTCTCGCGGGCAGTTTTGTTTGCTGTCTGGTAAGACGATCATCGCAGATCACTTGTTGCGGCGCTTGCGTCCAACGAAAGCAGTTAGCTCTCCGTTCGACACCTTCGCTTTCCCCCTACAAGTTGGATAACTGCACGCGCAAGAGCCGATTGCATCAGATCGATCGGGGCCACGACGACTTGCCCGGCTGAACTTGGCCATTGGGAACTTGATTGTCTGGCTCGCGAAGGGGGGACTCGCAAAACGTTGACCAGGTGTTGACAAGAACTGCACATAAGCAAAAACCGCCCCGGAGGGCGGCGTGCATGTCTTTGATCGTATTGGTGTTTTTTGGTTGCGGGGGCAGGATTTGAACCTGCGGCCTTCAGGCTATGATCCGTAATTCGCCAAAACATGAAAAACGAACGATTTCCGACTCTTTCCTGATAAGCCTTTGATAGCAGGACCTTTGTTGCACGGGATTGGCATGGTTTCGTCGGGTTCGGACGGAACAAGACATGCACAAACAAGACATGCACAAAACTGCATTCAAGGGTTGACCAGGCGTTGACAAGAGCTGTCGCTTGGATCCTCGAAAGATCATCAGTTCGGTCGCAAAACACCCTCGTCGTCGTCCTAGCGCATCGCCGTAAAGGGCGGAAAGCAGACCCTGGCAAACGTCAGAATGGCCTGACAAGGACCAGAAATTCGTGCGCAAAGCCTGCTCCGACCAATTGACCGGAACAGGCGGGCTGGCCTAGCCCAAAACGCTGGCCAACGTGACCGGGCCACCTGTCCGAGCGGACTGTGTCGCAGCCTCAGCCATGGCAAGGGCTGCCACACCATCATCCAGCGTTACGGGCAAAGTCGAACCTGAGTTGACCGCCAAGACGAAAGCCGCCCATTCGGCCGCATATGCGGGCATGTAGCGTTCAAGGAAGAAGTATGTAGGCTTTGCCCCGGTTACGCCTGCGGTGGTCGATTTGACCACGGTGTTTTCCAGCATGTTCTGCGCCTGAAGCAGCCCTTCGGAGCCAAGCAATTCGACCCGCTGGTCATAGCCGTAAACTGCGCGGCGGCTGTTCTTGATTACCGCGATCCGCCCGTCGGAATATGTCAGCGTGACGACCGCCGTATCCACATCCCCCGCCTGACCGATGGCCGGATCAACAATAGAACTGCCGACCGCCGAGACGCTGACTGGGGCCGCGCCCATCAGGAAATTCGCCATGTCAAAGTCATGGATCATCATGTCCCGAAACAGTCCGCCTGACACCTTGATATAGGCGACGGGTGGCGGGGCCGGGTCGAATGAGGTGATGGACAGCAGCTCTGGCTTGCCAATCTCGCCTTTGTCCAATGCGGCCTTGAGCGCCGAAAAGTTCGGGTCAAACCGGCGATTGAAGCCGATCATCACAGGGCGGCCATTATGGGCGACGGCCTTTTGGCAGGCCTGCGCACGCGCAAGAGAAAGATCGACCGGCTTTTCGCACAGCACGGCCTTGCCCGCTGCCGTGGCGCGCTCGATCAAGTCCGAATGAGTGTCGGTAGAGGTGGCAATCAGGACGGCATCAATCGACTTGTCGGCCAGGATGGCATCGGTTGTGCGCGCCTCGGCGCCGTATTGGGCGGCGAGTTTACCAGCGGCCTCGGTGTTGATGTCCGAGACGGCGACAAGGCGGCTGCCGGGGTTGGTCGAGATGGCCGTGGCGTGTACGCCAGCGATACGACCGGCGCCGAGTAGGGCAGTGTTCAACATGAGATATCCTTGGGGTTACAGACCGAGGCCGGTCTTGAAAGCTTCAAATTCAACGTCCTGCATCGGGACGTTGTGCTGCGGTTGCGGATAGGCGCCGGTGTTCACGTCCGCGATGAATTCGCGGAAGGCTGCGATGCGTTCGGCTTGCAGCCGGGCATATTCGGCCGCAAAGTTACGATAGGCCTTGGCGTGGCGAGGGCGATGGCCGTCGGTGCAACCAAGCACATCTTCGGCAAACAGATACTGCGCATCTGCTCCCGGCCCCGCGCCCATGCCCAGCATGATCATCGGGGTGTTCCGGCTGATGATTTCGCCCAGACGATCCGGCACGACCTCAAGTTCGGCGCCGAAGCACCCGATGGCTTCCAGCTGTTTGACATGGTCCCAGACGGCGCGGGCCTCGCCTGCCGTCTTGCCGACGGCGCGCCAGCCGGTCCAGGTGATATAGCTTGGGATCAGCCCAACATGGGCGACGATGGGGATGTGGTTGTCACACAAGGCTTTCTGAATATCCAGGCTGGCAGCGCAGTAAAAGCAATCGCCCCCCATCGCGGTGAACTTGAATGCTGCGCGAAGGTAGTCCTCCGCGGTGGCCAGCCCGCCGTAGGGGCCAAAGGGCAGGCCGACCTGCACAAAGCAGCGGCCTGCAGCGGCGCGCATCTCGGGAGAGAAAAAGCGGGACTCAATCGACAGCATGTGGATGCCTGCCGCATCTGCCGCCGCCGCTTCTTCCAGTGTTGTGACGTAGAGCATGGAGATCTTTTCACCGCGTGCTTTCATGGCGCGGATGTCGGCGACGTTGGGGCGGTTGTGAAACTGGACCATGATTACACCGTGAACGCAGCGCGGAAGGCCTCCAATGCGGCCTCCTCATCGCCTTTGGCATTGGCTTCCATCCCGACGGGGCCAGCGTAGCCCATGTCCTTCAGGGCCCGTGCCACGCCTGCATAGTTGATCTCGCCTGTCCCCGGCTCGCAGCGACCCGGATTGTCAGCCACCTGCACTTCGCCGATCCACGGCAGGCAAGCCTGACACCAGCGGATCAGGTCACCCTCGCCGATCTGGGTGTGATAGAGGTCAAGGTTGATGCGAAGCTGCGGACGGTTGACGGCGGACACCAGGGCCAGCACGTCGGCTGTCGATCCGAAGGGGCAGCCGGGGTGGTCGATTGGGTTGAGGTTTTCGAGGGTAAAGACCTGATCCGATGCCTCGGCCAGATCGCAGAGTCGGTGCAGGGTGTCGCGGGCGCGCTGTTCCATGCCGGGGGCAAAGCTGCCGATATGGGGGATCGGGATACCCCCATCACCAAGACCGGTGCCATGCAGGTTCAGCCGATGGACGCCCAGACGCTTGCCCACCGCCGCCGTCTCGCGGGCCGAGGCGAGCAAAATTGCGCAGCCTTCGGCATCGGTCAGGCGGCCCTGAAGATAGCCGTTCATGATGGTGAAGGTGGCCCCGGTCTTGACCAGTGCCGCTATATCCCAGGCGGGCCAGTTCCACAGGCCGACGCCGAACCCCATTTCCTTCAGGCGCGACGCTCGCCATTCGATGGGCTGGTCGCGCCACAGCATCTCCGCGCAGGCGGCAAGTTGAAAGGTCATATCTCGATCCAGACTTGGCCGTCCTGAACCCGGACGGGAAAGGTTTTCAGGTTGACGCATGCGGGGGCACGTTTCGCCTCGCCAGTGCGGTAATCGAAGATGGCGTTATGTTTCGGGCACTCGATGGTGCCCTCCATCACCAGACCGTCGCAAAGATGCACCTTCTCATGACTGCAGATGCCGTCCATGGCGTGAAAGGTATCATCTTCGCTGCGGACAATGACGAAGGTCTGTGTGCCGTGATCAAACCTGATCAGGTCATCCGGCTCGATGTCGTCAGTGGCGCAGGCAAGGGTCCAAGTGGGCATGGCATGTGATCCGTCGTTTTGGTTGGCGCCCCGCCCGCGGTGGAGGCGCGGGCGGGGCAAGGGTCAGTGCCGGGAACATCCCGGCACCGGCCGGGAGACTAGTGCGCTGCGGGCGGCGGAGGGTGGCCGTCATGGCTGGCCATGTATCCTTCGATCTCGGCCTCCAGTGACGCCATCGACGCGCCACCGGCCATCAGGTCGGTGATCTCTTCGCGTGATTTCTCGCCCTTGTGGAAATCGGCCGCGACGGCACCGCGGATCAGCACGGCGAAATGGTCGCCCACGGCCATGGCGTGCATGACCTGATGGGTGATGAACACGACGGCAAGGCCGCGCTTCTTGGCCTCATTCACGATGCGCAGGACGTGGGTGGCCTGTTTCACGCCAAGGGCGGCGGTGGGCTCATCCAGGATCAGGACGCGGGCACCAAAGTGGACGGCACGGGCAATCGCCAGCGACTGACGCTCGCCCCCCGACAGGCCGCCGACCAGACGGTCGCCGTCGTCGATGCGGGTGATGCCGAAATCCTGCACCGCCTTGACCGCGATTTCGTTGGCGCGTTTCCGGTCATAGACCTTGAACGGGCCCCAGCCCTTGGTCGGCTCGACCCCCACAAAGAAACTGCGCCCGATAGACATCAGGGGAAAGGTGCCGCCGAACTGGTGAACGGTAGCGATGCCGTTGTCAGAGGCTGCGCGTGGGCTGGGCAGGGTGACAGGCGTCCCGTCGATTTCGATGGAACCGGTGGTCGGCTGGTGCACGCCGGACATGATCTTGATCAGCGTCGATTTTCCGGCACCGTTGTCGCCAAGCAGGCACAGGACTTGACCTGCCCGCACCTCAAGCGTGATGTCGTGCAGAACGTCGATGGGTCCAAAGGATTTGTTGATACTGCGCAGGGCAAGGACGGGCGTGGTCATTTTTTCGCGCCTTTCTTGGGTGCATAGGACAGCGCCATCTTGCGGAAGGTGTTGTTCATCAGGACGGCGCCCAGCAGCAGGACACCGATGATCAGGGACGACCAGTTCCGGTCGAAATCGGTGTAGTAAATGCCCTGCGTGACGACGGCAAAGGTGATGGTGCCAAAGAAGATGCCCACGACAGAGCCAAATCCGCCGGTCAACAGAACCCCGCCCACCACCACCGCGATGATCGAGTTGAAAATGAACGACTGCCCGCCTGCAACCTGCGCCGAATTATACAGGATCGCTTGGCACATGCCGACAAAGGCGGCCGAGGTGGCGGAGAGAACAAACAGGATCATCGTCAGACGGTCTGTCGGGATACCGGCGTTCCGCGCGGAAACCTTGTCGCCGCCCATGGCGAAAATCCAGTTTCCAAACGGGCTGAAGTGGACGAAAAAGATATAGAGCGCGGTTAGTCCCATCCACCACAGGACCATCACCTGCAATTGCCCGCCCATCACAAAATCGCCAAAGATCGCCTTGGCCGGGCCTTCGGTGGCCAGCGCTACGCTGGTGGATTTGGTGATCAGCACGGTTAGGCCAAGGACGATCCCTTGCACCGCGAAGAGACTACCCAGGGTGACGATCAGCGATGGGACGGCGGTCTTGATGACCAGAAATCCGTTGACCAGCCCGACAATGACCCCAAATGACAGTGCGACTGCGACACCCAGCCAGATCGGCAGGCCGTAGTGCCCCGAGATCACGGCGACGGTCATCGCGCCGAAAGGCACCATGGCCCCAAC
>CAMBWO010000020.1 GCA_945871285.1 Pseudorhodobacter antarcticus | reverse complement strand
CAGCGGACTGGCCAGCATCATGACGACGGGCACATCCCCGCCCAGATGGGCCAGAAATTCGGTATGGCCGGGAAAGGGAAAACCGGCGCCGTCTTGCAGAACTTTCTTGTGGATCGGCGCGGTGCACAGAGCGAGGGCGGTGCCGCTCTGAACCAGCTGGACGCCACGTGCGATCACATCCACCACGGCTTGCGCATTGCGCGGATCCGGCTGGCCGGGGGTCGTGGGGTAAGGAAAGGTGTGTGGCAATACGGGCAGGATGTCTGCCGGCACCATGGCCGCCTCTGATGGATCGGCAATGATCTGCATGGCACTGCGCTGGGGCAGGTGACGCGGATCGCCGATCCAGAAAAACGGCACCTCGTGGCCCAAGGCAAGTCGGGCGGCAACGGCGAGTTCAGGTCCAAGACCTGCGGGTTCGCCACAGGTCAGGGCAACGAGCGGGAAAACGGTCATTGGATATTGATGATGGCGTTTGACCGCAATTCTTCCAGATAGGCCCCTGCCAGCAGGCCCAGGCGCGTGTTCAGCAGGTTGGTCTTGACGTCATCCCGCGAGGCCGGGATGTCCGATTGTGGCTGTCGTTTGCACAGCATCAGGATGGACGGTGTGGCGCCTGCCAATACGGTCGCCTCTCCGGGGTCCAGTGCGGCAAGGGCTGCGCCGACGCCCCCACCCACACCCGCCTCGAGCGCGGTCATGCGCTGAACGGCATCGGCGGGCAGGCCCTTGGCCGCGTCGTACAGATCATCGCAGGTGTCCAGCGAGGCGATCACGGCGGCAATGTCAGTGCCGGCTGGGGCAAAGAACTGCGCATATTGCACCTCGGACGCGCCTTTGGCGTCACCCGCGCCAAGGCTCAGGTCGCGAAGGTAGAACAGTTGCACCGCGCCCGGCACGGCGATGGGGTCGGTCACTTCGCCAACTTCGAGGGCCAGAATGCGGGGGGCGAGGGATGGTGGCAGGGCCGAAATCGGAATCCAGCCCAAGGCGCCACCGGCGCGGGCCGTCGGGGCCTTGGAATAGTTCTGTGCGGCCATGCTGAAGGTGGGCAGGGTGGTCGCCGTCAGTTTCAGCCGTTGGGCCAGGGCCATGGCATCGGTGCTGCCGCCGGTGGGCAGCAAAATCTCGGACAACAGGACGCGCAGTTCGCCGCCGGATGCGACGCCTGACCCGATGGCCCGGTCAATCTCGGCTTCCGAAACGTCAGTGGTCGCTCCGAATTTGGCGCGGACCACGGCCCGCCACAAGAGCCCGGCCTCAACGAAGTCCCGCAGGGTTTCTGGTTCGACCCCGCCTTTGGCCAGGGCTTTCAGGAACTCTTCGATGGGAAGTTTGGCCCGCCCGGCAAACTCTGTCATGCCAGCCTTGATCTCATCCGGGGTGACAGCAACCTCCATCTTCTTGGCGGCATCGCGGCGCAGGGTGTCGTCGATCAGGGTGGAAACCGCCAAGGCAGGGATGTCGCCCGGTTGGCGCAACAAAGTCATGAACAGCACGCGTTGACGCACCTCATACTGGCTGATCACCCGCCCGTTCACAAGAACGGCCGGGGCGAACCCGTCCTCTTGCGCCTGCGACGGCATCCCCACAGCCAAGCACAGTGCGGCAGCGGAACACAGCCGTTTTGCAAGGGAAAACAAGTTCAGTGTCATCAGTTTTCGTTCCATAGCTTCATGATCCCGCGACCCCGTGTCATCGACGACAGACCCGGGCCGGCCCGCCTTGCGAACCACCGCCGAAGCCCAGCAGTTCAACCGACAGACCGAAATCCGTGGATGGCTCCACACTAGTCGAGGAAGTATAGCGACGCGAGAGTGAAAGCGTAAGCTCCAAGCACTCGTTCCGAAAGTCGATCTCCAACCCCGCCCGGGCCAGACGTTCGGCCCGCAGGTCATAGCGCGCGCTAAGATTTGCGGCCCAGTTCGGGGTCAGGTTGCGCTTGGCGGCCAGCACGATTTCAGAGGCGGTTTCGGTGCGGTTTTCCGCAGCGTCGGCCAGCAGATATTCGTAGCCGCCCGTCAGGTCGACCGCCGGATTGCTGAAGTCAAACCGCAGTTCCCCCTTGGTCAGCGAAAGCGAATCGTCCACCACAAGGCGGTTCGTCAAGGCAAGGCCGTGGTTATTCGCGACGGACCAGGCGAGGAGCCAATCGGACCTTGTGTCGTCAAGACCCGAGGCGGCGCTGAACTGGCCTTCATTTTGCAGCCGGACCACGCGGCCAAGGGTCGCCCCCAGCGACCAGCCCTCTGGGTCTTCCCTGCGGTAGGTCAGACCGAGATTGATGCGCGCCCCGGCCTCAACCCCATCGGCACCGGGGTAACGGTCGAGCGCAAAAAGGTTCCCCTCATCAAACTCGACGAGCGTGGAATCACCGTTGGGCACCGACGCATCGATCGGGCTGGACATCACGAATTGCACAACGGGTTCGATCAGTTGCGGCACCCCATGGGCCCCGGATTTGACCAGGGGCCACCGCAGTTCCAGACCGACCGCCCCGCTTGTCCGGCGCGGGTTGCCGGCAAAGGCATTGTCCTGCACGATGGAGTAGCCATCGACAGCCACGTTGCCAAGCGCCGCGACCGCCAGACCACCGGTCGTGATCCAGTTGCGCCGCCAGTCTGCCGAAAGACTGATCCGTACAAGATCGCGGCCATCCGCCACCCCATCGCCATTGGCGTCCAGTGGCGAGCGGGACGCACGATAGTCGCTGTGGCTGTCAATCCGGATTTCGGCACTGCCGCCCAAGAGCCCAGGCGTGAATCGCCGTTCGTAAGAGGCGTCGGTCACGGTGGTTGGCAAGGTGTTGTTCGTCTCGCCCGCCCGGATGGTTTGAAACCCGATCAGACGGGCCGAAAAGCTCAGGTCACGGCGTATGCGGGTCAGGACGATCTGGCTGTCGAGCCGGTCTGCCTCGGTCACGCCGTAATCGAGCAGATAGGTCGGGTCCGTGACGCTGATGCCCTTGAAGGTCAGTTGGTAGTCCGACCCCAAATCAAATGCGCCGGTCGCTTGCAAGTATCCCCGCATGATGCCGGGTCGCAAGTCATCGCGTGAAACAGCACCTTCGACCACGATGTCGCCCGCACGAAAGGCCTGCCGATACCGCAACTCGACCGTGCGGTTGCCTTGAAAGGTTAGGTAGGGTGTGAGGGTCAGGTCGCGGCTTTCGCCAAGAGTGAGAAAATAAGGCAGTTTCAGACCGGTCCCCAGCGCCGTGGTTGACCGGAGCCGAGGCATGAGGAATCCCGTCGCGCGCGTCATCGTGGGGTCGGGCACGCGCAAGGTCGGCAGATACAAAACCGGCACGCCATAAAAGCGCAAACTGGCGTTGCTGAAATAGATCTGACGGGCGGCCGCGTCATGCACAACCTCGCTGGCCCTGATTTCCCACAGCGGGGTCGAATCCCCCTCGCAGATCGTGCACGACGACGCGGCGACGCGGCGCATCGCGGTCAGATTGCCTCCCTCGCCGCGCACGAGTTCGGCAGCGGCCAGTTGCAGACGCTGGTTCAGCACCAGCCGCGCCGATGTCAGCACCCCTTCGGACAAGTCGGCCGAAAGATCGGCTTGCTCGGCCAGAAAGACATTGCCCGTGCCGTCCTCGATGCGGATGGGTCCGGTGATGGTCAGCCGATCTGCCGTCTGGTCATAGCTGATCGACGAGGCTGTCATCCGCTGGCCCTGAAAGAACACCTCGACATGACCCGAGGCAAACAGGGTGTTGTCCGATGTCACCGCCACACTGTCTGCAATAAGCGTGGCGCGGTCTTGCGCCATGGCCCCCACGGTCATCACGATCAAGGCTGCCACCGTCAGAAGGATACGACGCATCAGCCATCCTCCAGATGCAACAGGAGGCCAAGCGCCAGCAAGGTGGCCGCGATCGGCGGGCTCCAGGCGGCCAGCGCGATGGGCAATTGGCCATTCTCGCCCAGGATCTGACCAAAGTTGCGCAGAAAGAACACGGCAAATCCGCACAACAAGGCCGTCAGAACCAGACTGCCCGTTCGGGCCATGCGAGCGTGTCTCATGGTGAAGCCCGCCGCGATCAGCACCATGGCGGCCAAAAGCAACGGTTGCGCCAGTTCCATCTGATACCAGACCCGGTGGCTGCGCGCCGAAAATCCGGCATGTTCCAGACCCTGGATATAGGCAGGCAAATCCCAGAAACTGATCGCACTGGGCGTGCCAAAGCTGTCACGGATCTTGTCTTTGGTCAGGTTGGTCGGGACAGTGGTATTGTCCGGAGGCCTATAGGCGGCGCGTTCGGGGTTGTCCGCGGTCAGCGGCCAGAACTTGCCACCACGGATCAGCCAATAGCCCGGCTCCAGCCGCGCCAGCCTTGCATCCAGCCGCGAGACGAGCGTGCCATCCGCGGCGATCGTCAGGAAGGAGACGTCGTACAATTCTGTCCCGTCCAGGTTGGCGCGGTCAGCGTGGATGACCGTCTGGCCCTGGTCATCTCCCTGTCGCAGCCACAGCCCACTGTCGGACACCGACAAGACCGAACCGCCCCGCGCATAGCCCGACGAAAGGGTATCATAGCGCTTGGACGTCGCAGCCACGATGGGGTTCAAGACCGCCACGGCAAAGAAGCCCATCAATAATGCGCTGACGACCGGAGCCAAAAGGAAGTTGAGCCCGGAACGGCCGGCAGCGCGCACGACAACCAGCTCCGATGACCGCGCCAACCCGACAAACAACGCAATTGCGGTTAGCACCAAAATCAATGGCAATATCTGATAGATCGCCGAGGGGACATGCATCAGACCAAGGACGAAGGCTTCGGACAGGCTGATGCCGGTGTCCGAGAATTCGCGCAGTTTTTCGATGATGTCGACCATCAGCATCAGGGCGAAGAAACCAAGAAAAATCCGGGCGAACATCCACATAAAGCGGCCGGCGAAATAGAGGTTCAAAGTCATGACAGGGCCGCCTTGCCAATGGACCGTGGCCGCCCTGCCCACCACAGCATCGTTCCGGCCATGGCGAGGCCCAGCAGGGGGGCGATATAGGCAAGTGCCCAACCTTGCACGACCAGCGGGCCCATTTGGGCACTGACTGTCGTGGTACCCTGCAAGATCACCAGCAGCCCTATCGCAATCCCGATCTGACGCCACAGCCCCAGTCTGCTGAACCCGCCGAGCAGCAGCGCCGCAAAGCCGATCACGGCCACGGCAACCGACAGGACCGGCTCCGCGAGTCTGTGGTGCGCCTCGTAAAGCAGTGCCGCGGGGGAGGCGCGGCTTTCGGTCAGGACACCCTCGGTTGGCCACAAAAGCTCAGGCGTCGACATCTCTTGCATCGCCCGGCGGGGTCCGACGGACCGGGTCAGCAACGCGCCCAGATCGTAGGTGAAATCGGCAAACCGCGTGGTTGACAGGCGTTGCGTGGCGCGGTCCAGCGTCTGGGCCATGCCATCGAACATGATCAGCTTGGGGCCGGAATCGCCGCGGACGAACAGGGCTTTGCGCGCGGTAAAGGTGGTGACCTCATCCGTCCTTCTGCCATCTTCAAGAAAAATGTCACGCAATTGCCCGTTCGGGTCGATCTGGTTGATATAAAAGGTCACCTGCTTGGACGGATGGGTAAACTGGCCATCGGTCAGAAAGCGTGCCGTGATGTTCTCGGACAGGGCGGCGCGTTGCGCGATCATGGTGGTGCGGCTCATGGGGACCAGAAAATGAACCAGTGCCGCCATCATCAGGGCTACGACAATGCCGAAAAACAGCACTGGGCGCGCCATGCGAAAGGCCGAAAAACCTGTCGCCTGCATCACCACCAGCTCGCTTTCCGCGATCAGCTTGTTGGAGACATAGACGCTGGCCACAAAGGCCGCGACTGGCAGCACAAGCTTGATCACGTTGGGCAAGGTAAGCACCGATATCTGGACAAAGACCAAAAGGGATTGGCCATCACTCATCAACTGGTCAAACAAGGTGACAGCCCGGTTGATCCAGTAGACCCCGACAAGGACCAAGGCAAAGAACCCGAAATGCGAGAGCAGCTGTGACAGGAGGTAGCGGTCGAATCTTGGCACGCGCCCGGTGCTCCTTGAAAATGCTGAGCCGACGCTACCGGAAAAGACAGGCGGGGAAAACTCATATCTGGCCATTTCCGGGTCTACGGGCTAGCCTTGGCCGACCCCAAGGGATGCGCCCTTGGGACGAAACCGGAGCTGAAGATGACCACGCCTGTGAAACCTGAATTCATTGCGACCAATGTCGAAGCTCTGGCAACCGCAACTGGCCGGATCGTTATTGTCGTCGATGGTGATTTGCCAAGCAGTCTTGCCGCCAAGCGCGTGGATCGTCTGACCCGTGGCGCAGTCACCCGGTTCATGGAATCGGACACCTATGCCAAGATGAAACCCGGCGACGGTGCCGATCTGGCATTTCCGTCGGGTCTTGCGGCCGATGCGCTGCAAGTCATCAAACTTGGCCGCAGGGTCGAACGGGCCGAGGCCCGCAAGGCGGGAGGCACGATTGGCCGCAGCCTTGGCAAGTCGGAATGTCTGATCGCCACGGATTGGCATCCCCGGACCGTCGACATCGCCCTTGGGATGGTGCTGCGGGCCTATGACTTTAACGATCACAAGACGGGCGACAAATCCGAGATCGGCACCGTCCGCTACATGGTCAACGCACCCGATGAGGTGGCCGCGGCCTATGCCGACGGTGCCGCCATGGCCGAGGGTGTGTTCCTGACGCGCGATCTGGTGAACGAACCCTCCAACGTTTTGACCACCACCGAATTCGCCGACCGCCTTGCAGCCCTGCGCGAGTTGGGGCTGGAGGTCGAGGTTCTGGAGGAGGCGCAACTGGCCGAACTGGGGATGCGGCTGTTGCTTGGCGTCGGCCAAGGCTCGGAATCGCCCTCGAAAGTAGTGGTGATGCAGTGGAAGGGCGGGGCTGCGGATGCGGCACCTCTGGCACTGGTGGGCAAGGGTGTCGTGTTTGATACCGGCGGCATTTCGATCAAGCCCGCTGGCGGCATGGAAGACATGACGATGGATATGGGCGGCGCGGGTGTGGTGGCCGGGGTGATGAAAGCCCTTGCACTGCGCAAGGCCCCGGCCAACGTTGTCGGTCTGGTCGGCATCGTCGAGAACATGCCCGACGGGCGGGCGCAGCGGCCAGGCGATGTGCTGCGGTCGATGAAGGGCGATACGGTCGAGGTGATCAATACCGATGCCGAGGGTCGCTTGGTTCTGGCCGATGTGCTGTGGTACACGCAAGAGCGGTTCAACCCCGCTGGGATCATTGATCTGGCAACGCTGACAGGTGCGATCATTGTCGCGTTAGGTCATGAAAACGCTGGGGTTTTCTCGAATGACGATACCTTGTGCAATGCGTTCCTCAAGGCCTGCGCGACCGAAGGCGAGGGCGCCTGGCGGATGCCAATGGGGCAAGCCTATGACGACAAACTGAAAAGCCGGGTGGCTGACATGATGAATATCGGCGGGCGGGAAGGTGGGTCGATCACGGCGGCGCAGTTCCTGAAGCGGTTCATCAAGGAGGGCATGCCGTGGATTCACCTCGACATCGCCGGCACTGCCTTGGTGAAAAACGATCTGCCGATGTCGCCCAAAGGGGCCACGGGTTGGGGCGTTCTGTCGCTCGACCGGTTGATCCGCGACAAGTTCGAACCCAAGCCCGAGGCCAAGTGAGCCCGCGATGACCGCTGTCGTGGTGTTCTACCATCTGACGCGGTCAGGTTTGGACGAGACTGTGGTCACGATACTGAACCGTGCCTTGGGGCAGGGCTGGCCTATCATGATCCGCAGTCCGAACAAGGGGTTGCTGAACCATCTTGATGCAAAGCTCTGGGCCGAACCGGAGGACAGCTTTCTTCCACATGGGGTGGAGGGCGGTCCGTCGGATGCCGACCAGCCTGTGCTGCTGGGGTCGGGGACGATCACCAACCGGGCACGGGGGGTGCTGCTGCTGGGCGGGGCCACTGTCGATCCAGCGGAACTGTCCGGGCTGGACCGGGTCTGGCTGCTGTTTGACAGCGCGGACGAGGTGGCGGTGCAGGCCGCCCGTGGGCAGTGGACGCGGATGACCGGCTGGGGGTTGGCCGCGCAATACTGGTCCGACGAGACGGGCCCCTGGGTCAAGAAGATGGAAAAACCTGCAACGGCGGGCTGACGGGGCGGCGGGGCGGATCAGCCGGGAAACCGCCCGTTAACCTTGGGATTTGTGGCGCCTTTTGCGGCTTGCAAGCCACCCGCATTCCCACACTCAAACTTCCTCGGTCTGGGGGGACCGGGGCTCGCTTTCAGCGGGTCAGGATCATCTGATCGCCCGCCATCGTGACCGAATAGCGGCCAAGGTAATCCATCCCAAGCAGGGAGCCTGCCATGTTGGACTGGTTCACCTGGGCAGTGACGGTGGCATCGGTGAATGGGCCGAAGGTCACGTTGCGCAGGGTCACGGTCGCGGTGCGCACGATGCCGTTGGCGGTATAGGCCTGACCCAGATAGGTCAGCGTGTCGGGGTCGATGCCAAGGGCGCGGGCATCGGCGGGCGACAGGACGACCGAGGTGGCCCCGGTATCGGCCATGAAGGTGATGTCGGTGCCGTCGATCGTCAGGCGGGGGTAATAATGGCCATCGCCGGCGCGGGGGATCGTGACCATTTCGCCGGCGATGGATTGCACCGGCATGATGTCACGGCGCAGATCGCCCCACAGGCCATAGCCCGCCATCAGACCGACAAAGATCATGCCCCAGGCCAGACCCGTCCGCATGGCCTGACCCAAGCGACCCCGGTATTCCACCATGATCCAGCCGCCAAGAGCGGCAAAAAGCAAGACAAGGTAAATCAGCTGCGCGGTTCTGTCGCCATCCATCATCAGCCCAAGATGGGGGTGCGGCATCATCCGATCAAGCCGGTTCCACGCACGCCGTCGATCACAAACTGGACAGACAGGGCGGCCAGCAGCATTCCCAGCAACCTGGTGATCACGATGGTTCCGGTGCGGCCCAGCAGGCGTTCCAAACGGTCCGAGGCAAGGAAGAACAGGAAGGTGGCCAGGATCATGCCATACATCAGACCCAGCACGGCCAGTCGCAGCGTCCAGTCCTCCCCCGCCTGACCCATCAGCAGGATCATGGTGGCAATGGCACCGGGCCCTGCGATCAGCGGGGTTGCCAGCGGAAAGACCGAAGGGTCGTGATCCGGGTCGGCATGTTGCCCCTCGCGCCGCTGGGTGCGGCGTTCGAACAGCATGTCCAGCGCGGTCAGGAACAAGAGGATCCCGCCCGCGATGCGGAAGGCGGGCATCGAGATGCCGATGAACTCCAGCAGCACCTCGCCGAACAGGCCGAACAGGGTCAGCAAGACGGCGGCGATGATGCAGGCGCGGCGGGCCAGATTGCGGCGGTGGGCGGTGTCCATGCCGGTGGTCAGCGCAATGAACAAGGGCACCAGACCCGGCGGGTCGATCACCACGAACAGGGTTGCAAAGGCGGTGATCAGAAAGGGGTTGTCCAGCATCGCGGCACCCTAACGGCAGGGGCGGGGTTTGGCTAGACGATCCTTGGGCCAAGGGTGGCGGGGTCGATGCCGGGGGTGGACCAGAACTCGGTCGCAAAGGGCGGCAGGGTGGCCAGAACGCTCTCCAGATCGGCGCGCAGGACCGATTTGCGCAGGGCAAGGGCGGTGGCCGCCACGCAATGCGCGGGGGTCAGGTTGTGATGGGGGCGCAGCGCCATGGCCTCGGCCGTCCAGTCGGCGCGGGTGCCGGGCGGGACAGGGTCGGACAGGTGCCAGTCGGCGACGAACAGGGCGCGCAAGACCGCGGGCAGGATCTGGGCAAAATCTACGGCCTGTTGCGGCGTCAGGCGGCGGCGAAAGGCCCGCAAGACGCCCTGCACGGCGGTATAGGTGGCATTGTCGCTGCTCAGGCCCATCGCTTCGCGGGCATCGGCCAGAAAGACCTGCCATTCGCGGGTGGCTTGGCGATAGGTCCAGGGCATCGGCATGACGTCAGCTTGCCGCCTCCAGCCGCTCCTGCGCGCTGATCCACATCGCCTCGGCCTTATCCAAAGCGTCCATCACCTCGGCATATTTGGCGTTCCAGGTGGCGAGTTCGCCTTTGCGGGCGTCCTCATACAGGGCAGGGTCGGCCAGTTTCTTGGCCAGTTTGTCGCGCATGTCGTTCAGCTTGGCCAGACGCTCCTCGCTTTTGCGGACATCGGCGCGCAGGGCCACGACTTCGTCGCGGGTCGCCTTCTTGGGCTTTTCGACGGGCTTGGGCGCGGGTTTGGCGTCTTCGTCGCCGGCCAGCAACATGCGGCGATAAGCCTCGAGATCGTCGGCATAGGGGGTGACGAGGCCGCCCTTGACGAGCCAGAGGCGGTCGGCCACGAGGGACAGCAGGTGCATGTCGTGGCTGACGAGGATCACGGCGCCGGAATATTCGGTCAAGGCTTCAACCAGCGCCTCGCGGGATTCCATGTCGAGGTGGTTGGTCGGTTCGTCCAGGATCAAGAGATGCGGCGCGTCGATGGTGGCCAACAGCAGCGACAGGCGGGCCTTTTGGCCGCCGGACAGACGGCCGACCTCGGTTTCGGCCTGATCGGCACCAAGGCCGAAGCCAGCCAGACGGGCGCGCAGGCGGGGTTGGCCTTCGTCTGGACGCAGACGTTGCAGGTGCTGCAAGGGGGTTTCGTCGATGTGCAGCTCGTCGACCTGGTGCTGGGCGAAATAGCCGATGCGCAGTTTGGAGGATTGGACCAGCCGCCCCTCCATCGCGCCGAGCTTGCCCGCCAGCAGTTTGGACAGGGTCGATTTGCCCTCGCCATTGCGGCCCAGCAGGGCGATGCGGTCGTCCTGGTCGATGCGCAGCGACATCTTGCGCAGGATTGGCGGGCCATCATAGCCGACGGCGACGTTTTCCATGTTGATGATGGGGGGCGACAATTCCTCGGGCTTGGGGAAGGTGAAGACGACCTTCTTGGCATCCTCGGGCGCGGTGATGGTGGTCATGCGTTCCAGCATCTTCACGCGGGACTGGGCCTGGGTCGCCTTGGACGCCTTGGCCTTGAAGCGGTCGACAAAGGATTGCAGGTGGGCGCGGCGGGCCTCCTGCTTTTTCGCCTCGGATTGCAGGACGGCGCGGCGTTCGGCCATCTGGCGGGCGAACTGGTCATAGGGGCCGGACCAATAGGTCAGCTTCTTGCCGTCCAGATGCAGGATGCCGGTCACGGCGCGGTTCAAAAGGCCCCGGTCGTGGGAGATGATGATGACGGTGTGGGGGTATTTTTGCAGATAGCTTTCCAGCCACAGCGCGCCCTCAAGGTCGAGGTAGTTCGTCGGTTCGTCCAAGAGCAGATAATCGGGCTGCGCGAACAGGACGCCAGCCAGGGCCACCCGCATCCGCCAGCCGCCCGAGAAATCGGAGCAGGGGCGCAGCTGATCTTCATTGTCAAACCCCAGACCCTTGAGGATGGCCGAGGCGCGGCCCTCGGCGCTCCAGGCGTCGATGTCGGTCAGGCGGGCCTGGATCTCGGCGATGCGGTGGGGGTCGTGGGCGTGCTCGGCCTCGGTCATCAGGGCGGCGCGTTCGGTGTCGGCCTGAAGCACGGTGTCCAGCAGCGAGGTGCTGGACGAGGGCACCTCTTGAGCCACGCCGCCGATGCGGGCGCGGGAGGGCAGGGATATCTCGCCTCCCTCCAGCGCCAGTTCGCCCTTGATCAGGCGGAACAGCGTGGTCTTGCCCGACCCGTTGCGCCCGACGAGGCCAACCTTGTGACCGGTGGGAATGGTGGCGGAGGCGCCCTCCAGCAGGGGGCGGCCTTCAACGGAATAGGTGATGTCTTGGATTTTGAGCATGGTCCGCCGCTTGCCCTAACCGGGGCGGGTCGTCAACGGGGAATGGCTTGTAGGATGGGCAGTCCTCTGCTTTCCGGTACGGAAAGCGGGGGTTTGCCCATCTTGGTCACCGTCCGTCGGGATATTCGGCGGGGCCCTTGACCTCGAGCTTGTTGCCGAAGGGGTCGTGGATGTAAAACGAATGCCCCACGCCGCGGGCGCCGCCATGGGTGGCTTCGCGGTCGATCGCCACGCCGTGGGCCGCCAGATGGCTGCGCATCGCTGCGGGGGCGAAGGGGGAGGTGGCGATGCAAACGTGGTCGACGTTGCGGCCACCGGCGACGGGGGGGATGGCCGAGGTGGCGCCTGGGTGGGTTATGTCCCACAGCACGATCAGCGCCGATCCGCACCAGACCTGTTCCATCCCCAGCGCCGGATAGCTGTAGCCCGGCACGCAGCCCAGGACCTGGCCATAGAACTGCACGGCGCGGGGCATGTCATCCACCAGAAAGACGATGTGATCAAGGCCGACGAGGGTAAAGGGTGGCTGGGACATCGGGTTCCTCCTGCCGCCCACAAAAGCCGCCTGCATTCCGCTTTTCAAGCCCCCGCACCCATGCTAGCAGGGCCGCGCACCATTTTTGGCACGGGGCTCGCGCCCTGCGCCTGTCATTTCGGAGAGTATCATGACCACTGAACGCACCTTGTCGATCATCAAGCCCGACGCCACCCGCCGCAACCTGACCGGCAAGATCGTTGCCAAGTTCGAGGATGCCGGTCTGCGGGTTGTCGCGTCCAAGCGTATCCATCTGTCGCCCGCCCAGGCTGGCGAGTTTTATGCCGAGCACAAGGAGCGCGGTTTTTATGGGGAGCTGGTTGCCTTCATGGCGTCCGAGCCCGTCGTCGTGCAGGTTCTGGAGGGCGAGGGCGCCATTGCGAAGAACCGTGAAGTGATGGGCGCGACTGATCCGGCGGCTGCGGCGGCTGGCACGATCCGCAAGGATTTTGCGCTGTCCAAGGGTGAAAACTCGGTCCACGGGTCGGACAGCCCGGCGGCGGCGGCGCGTGAGATTTCGTTCTTCTTCTCGGGTCTTGAATTGGTTGGTTGATGATTTCGGCCCCGGCGGCGTGTGCTGCCGGGGCCGGATTTTGCGTGTCCACGCGTGGACAAAAGTGAAATTATAATGATTTCAGTGGGTTGCCTTTTCCCGTTAGGGAAGTGGAAACCATGATTGCCCGATGTCAGACCTTGCAGCGGACCCCCAGAAAATCCAGCACCTTGTCCAGTTCGGCGCTGCCGTCGGATTTCACCTCGGCCACCAGCGCATCAAAGCGCAGGCGCAGGGCCTTTTTCTCCTCCCCCTTGCAGTCGTTCCACGGGCGACCTTGCAGGGCCATGTGCAAGACGTAGTAGCCGATGAAATGGGGGGCGACGCCGGCCAACAGGCAGCGGCGATAAGCCTCGTCCGCGCCAAGGCTGTGCAGGGCCTCGGCCGAGGTGATGCCGGCCTTGGCGAATTGCGCTTCGCTGGCCGGGCCGAGGTTGCGGATCGAGGAGATCGGGGTGGGCATCTGGTCCGGTCCGTGGTTCAGGCGCGGGTCAGAATACCCTTTTCTAGATCGAAGCCCAGTCCCGGATTTGCGGCTTCGGCTTGGCCGCCGTGCCCGTGGTTTGCTGGGCGGTGGCGGTGGATTGACCCTGCTGCTGCTGCTGTTGGGCAGCGGGTTGCGGGGTCGGGGTCGTGGTCTGCATCTGTCTGCTCCGTAATCGGTTTTCGGCATTCCGCCTGTCGTTGCATCATCTGCCCTGACACCGGCCAATTTGGGGCCGAACCAAGGTATGATTTGGTGGAATTAGTCCAAATCAAAAGGATATACAATTTCAGAAAGAACAGCCCGACCCACAGTTGCGTAACGTCGTCGTGACAGGAATCAGCGCAGTTGACGCTTTGACCGAGGGATCGCCGGGGCGAAGCGCCAGGAAGGTCCTGACAATCAAACCGCTTTGAGGGAGCGGTAGCGCAAACATTTTCAAGATTGGCCGAGTCAATGCTTGACCTGCAATCGGTTCGATGAAAGCGGTTTGAGAAAGCGCCGGCCGGGTTTGTGCGCTGATCACGCCCTTGACCGGGGCCACGGTCAGGTTAGGCTGGTGTCACTCTTATCTTGCAGGCGGATGCGACTTTGAATGACTTGACCCTTGGCTACAACGCGTTGCAGAGCGACATTCTGCGTCATCTGAAATTGACGCTGGGCAAGGATACCCAGACGGCAAGCGTTTTTGACTGGCGCATGGCGCTGAGCTTTGCGATTCGCGACCAGATTGTCGAGCCGTGGTTCGCCTCGACCCGGCGCACCTGGGCCGAGGACCGCAAGCGGGTGTATTACCTGTCGATGGAGTTCCTGATCGGGCGTCTGCTGGAGGATGCAACGGTAAATCTGGGGCTGCGCGAGACGGTCATTCAGGTTTTGGCGGGGTTTGGTCAGGATTTCCGCGAAATTGTCGAGGATGAGCCGGATGCGGCCTTGGGCAATGGCGGCCTTGGGCGGCTGGCGGCGTGTTTCATGGAGAGCATGGCGACGGTGGGGTGCCCGGCCTATGGCTATGGCATCCGCTATGAGCATGGGCTGTTTCGCCAGCAATTCACCGGGGGTCAGCAGGCCGAGGTGCCGGACGACTGGCTACTGCACCGCAACCCGTGGGAGTTCGAGCGGCCCGAAAGTTCCTATACCATCGGGTTCAAGGGCACGGTTCAGGTGCGCGACGGGCGCGAACATTGGGCGCCGGGCGAGACGGTTTATGCCAATGCCTATGACACGCCGGTGATCGGCTGGCAGAGCAAATGGGCCAACACGCTGCGGCTGTGGTCTGCGCGACCGACGGCGGCGTTTGATCTGGAGCGGTTCAACCGGGGCGACTATGCCGCCGCCGCCGAGCCAGAGGCCCTGGCGCGGACGCTGAGCCGGGTTCTGTATCCCGATGACACGACCTATGCCGGCAAGGAGTTGCGGCTGAAGCAGGAGTTTTTCCTGACCTCGGCCGCGTTGCAGGACATATTGCGGCGGTTCAAGGCCAGCCATTCCGACCTGCGGGCGCTGCCGAAATATGCGGCGATCCAGATGAACGACACCCATCCGGCGATTGCGGGGCCCGAACTGGTGCGTCTGTTGGCCGATGACCACGAGATGCCGTTTGAAGAGGCCATCGCGACGGCGCAGGCGTGTCTGGGCTATACCAACCACACCCTGCTGCCCGAGGCGCTGGAGAAATGGGCGACGTTCACCTTTGGCAACGTGTTGCCGCGCCACATGCAGATTGTTGAGCGGATCGACAGCTGGCACCGCCGCACATACCCTAACTGCCCGCATTATGTGGGGATCGTGAAGCATCACGAAGTGCGGATGGGCGAGTTGGCGTTCATCATGGCGCACAAGGTGAACGGGGTTTCGGCGCTGCATTCCGATCTGATCAAGCAGAACCTGTTCCCGGAACTGGACAAGCTGCATCCGGGGCGGATCGTGAACCAGACCAATGGTGTGACGCCGCGCCGCTGGTTGAAGATGTCGAACAAACCGCTGGCCGAGTTGATCACGACTGCGATTGGCGCGGGCTGGGAGGATGATCTGGACCGGCTGCACGAATTGGAGCCGCATGTGGCAGACCGTGCGTTCCGCGACGATTTTGACGCGGCCAAACGGCAGAACAAGGTGGCTTTGGCTGGATGGCTGCGGGCCAAGACGGGGCATGTTGTCAGCCCCGATGCGCTGTTTGACGTGCAGATCAAGCGCATCCACGAATACAAGCGGCAGTTGTTGAACATCCTGCAAACGGTGGCGCATTGGAACCGGCTGCGGGCCAATCCCGGCGCCAACTGGGTGCCGCGGGTCAAGATATTTGGCGGCAAGTCGGCGCCGGGTTATGCGGTGGCCAAGGAAATCATCCATCTGATCAACGATGTGGCATTGGTGATCAACAGCGACCCGGTGACGGGGGATTTGCTGAAGGTGATTTATCCGCCCAACTACAACGTCTCGATGGCCGAGCATCTGGTGCCGGCGGCGGATCTGTCCGAGCAGATCTCGACGGCGGGGATGGAGGCGTCGGGCACCGGCAACATGAAGTTCATGATGAACGGCGCGCCGACGATTGGCACGCTGGACGGCGCGAATGTGGAGATTTTGCGCGAGGTCGGGGCGGAGAATTTCTTTCTGTTCGGCATGACGACCGAGGAGGCCGGGGCGCGGCGCGGGCAGGCGGACCAGTCGCGGCTGGCGATCGAGGGCAGCGAGGCGTTGCAGGTGGTGTTGCAGCAAATCTCGGAGGGGAGATTCTCGCCGGGGCAGGCGGACAGGTATCATGGGTTGGTGCACCGCATCTGGCACCATGATTATTTCCTCGTCGCGGCGGATTTTGCGGCTTACGATGCGGCGCAAGGCCAGGTGGACCGCGCCTTTGCCGACAAGGACGCCTGGGTCAGAATGGCAGCGATGAACACGGCACGATCCGGCTTTTTCTCGTCCGACCGGACGATCCGCAGTTACATGCGGGACATCTGGAACATTCCGTCAGCCTTGTGAGGACCCGATGATCACAGCGACAATCGACCCCGGCACGGCAGCAGCGATTGTCGAGGGGCGGCATGGCGATCCCTACGCGGTGCTGGGGCCGCATCAGGTGGGCAAGGCGGTTCAGGTGACGGCCTTTGTGCCGGGGGCCGAGGCGCTGTGGCTGGTGCTGCCCGAGGGCAAGCCGGTCGAGGCGGTGGCGGTGGCGGGGTTTGACGGGTTGTTTCAGGGGGTGCTGCCGAAAGCCGGCGCCTACCGGCTGCGGGCGCGGGGGCATGGGACGGAGTGGGAGTTCGATGACGCCTATCGGTTCGGCCCGGTCATGGGCGAGATGGACGAATACCTGCTGGGCGAGGGCACGCATCAGCGCATCTGGCAGGTTCTCGGCGCGCATCTGATCACGCATGAGCGGGTGGACGGGGTGCATTTCGCGGTCTGGGCGCCCAATGCGCAGCGGGTTTCGGTGGTGGGGGATTTCAACGTCTGGGACGGGCGGCGGCATCCGATGCGGCGGCGCGGGGCGACGGGGGTGTGGGAGGCGTTCATTCCGGGGCTGAAGGACGGGGTCGGCTATAAATACGAAATCCGGGCGGCGGATGGGGCGGTGATGCCGCTGAAGGCCGATCCGGTGGGGTTTGGGTCCGAGCATCCGCCGGCCAATGCGAGTGTGGTGCGGGATATTCGGCCGCGGGAGTGGCATGATGCGGGGTGGATGACGACGCGTCAGGCCGCGCAGAACATTGACGCGCCGATCAGCGTTTATGAGGTGCATCTGGGGTCGTGGCGGCGCGCACCGGGGAACCGGATGTTGAGCTATCTGGAACTGGCGACGCAGCTGGTCGATTATGTGGCCGAGATGGGGTTTACCCATATCGAGTTGATGCCGGTGTCGGAGTATCCGTTCGACGGGTCTTGGGGCTATCAGCCGGTGGGCCTGTATGCACCCACCGTGCGGCATGGCACGCCGAATGAGTTTCGCGCCTTTGTCGAGGCGGCGCATAACAAGGGCGTGGGCGTTCTGCTCGATTGGGTGCCGGGGCATTTCCCGACCGATGCGCATGGGTTGGGGCGGTTTGATGGGTCAGCCCTTTATGAACATGAGGACCCGCGCGAGGGGTTTCATCAGGACTGGAACACGCTGATCTTCAACTATGGCCGGACCGAGGTGTCGAATTACCTGGTGTCCAACGCGCTGTATTGGTTGGAGGAATACCATCTGGACGGGTTGCGCGTCGATGCCGTCGCCTCAATGCTGTACCGCGATTACAGCCGCAAGGATGGCGAGTGGGTCCCCAACAAGGATGGCGGGCGCGAGAATTACGAGGCGATTGCGGTGTTGCAGCGCACCAATGTCGTTTCTTACGGCGAGGTGCCGGGGATCATGACGGTGGCCGAGGAGAGCACGGCATTCCCCGGTGTCTCGCGTCCGGTCAGCCATGGCGGTCTGGGCTTTGGGTTCAAATGGAACATGGGGTGGATGAATGACACCCTGTCATACATGCAAAAGGACCCGATCTACCGCAAGCATCACCATCACCAGATGACGTTCGGGTTGGTTTATGCGTGGTCGGAAAATTACATCCTGCCGATCAGCCATGACGAGGTGGTGCATGGCAAGGGCAGCATGATTGCCAAGATGCCGGGCACGGCGTGGGAGAAGTTCGCGAACCTGCGGGCCTATTACAGTTTCATGTGGGGCCATCCGGGCAAGAAGCTGTTGTTCATGGGCTGCGAATTCGCCCAAGGGGCCGAGTGGAACCACAAGCAGAGCCTGGACTGGCACCAGTTGGAGATTGCCGAGCACAGGGGCATTCAATCGCTGGTGCGGGATTTGAACCATCTGATGCGGGCGACGCCGGCGCTGTATCTGAACGACACGCGGCCCGAGGGGTTCGCGTGGCTGGAGGGGCAGGATGCCGAGGGGTCAACCTATGTCTGGGTGCGCAAGGGGGCGGCCACGGACAAGCTGGTGGTGGTGGCCGTCAACATGACCCCGATCGAGCGGCGGATGCGGGTGGGTCTGCCTGCGGCGGGGCATTGGGATGAGGTGTTGAATTCGGATGCGGCCATCTATGGCGGTGGCAACCGGGGCAATCTGGGGGGCGTCGATACCGAGGCGACGCCTTGGCATGGGCAGCGGCAATCGGCCCTTGTCACATTGCCGCCGCTGTCGGCGGTGTTCTTGAGACAAGCGTAAACAGGGAAAACAATCGGCGGTAACGCCGCATCTGGGAGGGATGACATGCAGCCAAAACCCAACGCACGGCTTTCGTCGCAAGCCATGGCCTTCGTTCTGGCCGGAGGGCGGGGCAGCCGCCTGAAGGAATTGACGGATTTTCGGGCCAAGCCTGCCGTCTATTTTGGCGGCAAGACGCGGATCATCGACTTTGCCCTGTCAAACGCGCTGAACTCTGGCATCCGCAAGATGGCGATTGCGACGCAGTACAAGGCGCATTCGCTGATCCGACACATGCAGCGCGGTTGGGGGTTTTTCCGGGCGGAACGGAACGAATATCTGGATATTTTACCTGCGTCGCAGCGGGTGAGCGAGAGCAAGTGGTATCTGGGCACGGCCGATGCCGTGACGCAGAACATTGATATCGTTGATTCTTATGGGATCAAATATGTGGTGATCCTGGCGGGGGACCACATCTACAAGATGGACTACGAGATCATGTTGCAACAGCATGTCTCATCTGGTGCCGATGTGACGATTGGCTGTCTGACGGTGCCGCGGATGGAGGCTGTGGCCTTTGGCGTGATGGGTGTCGACAAGGACATGCGCATCACCGATTTCCTGGAAAAGCCGAAAGACCCGCCGGCGATTCCGGGTGACCCGGATCATGCGCTCGCCTCGATGGGGATTTATGTGTTTGACTGGGCGTTCCTGCGCGATCTGCTGATCAAGGATGCCGAGGACCCCAATTCGAGCCATGATTTCGGCAATGACATCATCCCGCAGATTGTGGCGGGAGGGAAGGCGATTGCGCACAAGTTTGCCGACAGCTGCGTCAAGTCGGGGTTGGAGACCGAGCCCTATTGGCGCGATGTGGGGACGGTGGATGCGTTCTGGCAGGCGAATATCGACCTGACCGATTTTGTGCCGAAGCTGGATATTTACGACCAAAGCTGGCCGATCTGGACCTATTCCGAGATCGTGCCGCCGGCCAAGTTCATCCATGATCAGGAGGGGCGGCGCGGGATGGCGGTGTCGTCGCTGGTGTCGGGCGATTGCATCGTGTCGGGGTCCGAGGTGCGCAACAGCCTGCTGTTCACCGGGTGCCGGACGCATAGCTTCAGTTCGCTGGAATATGTGGTGGCGCTGCCTTCGGTGGTGGTCAACCGCAAGGCCGAGCTTACGAATTGCGTGATTGACCGGGGGGTTGTGATCCCGGAAGGGTTGGTTGTCGGGCAGGACCCGGAGGTTGATGCCAAGTGGTTCCGGCGGACGGAGAGCGGGATCGTGCTGATCACGCAGGACATGGTCAACGCACGCGAGCGAGCGCTGGGGTGAGGCGGGACGGCCGGGGGGCTCGCCCCCCGGACCCCCCAGAGTATTTCGGCCAGAATGAAGGGGGGCGGCATGAAAAGTGTAGGGCGCGTTTTGTCGGTGGCGTCGGAATGTGTGCCGCTGGTGAAAACCGGGGGTCTGGCCGATGTGGTGGGGGCGCTGCCGGGGGCATTGGGGCGGCTTGGCTGGGAGATGCGGGTGTTGATGCCGGCCTATCGCAGTTTGCGGGCTGCGGCGGCGGGCTGGACGGTGGTTTGGGTCGAAGAAGGGTTGTGGGGCGGGACGGGTCGCGTGCTGGCTGGTGATGTGGGCGGGGTGCAGATGCTGCTGCTGGATGCGCCGCATCTGTTTGACCGCGAGGGTGGGCCCTATTCGGGGCCTGCGGGCGATTGGCCCGACAATGCGCAACGCTTTGCGGCGCTGTCCTGGGTGGCGGCGCGGATTGCGCGTGAGGGGTTGGCGGATGGCTGGGTGCCGCAGGTGATGCATGTGCACGACTGGCAGGCGGGCTTTGCGCCGGCTTACCTGACCTATGGCGGGACGGGCGGGGTGGGCACGGTGATGACGGTGCACAACATCGCGTTTCAGGGCTGGGCCCCGGCGGCGATGATGGGGGAATTGCGGCTGCCGTTCGAGGAGTTTCATCCGGGGGGGTTGGAGTATTACGGCGGGTTGTCGAGCCTGAAGGCGGGGTTGGTGACGGCGGACCGGATCACGACCGTCTCGCCGACCTATGCGACCGAGTTGATGCGGCCTGAATTTGGCATGGGGTTGCAGGGGGTGATTGCTGCGCGGGCGGCGGTGGTGTCGGGGATTTTGAACGGGGTGGATGAGGCGGTGTGGTCGCCTGCGGCGGAAGTGCCGCCGTTCAGCGCAAGCGCCATGAAGGGCAAGGCGGCGGCGCGGGTGGCCTTGTGCGAGGAGTTCGGGTTGCAGGTGCCGGGGCCGTTGGCGATTGTGGTCAGCCGGTTGACGGACCAGAAGGGGATTGATCTGTTGCCGGGGGTGATGCCCGATTTCATTGAGGCGGGCGGCGGGTTGGTGGTGCTGGGGTCGGGTGACCCGACGCTGGAGGGGGCGGTGCGGGGTTTGGCGCAGCGGTTTCCGGGGCGGGTGGGGTTGCGGGTGGGCTATGACGAGGGGTTGAGCCACCGGATGTTTGCGGGCGGCGACGCGGTGCTGGTGCCGAGCCGGTTCGAGCCGTGTGGGCTGACGCAGATGTATGGCTTGCGCTATGGCTGTGTGCCGGTGGTGGCGGCGGTGGGGGGGCTGGCGGATACCGTCATTCACGCCAATCCGGCGGCGATTTCGGCGGGGGTGGCGACGGGGATCACCTTTCATCCGACGGACGGCATCGCCTTTGGCACGGCGTTGCGGCAGTTGGTGGTGCTGTATCATGACAAGCCGAAATGGGCACGGGTGCAGCGCAATGCGATGAAGCAGGATGTCGGCTGGGACCATTCCGCCGCTGCCTATGCCGCGCTGTATGCCGAGATCAGCGGATGACGCCAGAGCGTCACATGCTGCCATTGTGCCCGCCGGACATGCATCAGGCGGCGGGGCGGCCTTGGCCGATGGGGGCGACGGTGGATGGCGGCGGGGTAAACTTTGCCGTGTTTTCCGCCCATGCGCATCTGATCGAATTGTGCCTGTTTTCCGAGGATGGCCGCAAGGAGGTGGCGCGGTTGCCGTTGCAAGAGCGGGACGGGGCGGTTTGGCATGGCCGGGTCGAGGGGATGATGCCGGGGCAACGCTATGGCTACCGCGCGCATGGGCCTTATGCGCCCGAGGACGGGCACCGGTTCAACCCGCACAAACTGCTGATGGACCCCTATGCGCGGGCGTTTGATGGGCGGCTGCGGTGGTCGGATGCCCTGATGGGGTACCGCGTCGGGTCGTCGCGCAGCGATTTGAGTTATGACACCCGTGACAGTGCCTTTGCGGTGCCGAAATCGGTGGTGGTGGAAACGCTGTTCGAGGCGCATCGGGACAACCTGCCGCGCCGGGCCTGGTCGGACACGGTGATTTATGAGGCCCATGTCAAGGGGTTGACGGCGCGGCATCCGCGGGTGCCCGCCGCGGCGCGGGGGCGCTATGCCGGGATCGCCTCGACTGCCATGATCGAGCATTATCATCGGCTGGGGATCACGGCGATCGAGTTGTTGCCGGTGCAGGCGTTCTTTGACGACCGGTTTCTGGCGACGCGGGGGCTGACGAATTACTGGGGTTACAACACGATGGGCTTTTTCGCGCCCGAGCCGCGCTATGCGGGCCGAAGTGGCTTGGCCGAGTTTCGCGACATGGTGCGGCGGCTGCACATGGCGGGGATCGAGGTGATCCTGGATGTGGTTTACAACCACACCGGCGAGGGCGACGAGTTTGGCCCGACGCTGAGTTTTCGCGGGTTGGACAATGCCAGCTACTATCGGCTGGCGGGGGGCGGGCGGCATTATGCCAATGACAGTGGCACCGGCAATTCGCTGAACATCGCCCATCCGATGGTGTTGCGCATGGTGATGGACAGCCTGCGTTATTGGGTTGAGGTGTGTCATGTGGACGGGTTTCGCTTTGACCTTGCCACCTCGCTGGGGCGCGAGGCGTATGGGTTTGATCCGGGTGCCGGGTTCTTTGACGCAATCCGGCAGGACCCGGTGCTGGCCCATGTCAAGCTGATCGCCGAGCCCTGGGATATCGGGCCGGGGGGGTATCAGCTGGGCGCCTATCCCCATCCCTTTGCCGAATGGAATGACCGGTTCCGCGATGGGGTCAGGCGGTTTTGGCGCGGCGATGCGGGGCTTGCGCCCGATTTGGCCAAGCGGCTGCTGGGCAGTGCCGAAAGCTTTGACCACAGCCACCGGGCCGCGACCAGTTCGGTCAATTTCCTGACGGCGCATGACGGGTTCACCTTGCAGGACCTGGTCAGCTTTACCGTCAAGCGCAACCTGGCCAATGGCGAGGACAACCGCGATGGCCATTCGGAGAACCATTCCGACAATCTGGGGATCGAGGGGGCCACGACCGACCGCAGGATCCTGGCCGCACGGGCGCAGCGCAAGCGCAACCTGCTGGCAACGCTGATGCTGTCGCAAGGCGTGCCGATGCTGTTGGCGGGCGATGAGGTGGGGCACAGTCAGGGCGGCAACAACAACGCCTATGCGCAGGATAACGAGACGACCTGGATCGACTGGGATCGGGGCGACGCGGGGTTGGTGGCCTTTGTGGCGCGGTTGACGCGGCTGCGGGCGGCGCATCCGGTGTTGCGGCAGGGGCATTTCCTGCATGGCGGCATCCGGTCGCAGGATGATCTGTCGGATGTGATCTGGCGGCGGGCCGACGGCCGCAGCCCCGACCCCGGCCAGTGGCACGACCCGGCCTTTCGCTGTCTGGGGCTGGAGTTGCGGATGAGCACGCGGCGCCATGCGGAACCAGATACCGTTCTGGCCGTTTTCAACATGGGCCCCGAGCAGGCGTTGACCCTGCCCGATACGGTGCCCGGCTGGAGGATGATCCTTGACACCTCGCGCCCGGATGCGCCCGATGCCCTGGCGGTGTCGGGTCTGATCGTGCCGGCACAATCCGTTCTTGTCTTTACCCCCGTTGGAGGCCCGAAATGACCATAACCACCGTCACCACCCAACCCATCGCGGGGCAAAAGCCCGGCACGTCGGGATTGCGGAAAAAGACCGCGGTGTTCATGGGGCCGCATTATCTGGAAAACTTCGTGCAGGCGATTTTTGATGTGGTGGGGGCCGAGGGCAAGTGTTTCGTCCTGGGCGGGGATGGGCGGTATTTCAACGATCGGGCGGCGCAGGTGATCTTGCGGATGGCGGCGGCGAATGGGGCGGCGCGGGTGATCGTGGGGAAGGGGGCGATCCTGTCGACGCCGGCGGCGAGCCACCTGATAAGGCTGAACCAGACCGATGGCGGGATCATCATGAGTGCCAGCCACAACCCCGGCGGACCGGACGAAGATTTTGGCGTCAAGTTCAACATGCCCAATGGCGGCCCCGCGCCCGAGGGGGTGACCGAGGCGATGTATCAGCGCACGACCACGTTGACCGAATACCGGATGCTGGAGGCGCAGGATGTAGACCTGTCGGTGGTCGGGCGGACGCATCTGGCGGGGATGGTGGTCGATGTGGTCGATCCGGTGGCGGATTATGCCGCACTGATGGAGAGCCTGTTCGACTTTGCGGCGATCCGCGCGATGTTCGTGGGCGGGTTCCGGATGCGGATGGATTCGATGTGTGCGGTGACCGGGCCCTATGCGGTGGAGATATTGGAGCGGCGTTTGGGGGCGGCGGCGGGGACCTGCGTCAACGCGGTGCCGTTGCCGGATTTCGGGGGGTTGCATCCCGACCCGAACCCGACCTGGGCAAAGGGTTTGATGGACGAGATGTTTTCGGCGGACGCGCCCGATTTTGGCGCGGCGTCGGATGGGGACGGCGACCGCAACATGGTGGTGGGGCGGGGGATTTACGTCTCACCCTCGGACAGTCTGGCGGTGCTGGCGGCCAATGCGCATCTGGCGCCGGGCTACCGGGTGGGGCTGAAGGGGGTGGCGCGGTCGATGCCGACCAGTGCCGCCGTGGACCGGGTGGCCGAGGCTCTGGGGATTGCGAGTTACGAGACGCCGACGGGGTGGAAGTTCTTTGGCAACCTGCTGGATGCGGGGCGGGCCACGATCTGCGGCGAGGAGAGTTTCGGCACGGGGTCGGACCATGTGCGCGAGAAGGATGGGCTGTGGGCGGTGCTGTTGTGGCTGAACATTCTTGCGGTGCGGCGCGAGTCTGTGGCAGCGGTATTGTCGGGTCATTGGGGGCGGTTTGGCCGCAACTATTACAGCCGGCATGATTTCGAGGCGATTGCGACGGACAAGGCGGATGCGATGATGGCGGCGCTGCGGGCGTCGTTGCCGGACCTGGCCGGGAAGGTTGTCGAGGGGCTAACCATCGCTGGGGCGGATGATTTCGCCTATACTGATCCGGTGGACGGATCGGTTTCCCAAGCGCAGGGGGTGCGGATCCTGTTTCAGGATGGCAGCCGGATCGTGCTGCGCCTGTCGGGGACCGGGACCGAGGGCGCGACCTTGCGACTGTATCTGGAACGCTATGCGGCGGGGCCGATGGGGTTGGACCTGGACCCGCAGGAGGCCTTGGCTGGGGTCATTCGGGCGGCGCATGCCTTGGCGGGAATAGAACGCTTTGCCGGGCGGACCGCGCCCGATGTCGTGACCTGACCTGTATCTGTCGCCAATGCCTGTGACGGCGTCGGTATTGGGGCGTCTGATGCAGCGAAACGGGGGGCGATGATGGATACCAAGCGGTCAGGGCGGCAGGCGCGGCAGGTGGAGCGGGCCAAGAAGGGCGGCGGGATGGGCCGGCCCTATATCGTGCGGAATATCCCGACCTATGATGTCCTGTCCGAGGAAAACCTGCTGCGGATCGAGGCGGCGGCGGACCGGGTGTTGGCGGAAACCGGCATCGAGTTTCGCGATGACCCGGCCACGCTGGACCATTGGCGGCGGGCCGGGGCGCAGGTGGAGGGGGGGCTGGTCAAGTTTCCGCCGGGGATGCTGCGCGAGATCTTGAAATCGGCCCCGGCGCAGTTCACGCAACATGCGCGCAATCCGGCGAATTCGGTCGAGATTGGCGGCAGGAACGTGGTGTTCTCGCCCGCCTATGGCAGCCCGTTCGTGATGGATCTGGACAAGGGCCGGCGGTTTGGCACGCTGGAGGATTTTCAGAACTTCATCAAGCTGGCGCAGTCGAGCCCCAATTTCCACCATTCGGGTGGCACGATTTGCGAGCCGACCGATGTGCCGGTCAACAAGCGGCATCTGGACATGGTGTTGGCCCATATGACGCTGTCTGACCGGCCCTATCTGGGGTCGGTGACGGCGGAGGAGCGGTCGGAGGACAATATCGAGATGTCGCGCGTGCTGTTTGGCGCGGATTTTGTCGACCAGTACTGCGTGATTCTGGGCAATGTCAACGTGAACTCGCCGCTGGTGTGGGACGGGACAATGACCCGCAGTTTGCGGGCCTATGCGCGGGCAAATCAGGCGGCGGTGATCGTGCCGTTCATTCTGGGCGGGGCGATGGGGCCGGTCACCAATGCGGGGGGGATCGTGCAATCCTTGGCCGAGACGATGGCAGGGTGTGCCTTGACCCAGTTGGAGCGCAAGGGCGCGCCGGTGATATTCGGCAACTTTCTGTCCTCGATGTCGCTGCGCTCAGGTTCGCCGACCTTTGGCACGCCCGAACCTGCGATTGGCAGCATGGTGATCGGGCAACTGGCGCGGCGGTTGAACTTGCCGCTGCGCTGTTCGGGGAACTTTACCACGTCAAAGCTGCCGGACGGGCAGGCGATGATGGAGGGCACCATGTCAATGTTGGCCGCCGTGCATTGCGGGGCGAATTTCATCCTGCATTCGGCGGGGTTCCTGGATGAGTTGCTGAGCATGTCGTATGAAAAGTTCATGATGGATGCCGACCTGTGTGGGGCGCTGCACAGCTATCTGGACGGGGTCAAGATTTCGGACGACGAGTTGGCCGTGGATGCCTTTGCCGAGGTCGGGCCGGGGAACCATTTCTTTGGCTGCGCCCATACGCTGGCCCATTACGAAACCGCGTTCTGGGACAGTGATCTGTCCGACAACGAACCCTTCGAGAAATGGGAGGCGGCGGGGTCCACGGATGCGGCCATGCGAGCCAACCGGTTGTGGAAAAAGCGTTTGGCAGAATATGAAGCGCCGGCGATGGACGTGGCCGTGAAGGATGCGTTGGAGGATTATGTGGCGCACAAGAAGGCAGGCATGGCGGATGCGTGGTATTGAACGGCTTGCGCCGGGGCCAGGTCGATCGCGCCGGGATGCTGTCTGACAGGAGGTGGTCTTTGCGGCGCGATTGCACATACCAAGGGGAGAGTTGCCGGTGAAGATGATGATGCTGTTGGTCCTGATGACGGGTCCTGCGGTCGCGCAGGATGTCGATTGTTCTGTGGCCGAGACGCAGAACGAGATGACCTTTTGCGCCGAGCAAGAGTGGATGGCGGCGGATGCTGAATTGAATGACGCCTACAAGGCGGCCATGGCCGTGATGCGGCAGGTCGACGATAGCTTGGGGGAGGGCAAGAATGCCGAAGGCTATCTGCGGCAGGCGCAGCGCGACTGGGTGGCATTTCGCGACAACGCCTGCGCCGCCGAGGGCTATCCCATGCACGGCGGGTCAGCCGAGCCGATGATCATCTATAGCTGTCGCGCCAGGCTGACGCAAGAACGGGTGATGGGGTTGTATTACATCACCGAGCTTGGCGAGGAGGGCTGAGGGTCAGCCTCCTCGACCAGTTTGGCCGGTTGCAGTTCGGCCAGACGCTTGCGAAAGCGATTGAGTTTCAGGCGGGTCACGACGTTCTGGCAAACCTTGATCGCCAAACCCTTGCGGCCCGAGGATTCGGCCTTGAACAGCAGGGCCTTGAGGTAATTGGCATCGTCGCGCCGTTTGCGCCACAGGGCGGCAAAGCTGGACGGTGTCAATCGGGCCTCGGCTGCCTGCATCACGATGTCGGTCAGGATACCGAATCGGGCAAACTCAGCCTCCAGCGCGGCACCGCCCAAGCGGGCGGGCAGGGTCTGTGCGTGGGGGGCGTGGAACAGGGCCGCATGCATGGCGTCGGGTTTCACGGCGGGGTCATAGATCAGCGACAGGCGGGCGCAGCCATCGACCATGTCGGGGGCGTAACCGTAGCGCGAGGTAAAGTCGCGGCGGCGGTCGGCGCGGTTGCGGTCATCCCAGCCGGCGATGCCGGGGTTCAGCGTGGCAATCGGGTTCACCAGCAGCACTTGTGCGCCGGGGGCGGCGACGCTGAAGGCCGCGGCGGCATAGGCCGACGGTCCGGCACCATAGAACAGGACTCGGTCGAAATCCTCAAAGAACGCATCATCGACGAGGCGGTCGAAATGGGCATAGACGTCCGCGTCGCGGAACCAGGTCTGGCCATCGGCGATCAGGCACAGGTGCGACCAGCCATTGGCGGCGGCGATGTGATGGGCCAGCGGCATCTGCCCGGGACGGGTGCGGGCTTGGTCGATGGTTTCAAAGGACACGATCAGCGTGGGGCTGTCATCGACGAACAGGGCCCAGTGCCGGGGGTCCAGGGTTTGAAAATAGCCCTCTTCCGCGCCGATCTGGCCGATCAGGTCCAGCCAGCTGTCGCGGTCGGTTGCGGCAGCGGCGTCGACGGGGATGTCTAGGTCGGTCTGTGTCATGTGGATCACCGGCCGAGGTCTTCGGCACATTTCCTGTACAGGCCATTATCGCCAGCATGGCCCTGCGCGCAAGAAAAAAGCATTGAAAATTAAGGCGCTGCGGCGGACAGTTCGCCGGGATTGTTTCCCCTTGTAGGATGGGCAGTTCGCCTTTTCGTCAGAAAAGGCGGTTTGCCCATCTTCCTTATGCCCCGGAGCGGGGGGCGTGGGCGAACAAAAGCGCCGCTTCGCTGTGCGACAGGGCGCGGCTGGGGCCCGCCATCAGCAGCCGGCCGAACAGGGCGCGCCAGGGTTCCTCGGCCATCAGCGCGGCAAAACGGGCGTGGCGCCAGGCCACGGCCTTGGCGTGCAGGGGGCCGAGGATGGGATCAGCGTGCAGATCGGCGCGCAGCGCGGTGCTGTTCAGTGCGCGGATCGTGGTGTCGTCAACCTCGCTCAGGTTTCGTTCGATCCAGTACCCCATGTCAAACGCCGAAGCCTCGCGGTTGGCGCGGCCACGGTCGCATTTGATCAGATAGCTTTCCATGGCGCCAAGGGCGTAGTGGTTCAGCTGGACCAGTTGGTAGTTGTTCTGGCGGTAGTCTGAAAACAGCCGGTTCGTGGCGGGCATTTCGCGGCCCGAGCCGTCATACCAGCGCGGGCTGCGGCCCGGGTCGAGGTTGCGCGGGCGGTGGACGCCCAATTTGCGATAGGCGCCGTCATTGCGGAACAGGGTCTTGAACATCTGTGCCCGCCAGGGCCAGCCAAAGGTGGCGGGCGCGGCCCGGGTAAAGGTTTCGGTGATCGGGCGGTCTTCATAGGCGACCACCCCGGCATTGCCGAACAGACGCCAGGTGAGGGCTATGGCATCGGCCGCGGGCAGGGCTTGCAGCAGCGCAGGCAGGGTATGGTCGCCGACATGGACGTTCACAAACTCATCTACATCGCAAAACAGCACCCAGTCGGCCTGCCGCAGCAAGGGGTGTTTGTCGGCTGCCTTCAAAGCGGCCCATTGCGGACCTTCGGCATGGGGGCCGGAATTGCGCACATGGGTCAGCCCGCCCATCGCGGCCAGGCGGTCCAGCATCAGATCGGTGCCATCGGTGCAGTCGTTCGAAAAGGCCAGCACGTCCGTGAACCCGCAGGCGCGGTGATGGGC
>CAMBWO010000019.1 GCA_945871285.1 Pseudorhodobacter antarcticus | reverse complement strand
ACGACCGAAATCAGCCGGGCCACACTTTCGGCCATGGTGACATGCGCCCCGGCGAGGGAGCCTTCGCTGTTGACCAAGCGGCCGCCCTCCAGCCGGATCACGTCGCCATACAGGTTGAAATGGTCAGAGCCACCCACGGTGGGCATGGCGTCAGACACAAGGAAGGTGGTGTCAGCCAAGGGCCGGGCGCGCAGGGCCAGACTGACCATCTCATCCGCGACATGGATGCCGTCACAGATGATACCGGCATAGGCGGTTGAATTGATGCAGGCGCCGGTCACGCCGGCAGCGCGGTTCAGCATGGGCGACATGGCGTTGAACAAGTGGGTAAAGCAGGTGGCGCCATCGGCCAAAGCACGGCGGGTGGTGGCGGAATCAGTGTCTGAATGGCCCAATGAGACGATTGCGCCGGTCGCGGCAAGGGCGGCGATCTGGCCAGTTATCACCGCTTCGGGCGCGACCGTGATCATCACGGCAATTCCGGCGGCGCGCAAATGGCGGACGATGGAGATGGTCCGGTCGTCCAGCGGGCGGATGAAACGGGCGGCATGGGTGCCACGACGGGCCTGGCTGATGTGCGGGCCCTCGATATGCAGGCCAAGAAAGCCGGGTTGACCGCGGGCCGCAAGCGCAGCCTCGGCCGCCCGGTCCAGCACGTCGGGTGCATCGGTGATCAGGGTGGGCATGATGCCGATGGTGCCAAAGCGGCGGTGTGCGGCGGCGATGGCGGCCATGGCCGAGGCAGTCGGGTCGGTGTTCAGAAAGACATCGCCGCCGCCGTTCACTTGCAGGTCCAGAAAACCGGGGGTGATGGTGCCCGCGACGGGCACGCAAACGGCATTTGCGGGCAGGGCGGATACCGGAAAAACCGTGTCTGTCGTACCTGAAACGACACTCACGGCGTGACCTGCAAGCAGATCCTGCCCATCGAACAGCCAGTCCGGGCACAGCCAGGTTCGCGTCATCGCTGCGCCTCCTCGGTCAGGGCGGCAAGGGCGGCGCCGCGGGCACCGGTGGTATCGCCGCCCTCGGCCAACACCAGGGGCGGCACGCCATAACCGGGCAATTGGGCGCGCTGCAACGCGGCGGTCAGGTCGGGGATAAGGCCCGGCGCACGCGACAGACCGCCCGCCAGAACGACACATTCAGGATCGACGGTATAGCACAGGGTGTGGATCATCTCTGCCGTCACCTCACACCAGATCGCCCACGTCTGCGCCGCCATCGGATCAGTGGCGCGGCTTTGGGTGATCGCCTCGGGCGACAGGGTTTGACCCGACAGATGGGTGTAGATGCGGGCAAGGCCGGGACCGGCGATCAGCGTCTCGGAACAGCCCATACGGCCACAACCGCACCGCACGATCGGCAGATTGTGGGCGACAATCACATGGGCGGGCAGGGCAAAATGGCCAAACTCACCCCCCAGCCCCGAGGGGCCGGGCAGCAGTTTGCCGTCAATCACGATGCCACCCGCCAACCCGGTGCCCAGGTTCAACGCAAGCGCCGAGCGATAGCCGCGCGCGGCGCCGAATTGCGCCTCGGACAGGGCCTGGGCGCGGCAGTCGTTGACATAGGTGATAGGTCGGCCTGCATTGCGTGCAATGTCGGCGGGAAAGGGGCGGCCGGTGGCGGGCAGGTTTGCGGTCAGGGCAAGGCCGGTCGCGGGATTGATCAGGCCCGCCGCGGCAATGCCAATCGGCAGATCGGGCTGGCCTAAACCCTGAACCCAGGCGATCTGGTCGGCCATGGCGGCGACCAGCGCGTCATAGGTTGCGGGCGTGGCAATGCGGCGCGATTCGACCCTGTTCCAGCCTGAATCGAAGACCTGCGCCTCGATCTTGGTGCCGCCAAGGTCAATTCCCGCTGCAATCATGTTGTCTGCGTCACTTTCGACAGGGTGGCCGGGCGGTCGGGGTTGTGACCCAAGGCGAGGGCGGTGGCAAGGACCAAGGGATAGGCCAGATACAAAAGCAGGGCCGCCGCAGCGGCAGGCGTCAGGTCCGTGGCACCCACATCCGAAGGCCGCAGGCGGTGGACCGTGCCGCCAATACCGCGAAACCGCGCCTCGGCGGTATCGAGGGAGGATTGTAGATCGGCTTGGCCGGTGTCGAGGATGAGGGTCAACAGGGGTTTGGTGGCCAGCTGCAAAGGGCCGTGCAGAACTTCGGAACTCGAATAGGCCTCGGCATGAAGCGCGCAGGTTTCCTTGAGCTTCAGCGCCAGTTCTTGCGCCGCGCCAAAGCCGGTATCGCGCCCGATGACAAACACATGCTGGGCGCGCAGCAGGGCCGAGACAAGGGTGCTGCACTCGGGGTGGGTTATGCCAGCCAAGGCCGCGATGGTCTGGGCAGAGGCCGCGGCGCGGGCGGCATAGGCGGGTGTGATTTCGGACAGCAGGGCCATTCCAGCCGCAATCGACCCGATCACGCTTTTGGTGGCCGGGACGGCGAGTTCGGGCCCCGCGCCAATCGGCAGCGTCAGGTGGGCGGCGGCTTCGACGGGCGATTCGGGCTGGTTGATCAGGCCGATCACGGTGCCGCCACTGGTGCGTGCGCCCGTGGCAGAGCGGACGAGATCATCGCTGGCGCCCGATTGTGAGACCAGAATCGACACTGTATCGGCCAAATCCACACCACGTCCGATGGAAAAGATCGACGGCGGCAGGCTGGTCATCGGCTTGCCGGTTTCGCGCATGACCTCGTAAGACAGGATGTTGGCGGCCGCGTCCGAGGAGCCGCGGGCGATGGTGTAAAAGGCCCGCGTCGCACCGATGTTCAGGGATTGCAGGGTCTGGCGTGCGGCGGGCGAGACGGCGCCGACCGACCGGGCAAAGACGGCCGGGGCTTCGGCAATCTCGGACCGCATCAGAGAACCGGGCGCCGTCATTTGCGCAGGCCGTAGCTGTCCAGTTTCGCCCAGACGTCGGTCAGATCGACCATCTGCCCCGTCGCGCGGGATTGGTCCAGCGCCAGGGCGGCAACGCCAGCTTCCATCGCGTCCAGAATCGACACGGGCAGGGATTTGGTCTGGCCGCGCAGGTATTTGGCGATGTCGGCACACATCATCTCATCTGCGCCGTAATGGGCGCCTTTGGCGGCGGCGCCTTGGGTGTAGTCATAGTCCGCCAGACGCGTGCCGTCGCGGGCGGTGATCTTCAGGTAGCCGCGGACGAAATCACCCTCGGCCATGCCATGGGTGCCCATCACGCAAAAACGTCGGTGTTCGTCGGGGGTGTTGAGGTTGGTGTGAAAGGCCAGCGATGCACCCGTCTCATATTGCAGGATGCCGGTCTGATAATCGATGATGTCGCCGTCGGAATGAAAGGCGTCATCAACCGAGTTCCAGACCGATTTCTTGACATGGAAGATCTGTGCCTCTTCGTTCGAGGCTGGCGCATTGGCAGGAATATAGGATTTGCGGCCGCCGAAACTGGCGACGCGCGAGGGGCGCGACCCCGTGACCATGTTGTAGATATCCAGATCGTGGCAGCACTTTTCCAGCAGGAAGCCACCCGCCAGATCGGTCATCCGGCGCCAATCGCGCATGAAGAAAGCGCCGTGGTAGGGGGCGATGTGTTCGTTTGCCTCAAGCGAGACGATTTGGCCCAACAGACCCGCTTTCATCGCGGCGCGCAGGTCCACCATATGCTGCGAATAGCGCAGAACCAGGCCGACCATGGCCCGGTTGACGCCGCCGTGCTTGGCCAGAAGGCGGGCCAGTTCCAGCGTTTCCTCGATGGAGATCACGACGGGCTTTTCGGTGAAGACCTGCACCCCCGCCTCCAACCCAAGGCGGATGTGGTCCAGGTGAAACAGGTTGGGCGAGAAGATGCAGTACAGATCGGGCTTCGCCTCGGCCAGCATGGCCTGAACCGATGCGTAGCGGGGCGTGTCCAGACCGATCATGTCCAGATAGGTCGGCTGGGGGTCGTAGAAGCCGACGATTTCGACCTCGGGCATGGCCGCTTTCAGGGTGGACAGGACGTGTCCGGCCCGCAGGCCGATGCCTGCCGTTACAACGCGCATATTCAGGCTCCTTCAGGCGGCGAGGGCGGGGGCCATGCGGCGGCGCATGACCCGACCGTTGGCATCAAAGACGTGGCAGTCGGCGGGGTTGATCGCAAGGCCGATGGTCTGACCCTCGGCGATGGCGGCGTCGCCGGGCAGCGAGGCGCAAAAGCGGGCGCCACTGGGCGTGACGCAATAGGTGATCGACACACCGCCCAAGCGTTCCAGCACGCGCACCTTCATGGACAGACCGTCGCCCAGTGCGGTGTTTTCGGGCCTGACCCCAACTTCGACCCGGTCGCCTGTCTTGGCGCGGCCAGCATCCACCGGCAGCGTCAGGCGCAGGCCGCCCTCCAGTTCCACCGAAAGTCCGGTGGCATCGGTGCCCAGAACGGTTGCGGGCACAAGGTTCATGTTGGGCTGGCCGATGAAGGTGGCGACAAAGCGGGTGGCGGGGTGGTGGTACAACTCCATCGGCGTGCCGAATTGCTCGACCCGGCCGGCGTTCAGCACGACAATTCGGTGGGCCATTGTCATCGCCTCGATCTGGTCATGTGTCACATAGATCATCGTGGCGGCCAAATCGCGGTGTAATTGGCTGAGTTCGACCCGCATGTCACCGCGCAGGGCGGCGTCCAGGTTGGAGAGCGGTTCGTCAAACAGGAAAATCTTGGGGTTGCGCACGATCGATCGGCCAATCGCCACGCGCTGACGCTGACCGCCCGACAGTTGGCCCGGTTTCAGGTGCAGCTTTTCGCCCAGTTGCAGGATTTCGGCCGCCTTGGCGACCTTGGCGCGCACGTCCGTCTCGGGCAGCTTTTGCACGCGCAGGGGGAAGGCGATGTTTTCGAACACCGTCAGATGAGGATACAAGGCATAGCTTTGAAACACCATCGAGATGCCACGGTCCACCGGCGCCAAAGCAGACACATCTGTTCCGTCAATCACAATCTGACCCGAGGTCGCCAGTTCCAGACCGGCAACGATGCGCAGAAGGGTCGATTTGCCACAACCCGACGGGCCGACAAAAACGACGAATTCCTTGTCCTTGATGGCGAGGTCGATCCCTTGCAGCACTTGGGCCGTTCCGAAGGACTTGGTGATGTTCTGAAGGTTGAGCGTTGCCATGGGATCCTCGGGGGTAAGGGTTGGGCGGCCGGAAAGCCGCCCAACAGAGACTTATTTCACTTCGGCCAGTTCGACGCCGGCCTGGGTGACCAATTCGTCGACCGTGCCGCCTTCGCCCAGCATCACGCCTTGGATCATGTTCGTGAACACGCCCTGCAGCGATTTGAAGTCGGAAACCAAAGGCTCCGGCCCGCCGGTCGAGATGCCGTCGACGAAGATTTTCCAGAACGGATCATCAACATAGAACGGCTTTTCGACGCCGATCTTTTCGTATTGCAGGATCGGCGTCAGGCCCCAGGTGCTGTCGAGGTCATACTGTGCCGCGCCCGAGGTCAGGGCCTGCGCAAGTTTCTGCGCCGCAGCCTCGACAGCCGGGTCTTCCTGTTTGAAGACGGCGATCGAGTCGGTGATCAGGATGGTGCCGGAAACGCCCGACGGGCCAGCCGGAACCGGAACGACCATCTGGTTCGGCACCTTTTCGGCGTGCTGACCACGGCCCCACGGACCGTTGACATACATGCCCAGCTTGCCGTCGTTGAACAGGTCCTTCATCTGGTCGCGTTCCCATGCCGTCGGGCCTTCGATGCCGTAGGGCAGGATGTCGGCGTACATTTGCAGGGTTTCGCGGGTTTCCTTGCTGTCCAGCGTCGGCGCGCCCGTTGCGGCGTCGATCACGGTGCCGCCGTTGGAATACAGGAAATCGAGGAACATGTGCATCGTGTTGTCAAAGTCTTTGCCCGCGATGCCGATGCCGGCGACGTTCTGGGTTTCCTTGATCGCCTTGGCCATGGCGATCATGTCAGCCCAGGTTGCGGGGGCCTTGCATTCCATGCCGGCCGCCACGACGAGGTCGCAGTTGATATACAGCGCCTTGGTCGAGAAGGCATGGGGATAGCCCCAGTATTTGCCGCCCGACGACACCGTTTTCAGAACGCCGGGCTGGTAGTTGGCTGCCGCTTCCTCGGAAATCTCGGCCGGGACGATCAACCCTTCGGCCGACAATTTGAGCAGGGTGCGCGAGCCGATATAGGCCACCGACACCGGGTCGCCAGCCGCGGCCAGGGTCATCGACTTGTCCTGGCAGGTGCCCCACGGAACCGCTTCCATCGTGACCTTGACGCCGGGATTGTCGACCTGGAACTGGTCAATCGTCGCCTGATCTGCCGGGCGGATGTCGCCGCACATGATGAAGGACAGGTCCTGCGCCGAGGCCGAGAGGGCCGAGCTGCCCATCAGGGCGGCAGCGACCATCAGGGTTTTGGTTTTATTCATTGTAGACTCCCATGGTTGGTTTCGTTTCGAGTTTCGGGGTGACTCTGGTCACTCTTTCACCGCGCCGGCGGTCAGGCCCGCGACGAGGTATTTCTGCAAGAACAGGAACACCACCATGACCGGCAGCACGCCTGTCAGGGCGGCTGCCATCATCTGGTTCCATTCGACAGTCTGGTAGCCGATGAACTGGTTTAGACCAGCGGGCAGCGGTTGCAGTTCGGCCACCTGGTTGAAGGTGACGGCGAACAGGTATTGCTGGGCATAAGCGCCAATATAGATACTGGTGCCGACCACGATCAGACCCGGCGTGGCCAGCGGCAGCACGACACGGCGCAGGGTGTACAGACGCGAGGCGCCATCGACATAGGCGGCCTCCTCCAGTTCTTTCGGGATCTTTTCCAGATAACCGCGCAGCAGCCAGATGCCGGTCGGGATCAGGAAGGCCACCCCCGGCACGATCATCGCCCAATAGGTGTTCAGCAGGTTCAGGGTCCGCATCACGCGGTACAGCGGGATCAGCAGAACCGCCCCGGTGAACATGTTGACCGACAGGAACACACCCAGCGACATCGCCTTGAACGGAAAATCAAGGCGGGCATAGGCGTAGGCGGCGGGGATCACGAACACCATGGTGATCACCGTCACCATCGTCGCGATATAGATCGAGTTCCAGATATAGCGACCCAGCAGCGGCACCTTGACCCACATGTCTGAATAGGCCTGAAACGAAAAGTTGTCGCCCCAGATCTTGTAGGGCTGGCTGAACAGGTGGCTCATCGGCGACAGGCTGGTGCGGAACATCTCGGCAAAGGGCAGCAGGATAAAGGTCAAGAACAGCGCGATGGCGGCATAGATGCCGATCTTTTGCAGCAGGGTGTAACGGTCCATCAGCATCTATTTGACCCCGTAATGCTTGTTCACCCGGTCCAGAACCTTGAGGTAGAGGAGGGAGAACACCCCCAGGATCACCACGATCGCCACGGCGCGGGCAGCACCTTCGCCGAACTTGTAGTTGCCGATGGCGGTCTTGTAGGTGTCGATGATCATGGTCGTGGTGCCACCGCGCGGGCCGCCTTGGGTCAGGATGTAGATGATTTCAAAGCTGTTGAAGGTCCAGATGGCCGATAGCAGCGCCATCGACACGATCACCGGCATGATCTGCGGGATGGTGATGCGGCGGAACCGATACCAGCGGCCGGCGCCGTCAACCCAGGCCGCCTCATACAGGTCGCGATTGACGCCCTGCATGGCGGCCAGGAAAAACAGCGATACCATGGGCGTGCCGACCCAGACATCGGTGACGATAGCGGCATAGAAGGCTGAGTTGCGATAGGCCAGGAATTCGAACGGCCCGTCCAGCAGCCCCAACCGCTGCGACATGCCCGACAGGAAGCCGAATTGGCCGTTATAGAGCCACAACCAGCCGATGCAGCCAATCGCAATCGGGATCACCCAAGGCGGCATGATCATCATGCGGAACAGGGCGCGGCCGGGAATTGCGGCGTTCAGCAGCGTCGCGCCGATCAGGCCAACGACCAGTTTCAACCCAACCGACAGCACCATCCAGAAGAACGTCCGGCCGACAATTTCAAAGAACTTGGCACCCGACAGCATCTTTTCATAGTTCGCCAGTCCGACCCAGCTTTCACCGCCGAGGTCGGCATCGGTGAACGACAGCCGCACGGTTTCGACCAGCGGCCAGGCCACGATGACCCCAATGAACAGCAGGGCAGGTGCGATCAGGGCCCAGGCGAACCAGGCTTCGCTCAGGCCTTTGCGGCTGGCTTTGGCAGCGGCGGGTGCCGCAGTGCTGGTTATGTCGGCCATTCATCCCCCTGGAGCATCGTCCCGCCCCTTGAACATGGGGCCGAATCTGTTTGTGAGGGGGATGATACCAAGTCGACTGCAAATTGCTACCTATATAATACCAATCCGTTGAAAATCTGCTAGAGGTCGCATTTTACACTTGTTTTCCGGATGAAATCGGGTCCTTCTATGTGGCGTGGTCTGGTTTGATCGCAGAAAGTAATACCAATGTGATGGACATGGACTCCAGCGAACCCGACCAGATTTTTGCGCCCGACCGCTGGTATCGCCCCGGCAAGGGGCCGCGCTACATCCAGCTGTATCGCCATCTGGCCTCTGTCATCAAATCCGGCGTGATGGAGGCGAATGCCCAACTGCCGCCGGAACGTGACCTGGCCGAACTGGCCGATGTCAGCCGGGTGACGGTGCGCAACGCGGTCGCCAAACTGGTTCAGGAAGGCGTGCTGGAGCAGCGGCGCGGGTCTGGCACCTTTGTGCGCCCCCATCCGCCCCGGCTGGAGCATTCGCTGTCGGCTCTGGTGTCCTTTACCGAATACATGCGTCAGCGCGGCAAGACATCTACCAGCCAGATCCTGCGGCGCGGGCTGTTCCTGCCGATGCCGGATGAACAGATGGCGCTGGGCCTAGCTGGGGGCGACTGGGTCGCGCGGGTGGACCGGTTGCGCAGTGCGGATGGGTTGCCGATGGCGCTGGAATGGTCGTCGTTGCCGCAAGACATTCTGGCCGATCCTGAACGGGTCGAAACCTCGCTGTATGACGTGCTGCGCGCCCAAGGCAATGCCCCGACGCGGGCGGTGCAGCGGATCACGGCGGTCAATCTGGCCCTGACCGAGGCGCAGTTGCTGAACCTGCCGGAAGGCGCGGCGGCGTTGCGGATCGACCGGACGGCCTATCTGCCCTCGGGGCGGCCCATCGAATTGACGCGGGGCCTGTACCGGTCTGACATCTATGATTTCGTAGCCGAACTGCGGTTGGAGCCCAAGCCATGACCCTGTCCTTTGATGCCCGCATCGTGGGCAATGAGATTCACTGTGAAGTAGGCTCTGATACAGCGATTTTTGCACCGGTGTTTTGCTGTTCGAACTTTGTCCCGTCGCGGGTGGTGTCCGGTGGGACGCTGGTCCGCGCCGTTGCGGGCTATACCGAAGTGGCACTGCCCGATATCCCCAAGGGCGGGTCGGTCCGTTTCGTGATGGCCTATCTAGAACCGGGCTTTGCCCCGAAAAACCGCGCCTGGCTGCCGCTTGGCCCCTATCTGCGCACCAAGGCCGGGCCGGTGCCGCTGCCCAGCATTGAAACCGGGGTCAGGGTTGATCTGCCGCCGCCCAGAACCGCGCCGGATTTTACCGGGCTGCGGTTGGTGCCGCAGCCGACCGAATGGCTGCCCATGGGGGGCACCGTCGCGGTGGACGGGTTTGCCTGTCAGGACCCGAGGCTGGCGGCTGTGGATGATTTGGCCGGGCGGATGAACCTGGCGCCATTCCTGACAGGCGGGGTGAGGCTGACCGTGAGAACAGACCCTGTTCTGCCCGATGAGGGTTATGTGCTGACCATCACGCCCGAAGGTGTGACAGCCGTGGTGTCCGGCGATGCAGGTCTGTTTCGGGCCGGCGTGACCCTGTTGACCCTGCGCGAAACCCATCAGGGCAACCTGCCCTGCGGCACGATCACCGACGCGCCGCGCTTTGGCTGGCGGGGCCAGCATCTGGACTGTGCGCGGCATTTCTATTCGGTGGAAACCATCCTGCGGCTGTTGGACCTGCTGGCCCTGTTGAAGCTGAACCGCTTTCACTGGCATTTCTCGGATGACGAGGCCTTTCGGGTCGAAGTGACCTGCGCCCCCGACCTGTGGCAGCGCACGGCGATCCGGGGTGAGGGGCAGTTGGTGCCGGGTGTCTATGGCGGTGGCATCCGGGCCGGTGGCAGCTATTCCAAGGCCGATGTTGCCCGCATCGTTGACCGCGCCCGCACCCTGCATATCGAGGTGTTGCCGGAGATCGAGGTGCCCGCCCACGGCTATGCCCTAAACATTGCCCGGCATGGGATGCGCGACCCCGGCGACAATTCCATGGCAGTGTCGGTGCATGGCTATCCTGACAACGTGGTGAACCCGGCGATGCCCGAGACCTGGGCGCTGCTGGAACCGCTGGCGCTGGAGGTCGCGGCGATGTTCCCCATTGGCATCTTGCATCTGGGTTGCGATGAATTGCCCCCCGCGGCGTGGAGCGCATCGCCCGCGATTGAGGCGCTGAAGACCCAGCATGGGTTGCAGACGCGGGACGATGTGCAAGGGTGGATGATGGCGCGGCTGGGCGGGTTCTTGCAGGACCACGGCATCCGCTCGGCGGCGTGGGAGGAGGCGGCAAAAGGCTCGAACGGTGGGTTGGGGCATGGCGCGCTGCTCTTCTCGTGGACCGGGCAGGGGCCCGGCATCGCTGCGGCGCGGGCGGGGTATGACGTGGTGATGTGTCCGGCGCAGCGGATTTACTTTGACATGGCCCACACGAATTCGCCCGACGATTGGGGCGCGGCCTGGGCGGCCTATGTCGCGTTGGAGGATGTGATGGGTTGGAAACCGGTGCCTGCGGGGGCCGAGGATGTCGCCGATCGGATTGTGGGCGTGCAGGGCTGTTTCTGGTCGGAATTCACCACCAAAGACCAGGAAATGGAGCCGATGCTGGCCCCGCGCATCCTAGGCCTGGCCAACAAGGGTTGGGACATCAACGACGCGGTGGACGGTGCCGGCATCCGGTCGCTGGCGCAAAGCTATGGTGCGCTGTTTGACCGGATGGGCTGGCAGCGACACAAGGGGGCCTGACAAATCAACGCGACCGATGTCGCAAATTGCGCCTCAACGCGGGCGGTCTTGGCCTAGTCTGACCGCAAATGGAGGCCCTGATGTCGTCTGACCCTTTGCTGCAACCCTATCAGCTGAAACACCTGACCCTGCGCAACCGGATCATGACGACCAGTCACGAACCAGCCTACCCCGAGGATGGGATGCCCAAGGATCGCTACCGGCTGTATCATCTGGAGCGGGCCAAGGCCGGGGTGGCCCTGACCATGACGGCGGGGTCCGCAGCGGTGTCCAAAGACAGCCCGCCGGTGTTCAACAACATTCTGGCCTACAAGGATGAGGTGGTGCCATGGATGCGGCGTCTGGCTGACGATTGCCACGAAGCCGGGGCTGCCGTGATGATTCAGTTGACCCATCTGGGCCGCCGGACCCGTTGGGACAAGGGCGACTGGCTGCCTGTGGTCGGCGCCGGTCCGTCCCGCGAACCCAGCCACCGCGCCTTCCCCAAGGTGATCGAGGATTGGGACATTGACCGCATCATCACCGACTTTGCCGATGCGGCCGAGCGGATGAAGGAGGCGGGTCTGGATGGCGTCGAGTTCGAATGCTACGGCCACCTGCTGGACCAGTTCATGTCGCCCTTCACCAACGCCCTGCCTGCCCCCTATGGCGGCAGTCTGGAAAACCGGGCGCGTTTTGCGATGGAGGTTCTGGCGGCCTGTCGCAAACGAGTGGGCGAACGGTTTCTGCTGGGAATGCGCTATACGGCGGATGAGGTGGAGCCGGGTGGGATTGATGCGGACGAAGGCATTGCCTTGGGCAAGTTGTTCCGCGATTCCGGGCTGGTCGATTTCCTGAACATCATTCGCGGACGCATCTTCACCGATGCCGCGATGACCGATGTGATCCCGATCCACGGCATGAAATCGGCCCCGCATCTGGATTTTGCCGGGCGCGTGCGGGCCGAAGTGGGCCTGCCCACCTTCCATGCTGCACGGATTCCCGATGTGCCGACGGCCCGCTATGCCGTGTCCTCGGGCCAGTTGGACATGGTGGGCATGACCCGCGCCCACATGGCCGACCCCCATATCGTGCGCAAGATCATCGAGGGGCGCGAGCAGGACATCCGCCCCTGTGTCGGCGCCACCTATTGCCTTGACCGCATTTATCAAGGCGGCATGGCCCTGTGCATCCACAACCCGGCGACCGGGCGGGAAGAGGATTTGCCCCACACCATCCAGCCCGCAGCAACGCGCCGCAAGGTGGTCGTCATCGGCGCAGGCCCGGCCGGTTTGGAGGCGGCCCGGGTTGCGGCCGAGCGCGGCCACCGGGTTGTGGTGTTCGAGGCGGCCGCCGATGCAGGCGGGCAGGTGCGTCTGTGTGCCCAGACCAAACGCCGGGCCGAGATGATTGGCATCACCGACTGGCGCATGGCGCAATGTGCCGCACTTGGGGTCGAGTTCCGGTTCAACACCTGGGCCGAGGCCGAAGATGTGCTGGCCGAAACCCCCGATGTGGTGATCGTGGCGACGGGTGGGTTGCCGGAAAAGGACATCCTGGCCAGCGGCAATGACCTGACCGTGTCGGCCTGGGATATCCTGTCGGGCGACGTCAAGCCGGGTGCCAATGTGCTGCTGTATGACGATGCCGGCGACCATGTCGCCCTGCAAGCCGCGCAACTGTTGGCCGAGGCTGGGGCCAAGGTGGAAATCATGACCCCCGACCGCAGCTTTGCCCCCGATGTGATGGCGATGAACCTGGTGCCCTACATGCGGGTTTTGCAGGACAAGGACGTGACCTTTACCGTCACCTACCGGCTGACCTCGGTGGAACGGGACGGCAACCGGATCAAGGCGACCATCGACTCGGATTACATGAAGCTGGGCAAGGTCGCGCATTACGATCAGGTCGTGGTCAACCATGGCACCCAACCGCTGGCCGAGGTCTATTTCGCGCTGAAACCACAGTCGGTGAACCTGGGCGCCGTCGACTATGAGGCGCTGATCGCCATGCAGCCGCAAACCCGCACCGGCGGCCCCGCCGGGTTCCAACTGTTCCGAATCGGTGACGCTGTCGAGGCGCGAAATATACATGCCGCCGTCTATGATGCCTTGCGGTTGGTGTGCGTGATGTGACGATAGCCGTTCACACGACATTCTGCCGACGATTGTGGCGAAAACATTCCTATTTGCCCCTCTGGAAACGGCGAAACCGCGCTTATATTGGCTTCAGGGTTCGGCCCGCGTCGAACTGTCACGGAACAAAAAGAACAGGCTCGTAATCCGGGGGTCATTTCAACAGAGGGAACGGCCATGACGCTGTCGCGACTGGTGGAAGATGACGTTCAGATGTCGCTGCTGGCGACCTCGGGCCATGCCGGGCTGGCGACCCAGATGCTGACCGAACGGTTGGGGCTGTCGCAGCAATATGCCGAATCCGTGCTGGATCAGGGCTATGGCCTGCTCAGCCCGCGCATGAGCCGGTCGCAGGCGCGCCAGGTGATGCCCTTGCTGACCTCGTTGGGTTTGCGGGTTGCGCTGCAACCGGTCGAGGCTTTGCCGCCGGATGAGTTTTGCGATCTGTCTATCCGGCTGACGGACAGCAAGCACGCGCCCGACCTGATGGCCCGTCTGGACGCCTGGATGGGGCTGACCTGTCTGGACGCCACATCGTTCAACACCGCCTGTGGTCTGGTCCTGACCGATCTGCCCCTGCCCCGCGCCGAGGCCCTGTGTCGGGCGGTGTCGCAATTGCCGGGCGTGCACGCCATGACGTCCGAACACCGGACCGCACGCTATGATCTGTTCGCACAAAGTCCCCTGTCCGAGCAGGACGAGACCGATGTCAAACGCCACCTGCGCCTTTTGGGTGCCGCAACGGGCGGCTTTGGGGATGCCTTGGGCTCGGGACTGGAGCGGCGGGTGCTGGAGCGGGTCATCTCCCGGTTTGCCAGCCTGGACCTTGCCGGGGTCAATCAGGTTTTTCAGCGGCATGACCTGCTGATTGTGGGCAAAGGGTCGCTTAACTTGCAAGAGTTTGCCGATTTCCTGATGACCCGCCCCGCCGCGCAAGGGATTCCGATGCGTTCCCTTCTGGAGGCATTGCCCCTGCGGGTTGAGGCCGGGCTGACCCGCTCGGCCGCCAAGCAGTTTCTGGCCGATTACTCCGCCATCGGAATCGAGGCCATCACCCGGCTGGTCTGGGCGCCCAATAGCACAACCTTTAAAGCCTAAAATCCCGCGGGTTAAGGCCAGATTAACGGCGATCCCGTACACCTGAACATGGGTGACTATGGGGTGTGTGAATGGCCGGGCAGGGTAGTGCCGCGCCAGTCATCATCAAGCGGAAGAAAGTTGTCAGCGGCGGCGGGCACCACGGTGGGGCGTGGAAAGTGGCCTATGCTGACTTTGTGACGGCCATGATGGCCTTCTTCATGCTGATGTGGCTTTTGGGTGCGACGACGGAAAAGCAACGCAAGGGTATCGCGGATTATTTCAATCCGACGATTCCGATCAACCGGGTGTCCGGGGGCGGTGACGGCGCCTTTGGCGGGGATTCCATCTTCAGCGATGAAACACTCTCGCACAATGGCACCGGCAGCAGTGCCAGCAGCCCCTCGGATGAGAAAAAGGGCGGCGGCGCCGAGGGGCCCGCCGTTGGCGACAGCTCCGGCGATCAGGACAACGAGTTGAAAAAGCTGCAAAGCGTGCTCGAGGGCCAGGGCGGCGAAAGCATGACCATGCAGACCCTTCTGGCGCATGTGGTCAGCAAGGTCACCGACGAGGGGCTGGTGATCGAGATCTTTGATCTTGACGATGCTCCCCTGTTCGAGACCGATTCTGAGGTGCCCACGCAAACCCTGATCGGCATCAGCCAGCTGATTTCCGAGGTGGTGAACCTGACCGAAAACGAGATTGCCGTTGATGGCTATGTCCGGTCCTATCCCGTGATGATCCGCAACAACCCGATCTGGCCCCTGTCCGCCGCACGGGCGCAATCCATGCGCAAACTGCTGGAGGATGCCGGCACCGGGTCGGGTCGCGTGGCCCGGATCAGCGGCCATGCCGACCGCAGGCCGGCGACGGCCGATCCCTCTGCCGTGCGGAACAACCGGATCGAGGTGATCTTGTTGCGAACGGACCGGTAATTTCCGGATGGATTTTAGACGTTAGGCAAATCTTAAGGCGCAACACGCAGGGTCAACCCACATAGGTCGAGCTGCAGAAAGGCGCTATCGATGACAATTTCCTCTTCGCTGAATGCGGGGGTGGCCGGTTTGAACGCAAATGCGAACAAGCTGGCGACTATTGCGGACAACATCGCGAACTCCTCAACCTTTGGCTACAAACGTGTTCAGGCCGATTTTTATTCCGTCGTGGTGCATGGCAACACCACGACCACGTTTTCGGCGGGCGGCGTCAGATCGACCTCGATGCGCCTGATTGACGAACGCGGACCGCTGATCGGCACCGACAACTCCACCGACCTTGCGGTTGACGGGCGCGGTTTCATGGCCGTCACCACGATTGACGCTGTCAACCGCGCCGACGGCGACCTTCCGATTTCCCTGACGACGACGGGCTCGTTCCGCGCAGATGCCGATGGGGTGCTGCGCAACTCGACCGGTCAGGTGTTGATGGGCTGGCCTGCCAATCCGGACGGGTCCTTGGGCAACTTCCCACGCGACAGCATGTCGGGGCTGGAGCCTGTCCGCCTGGACCAGAACCAATATGTCGCCAACCCGACCACGATGATTCAGCTGGGCGCGAACCTGCCCGCAACATCAACCCTGGCCGGGGCCGATGGCGAAACCTTCGAGATGTCGGTGCAATACACCGGCAACCTGGGAACGCAGGAAACCCTGACCTATATCTTCACGCCATCGGTGCCGACCTCGGGCTATTCGAACACCTGGAACATGGCGATTTCCGACAGCGCCTCGGACGGGGCCGAAATTGCGGAATACACGCTGACCTTTGACGATACCCAAGGGGCCGGTGGCACCCTGGCCACAGTGACCACGGTCACGGGTGACGATTATGACGGCTCGACCGGGGCTATCCCTCTGACAGTTGGTGGCGGAATCGTTCAGTTGAATATCGGCACCATCGGGGCAACTGGCGGTATGACCCAGCTGTCCGAAAACTTCGCGCCCATCGGAAAGGCCAGCAACGGCACACCGGTTGCCCGCCTCGTCTCGGTCGATATCGACGACAACGGTCGACTGCATGCGAACTATGACCAGGGGTTTTCCAAGACGATCTATCAGATCCCGGTCGTCGATGTTCCCAACCCCAACGGCCTGTCCTCGTCCAGCAACCAGACCTATCAGGTTTCTGCCGCCTCCGGCCCGTTCTATCTGTGGGATTCCGGCGATGGTCCGACGGGCAAGCTGATCGGCTATTCGCAGGAACAATCGACCACCGACGTCACCCAGGAGCTGACCAATCTGATCACCACCCAGCGAGCCTATTCCTCGAACGTCAAGGTGATCCAGACGGTGGACGAGATGCTGCAAGAAACCACGAACCTCAAGCGCTGATCCAGGGAGGCGTGAATGAGCATTGGTGGCACCCTGTCCAGCGCGCTGTCCGGGCTGACCGCTTCGGCCAAGGCGGCCGAACTGGTGTCGTCCAACATCGCCAATGCCACCACGCCGGGCTATGCGCGGCGCGAGATCCAACTGACGGCGCGCACGGTCGGAACCCAGGGGCAGGGCGTGCTGGTCGTCGGCGTCCGGCGCTCGGTCGATCTGCCGCTGCTCGGCGACCGCCGGCTGTCACAATCGACCGCCGGCGATGCTGACACGCGGGCGGTCTTTCTGCGCCGGCTGGAACAGACCATCGGCACCCCTGATCAGGCCTTTTCCCTGAACGGCCGAGTCGCGGCGCTGGAGGCGGCCCTGACCGAAGCCGGGTCGCACCCCGAATCCGAACCCCGGCTTTCCGCCGTTCTGGGCACGGCCAAGGCCCTGGCATCCCAGATCGGCGCTGCCTCTCGCGATGTGCAATCGGCCCGCACCGTGGCCAACGCCGAAATCAAGAACAACGTCGATCAGCTGAACACCGCGCTTGAACGCCTGGTCAAGCTGAACGTTCAGGTCCGCCGCGGCTCTGGGCTGGGGCAGGATACAGCCGCGTTTCAAGATCAGCGCCAACAGGTCGTCGACCAGATCGCCAAGATCCTGCCGATCCGCGAGGTGCAGCAGAATGACGGGTCAATCTCGCTGTATACACCCAGGGGCGCCGTTCTGCTGGACGGCATCCCCGCAGTTTTCGGGTTCAATGGATCAACCTCGGTCAACCCCTATGTGACCAATGGCACCGGCCTGTCGGGGCTGACCCTGAACGGCAAGCCGATCGCCACATCCGGTGAAAAATCGGTGATCCTGGGCGGCACTCTGGGGGCAAACTTCGCCGTCCGGGATGAGCTTGCCGTGACGGCCCAGGCCCAGCTTGACGCCCTGGCGCGCGATCTGGTCGAACGGTTTTCCGATCCGGGCGTCGATGCGACACGGGAACCGGGCGATCCGGGCCTGTTCACCGACGCCGGTGCCACCTTTGACCCCGTGACCGAGGTCGGCCTGTCGCAACGGCTTCGGCTTAACGCCGCCGCCGATCCGGCGCAGGGCGGGGCCCTGTGGCGGCTGCGCGAAGGGTTGGGCGCCACCACTCCCGGCCCGGTCGGTGCCACCGCGCTGCTGACCACCCTGCGCGCCACCCTGACCGGCCAGCGCGAACCGGCTTCGGGCGGCTTCATGGCGGGGCAGCGCAGCTTTTCGACCTTTACCAGTGACCTTCTGTCCGCCGCCGCCACCGGCCGCCTTTCGGCCGATGGCGAGGCCGCCTATGCCAGAACCCGCCTTGAAACCTTTGAATCGATCGAGGCCCAGAATGGCGTCGACACCGACCAGGAAATGCAAGCACTGCTGCAAATCGAACAGGCCTATGCCGCCAATGCCAAGGTCATCCAAATGGCGGGCGAAATGATTCAACGATTGCTGGATATCTGACCATGACCCAACTTTCTGTCGGTGATCGCTCGCAATCGCTGATCCTCAGCCGCCGCAATGCGACGTTGAAAGACGCCATTCAGACCCTGTCGGATGAGGCGGTCACGGGTCTAGTCCGCAACCAGACCGAACGCCTGAACGGCGATTATGTCCCCCTTGCCGGGATCGAGGCGACGTTGACCCAGCTGCGGGCCTATCGGTCGGTCACCACCGAAACCGGAATGGTCGCCAATCACATGCAAGTGGCGCTGACCAGCATATCGGACGGCGCCTCGTCGTTCAGCTCGTCCCTTCTGGCTGCGGCCACCAGCAACTCGCCCTCGCGCATCAACACTCTGGGGTTTGACGCCACCCAACGGCTGCAAAGCGCAATGGCAGCCCTGAACACCCGCATGGGGGAGCGCTCGCTGTTCGCCGGGGTTGCCACCAACACCTCTGCCGTCGTCCCGACCGAGACGATGATGCTGGCACTGGATGCCGCAATCGTCGGGGCGCTGTCTTCGGCCGATGTCGAAACCGCCGTCAACGATTGGTTTGCCGATCCGGGGGGCTTTGCCGCCCTGGTGTATCAAGGTGGGGCCGCCATGGATCCGGTGTCGGTCGGCCCCGATCAGCAGGTCCAGATCGAGGTGACGGCGCAGGACCCCGCCATCATGTCGATGATCAAGGGCCTGGCCATGGCAAGCCTTTTGCAACGCGGCGCCCTGGGTGGCAGCGACGTGGCCCGCGCCGATCTGGCCAAGCGGGCTGGCGAAAGCCTCGCCTCGTCGCAGACCGGTTTTGCCGAACTCGCCGCCCGTCTGGGTACGGTCGAGGCCAGCATCGTCAACGCAGGCGTCCAGAACGATGCTCAGAAATCGGCGCTGGAAACCGCGCGGCTGGGCCTGCTGTCGGTCGATCCCTATGAAACCGCCGCCAAACTGCAAGAGGCCCAGACCCAGCTGGAAACCCTCTTTGCAATAACCTCGCGCATGTCGCGCCTCAGCCTGGTGAATTTCCTTTGAAAACGCTCCCTCTGGCTCTTTGCTTTCTGGCCCTCGGTCTTGTCACCCCCGCCTATGCCGGCCCGATCCGGATCAAGGATCTGGTCGAATTTGATGGGGTCCGCGCGAATGATCTGGTCGGCTACGGCCTTGTGGTCGGGCTGAACGGCACGGGCGACGGCATCCGAAACTCGCCCTTCACCGAGGAAATCCTGTCCAACTTGCTGGAACGTCTGGGGGTCAATGTCACTGGCGAACAGTTTCAGCCCAAGAATGTGGCCGCCGTTTTCGTCACCGCCTCGCTGCCGCCGTTCTCGCGGGCGGGTGGGCGGATCGACGTCACGGTTTCCGCCATTGGTGACGCCAAAAGCCTGTTGGGCGGCACCCTGATCATGACGCCCCTGAACGGCGCCGATGGCGAGATTTACGCCGTCGCGCAGGGGTCCATCATCGCCGGCGGCATCGTGGCCGAAGGAGACGCAGCCAGGGTCACCCAGGGCGTGCCTACGGCGGGCGTGATTCCGGGCGGCGCCCATGTCGAACAAGAGGTGTCGTTTGACTTCACGCAACTGCGGTCGATCCGCCTTGCCCTGCGATCGCCGGATTTCACCACGGCCGAACGAATTGAAAAGGTGATCAACCGCGAGTTTGGCAGCCATGTCGCACGGATGGAGGATTCTGGCACCGTCAGCCTGAACATGGATGCGACCCATCTGAACTCCCCCGCCCATGTCATCGCCCGGCTGGAGAATCTTGAGGTTGAACCCGAAAGCCGCGCCCGTGTGGTTGTCGATCAACGCTCTGGCACTATCGTGATGGACGAGGATGTCCGGATCAGCCGTGTCGCCATCGCTCAGGGCAACCTGACCCTGCGGATCGACGAAACCCCCATGGTCGTTCAGCCCAACCCCTTCGCCGAGGGCGAAACGGTCGTCGTGCCCCGCACCTCTGCCGACATCCAGACTGCGCCCGGCACTGGCTTGGCCGAGGTCAAAGGCAGCGCCAACCTGTCCGAGGTCGTGGCCGGCTTGAACGCCTTGGGCGTGGCGCCCCATGACATGATCGACATCCTGAAAAGCATCAACGCAGCTGGCGCGCTGCATGCCGAGTTCGTGGTCAACTGAGGAAAAAGCCGGGGATCCTTGCGGTCCCCGGCCTTGGCGATCGACCCGCCTCAGAAATAGCTGCGGACCAGCGCGCCAGAAATCAGGGACCACCCATCTGCCACCACGAAAAACGCCAGCTTGAAGGGCAATGACACCACAGCAGGCGGGACCATCATCATGCCCATCGACATCAGGATAGCCGCCGTGACGAGGTCGATGATCAGGAACGGCAAATAGATCAGAAACCCGATCTCGAACGCCCGCGAAATTTCGGACAGCATGAAAGAGGGCACCAAAAGCGACAACGGCGCATCGACCGCCGCCGCGACATCGGCGGGGCGCAACGATTGCAAGGCGGCAAAGGTTTCCGGGTCGGTGCGGCCGGCCATAAAGGTGCGAAAGGGCGACAGAACCAGCGGAATCGCCTGCTGTACGTCGATGGTGCCTTCGGAAAATGGTTGTGCGCCGTTCTGCCAGGCTTCGGTAAAGATCGGGTCCATCACGAACCAGGTCAGGAACAGGGCCAGGCTGACAATCACCATGTTGGGCGGCGACTGCTGCAACCCGATGGCCTGACGCAGGATGGACAAGACCGTGACGATGAACGGAAAGCACGTCACCATCACGGCAAGGCCGGGCACGATGCTTAGCACCGTGATCAGCGCCAATAACTCGATCGACCGGGTTGCGAGGGCGTTATCCTTGCCGAGGTCGACCGAAAATGCCTGCCCCAGCATGGGCGAGGCAATCACGCTCAGCACAAACGATGCGGCAAGGATGCGCCTCACAGGCCGCCCCGCAGATTGGCCACTTCGGTCAACCGGACGGCGAGCTGTCCGGCCTGATCGCCCTCCAGCTCCTCCAACTCGCCTCGGGCAATCAAACGGTCGCCGACATAAAGCTCGACCGGGTCATCGACCCGCCGGTCCAGGGCCAGAACGGCATCGCGGCTCAGTCGCAGCAAGTCGCGGACCATCGGGCGGGCCCTGCCGACCGAGATCGTCACCTCGATGGGCACTTGGGCGAAGGGGTTGTTGTCAGCTGGGTCATCCATTGGGTCTGTCCTTTCCGGGAAGATCGAAGAATCCGCGCACCGCGGCTGCAATGTCGGCAGTGGCCTTGTCGAGGTCGACCTGGGTTTCGACGGACCCAAGCCTGATATAGACCTGCCCCTCCCCCAACGTTGGCTCTTCCTCGATCGTGACGGGCAGCCCGGTGGCCTGTTCCAGCAGGGCCTCGACCGGCGCACGTGCGGCCGGGTTGAGGACCAGCGTCACCGGGGCATCCCCCAACCCCTCGGCCAGCGGCATCAAGGTTTCCAGCACGAAGGGCGCAAGCGTTTCGCGGGCAATTTCAGGCAGCAGTTGGCTGACGATCTGCACCAACAGCGGCTCGATCGCCTTGAGGATATGAGAGCGCGCCTCGTGGTAGGTGAAGCCCAGAGTTTGCAGATTGCGCGCCAAGTCCGCGCCGATCCGGGTCTGGTCATCCGACTGCGCGGCATTGGCGTCTTCCCAACCCGCCCGATAGCCGGTGTCATAAGAGGCGAGTTTTTCATCCTCCAGGGCCACGCGGTCCAGCACGACCGTCTGGGTCTTGGTCGGCTTTTCCTCGGTGTCGAAAACCTCAAGCTTCAGGGCCATCAGGCAGGTTCCTCATCATGTTCCATCCAGCTGCGCAGGATCTCGATCGATTCCGCCTGCCGCTCTTCGATCAGGCGGCGCAGGCGGGCGACCGGGTCGGTGTCCACGCCGTTCATCGCGGCCACCTGCTCGTCAAAGTCGGCGGTTGCCGGCATCATCATCATGGCCAGATCGTCAATCTCGCCATCCAGGGCCATGGACCCATCAGTGCCACCCGGCAGAGCCAGCGGCGCATAGGGCGCATCCCGCTGCGCCGCGCCACGGCTGCCCGAGGTCAGGATGGGCCGGATCACGAACAACCCCAGGATCAACGCCACCAGAGACAGCACCGCAAGCTGGATGATCGACATCAGGTTCAGGCTGGCAAAGGGACCGAACATCCCCGCCTCGACCAGCGTGCCATCAATGGCAAGTGGCTGGAACGGCAGGGATTTCAGCGTCAACACATCGCCCCGCGCCTCATCCAGACCGACGGCCGAGGCGACAAGTTCGCTCAGTGTGGCCAGTTCCGCCTCGCTGCGCGGTTGCGTCGTCACCGACCCGTCTGCTGCCACCACAGTCTCCTGATCGACCAGCACTGCGACCGAAACCTTGCGGATCGAGCCGGGGGCCCTGATGATCTGGCGGCTGGTTTCGGACACCTCATAGTTGACGCGCTCCTGCTTCTCCGTGGTTTGGCTCTGGTTCGACCCGCCGGCCCCGGCATCACCGTTGGGCAGGTTGGAGGCGACAGTGACATTACCATCGGTCCCGTTGCTGGACCCTGATTTGTCCTGCGTCTCGGTCGAGATGGCGACACGGCCGGCCGGGTCAAAAGTATGTTCGTTCACCTCCTCACGGTCGGTGACGACGTCGACGTTCACCTCGACCACCGCCTTGCCGGGCCCGACACGGGCGGCCAGCAACCGCTCGACATTCTGGCGAATCTCCTCTGCCTTGGCGTCGCCGGCGGTATTGGGGGCGGCCGCGTCGCTGTCCGAAGGGATCAGCCCCGCAACAGAATCGATCACGGCAACGTCATCTGGTTGCATCCCCGGCACGGCGGCCGCGACCAGATGCCGCAACGCCTTGGCCTGCATGGGTGTGATCGCGCCCCCATTCGTCACAACCGTCACGCTGGCCGTAGGCTTGCCCTGTTCCTGAAACAGCTGGGTGGGGGCCTGCGCGATGTGAACCCGTGCGGATTTGACCTCTGGCATGGCCAGAACGGTCCGGGCCAACTCGCCCTCCTTGGCACGCCAGTAGGCGGCGTCGAACATCTGCGATGTCGTGCCGAAACCGGACAGCGAATCAAGCAGCTCATACCCCGTGCCGCCCGTTGCGGGCAAACCCTGACCGGCCAGAACCATGCGCAAGTTGTCGCGCTGCGAATCGTCGACATAGATTGCATCGCCGCGCACCTCGTAAACAGCGTTCTGTGCGTCCAGGGCGGCAATTACGTCGCCAGCTGCCGCACTTTCCAGACCCGAGTAAAGCAAGGCCATGTTGGGCGTTCCCGCCATGCGGGCCAGGCCCAGAACCGCCAGAAACATCCCCAGCGTTGCGCCGACCACAATGGCCCGGCGGCGGTTGCTCAGGTTCGTCCACAACTCCAGCAAGTTCTGCACTGTCTTCTCCGTCCAGGGGCTTCTGCCGCTTCTGGTGGCGACATTGGCTGATGCCGCTTAACAATAAGTTAGTAAGAACGGGTCTATCTTCGGTCATGCAGCAAGGACGGAGGTGACCGGTGGCCGATGCTGATATGTCGCAGGATGCGGCACCGAAAAAGAAATCAAAGCTGCCCCTGATCCTGGGGCTGGTGCTGTTTCTGGTTCTGGGGGGGGGCGGCTTCTATGCCGTCTATTCCGGCCTGATCCTGGGTCACGCACCCCCCGAGTCCGAGGCCGAGCATGTCGGCGAACTGCCGGCCATCGCCTTTGTCCCGCTGGAACCGGTCACGATCACGCTTGGGGATGTGGCGTCAAACACCCATCTGCGCTTTGCCGCCCAGCTCGAGGTCAATCTGGCCTATCAGGCCGATGTCGTCCTGCTGACGCCGCGGATTCTGGATGTGCTCAACGGCTATCTGCGCGCGGTCGAAGTGTCGGAACTGGGCGACCCCAATGCCCTTGTGCGCCTGCGGTCACAGATGCTGCGCCGTATCCAGATCGTGACGGGTGAGGGGCGCGTTCGCGATTTGCTTGTCACCGAATTCGTCCTCAACTGAAAGGCGCGGAAATGAACCTGATCTCCGATATTCTGCTGTCCTTGGGGGCCTTTGGCGCAGCGATCTACTGTTTTGTCCTGTCAAATCGCCTCAAGAAATTCACAACCCTCGAAAGCGGGATGGGCAGTGCCATCGCCGTTCTGTCCGCGCAGGTTGATGACATGACCAAGGCGCTGGACCGCGCCCGCAGCGCCGCCACCGGCTCTGCGTCCAGCCTTGAAAACCTGACCGCCCGTGGCGAAGCCGTCGCCGCGCATATCGAGCTTCTGCTGGCCTCGATGCACGATCTGCCGCAGCCCGAATCGCATCAGGCCCATCCCGTCGACGAGGAGGAGGAGGGTGACCGAAAGCTCCGCTTCGTGCGCCGACGGCCACCCCGTGCCGGGCTGGAGGCTGCCGAATGAAGACGCCACGCCGCAAATCGGGCCGTGGGGCCCTTGTGATCCTTGCACTGGTCCTCGCCTCCTCGGGGGCTTTGCGCATCGGGTCCGGGCTTGGCGCCGCCATGGCCAATGCCACCGAAGACGACCCCACGACCCCGCTTGATTGCCCGGTGCCCCCGGCCGCTCTGGCCGAGGCTCTGGTCGGCCGCGAATCCTATGTGCGAGAGCAGGAGCTCGCGCTTGAGGAACGGATGGCAGCCCTAGCCCTGGCCGACCAGGCCATCACCAAACGTCTGGCCGAGCTTCAGTCGGCGGAGGAGGCGTTGAAAAACACGCTGACCATCGCGGACGGGGCTGCGGAAAAAGACCTCGCCCGCCTGACCGCCGTCTACGAGGCGATGCGCCCCACCGACGCCGCAGCCTTGTTTCAAACCATGGCGCCCGAGTTTGCCGCAGGCTTCCTGGGCCGGATGCGGCCCGAAATCGCGGCCCAGGTCCTTGCGGGCATGAAGCCGGAAAAGGCCTATTCGATCTCGGTTCTGATTGCGGGGCGGAATGCGACGGCGCCCAAGACCTGAACCTCAGCCTTTGTTAACCCGCCGGTGGCAGAGTTGGGCACAGCACCCTGAACCAAGGAACCGCGCATGATCGGCATCGTTGGAATCATAATGATCTTTGTGATGGTGTTTGGCGGCTACGTCGCTGCCGGCGGCAAGATGGGGATCATTCTGCACTCGCTGCCCTATGAAATGATCATCATCGGCGGTGCCACGGCGGGGTCCTTTCTGTTGGGCAACAGCCTTTCGATCGTGAAACAGACAGCCAAGGACATCGGCAAGGTGTTCAAGGGCCCGAACTGGAAACCCGCCGACTACCGCGATCTGCTTGCCCTCCTGTTTGACCTCGTCAGAATTGCCCGAACCAATCCTGTCGCCTTGGAGGAGCATGTCGAAAACCCCGGCGAATCCACGATCTTTGGCCGCTATCCCAAAATTCAGCATGACCACAACGTCGTGGAACTCATCTGCGACACCCTGCGTGCCGCGTCCATGAACTATGACGACCCCCATCAGGTCGAGGAGGTGCTCGACAAAAGGATGGAGGAGGCGAACCATCACGCGATGCACGGCAGCCACGCCCTGCAAACCATCGCCGACGGGCTTCCGGCAATCGGCATTGTCGCGGCGGTTCTGGGCGTAATCAAGACGATGGGCTCGATCGACCAGCCGCCCGAGATTCTCGGCGGCATGATCGGTGGCGCTCTGGTCGGAACGTTTCTGGGCGTGTTCATGGCCTATTGCTTTGTCGGCCCGATGGCGACCCGCATCAGCGCCGTCGTCGCAGAGGATGAACATTTTCATCAGCTTATCCGCGAGGTGTTGATCGCCAACCTCCACCGCCACCCGCCCAACATCTGCATCGAGGTTGGGCGCCAGAACACCCCCCACCATGTCCGCCCCAGCTTCGCCGATGTCGAAGAGGTGCTGCGTGGTCTGAAACAGGATACCGCCGCGTGATGTTGCGCCTTGCTTACCTGCTCGTCGGACTGCTTTTCGCCGCCCCGGTGCTGGCGCAGGCTGTCCGGGTTACCAGCGGTGATCATGCCGATTTCACCCGCATCGTGGTCGAATATGGCAGCCCGGTGAACTGGGTGATGGGGCGCACAGCCGATGGCTACGCGATGCAACTGGAGACGGGGGCCGCGCAATATGACCTGTCCGGCGTCTTTGACCTGATCGGCAAGGATCGGCTGGCTGCGATCTGGGCCGACCCTGCCGACGGGGCGCTGCATTTCAGCATCGCCTGCGCCTGTTTTGCCATGCCGTTCGAGTTTCGCCCGGGGACCGTCGTGATCGACATCCGCAACGGCCAGCCGCCCAAGGGATCGTCCTTTGAACAGCCGCTGGACGGCAAGGCTGTTGCCGATCTGGCCGCCCCCGCCGTGGTTCGCCCGATGAAACGCCCGTCACAGCCCACCGACGAGGGGACTGCCGATCCGGGTCCTTTGCCCGTCTACGACTGGACCGCCGCGCTGCTCGAACCCCGCGACACCACTGGCCTGCCAACCCTTGCGCCACCGTCGTCCCTCCACATCGACCTCGAACCTCTGCGGCAATCGCTGATCGAACAACTCAGCCTGGGCGCCTCGCAAGGCATGGTCGAGATGGCCAATCCCGGCAAGACCACCGCGAATGGCACAGGCGACGGCAACCCTTCCGTCGAAATCCGGCTTGGCGACGACCCCAACCTGCTGATCCGTCAAAAGGGCGAGGGTGCCCAACCGTTGACGGCCAAGGGCGCAGAATGCATCCCGGATGCGGCGCTGGATATTGCGGCATGGGCCCAGGAGACACCGGTCATCGACCAGATCGGTCCCGTCATGTCCGGCCTGACCGGAGAGTTCGACCTGCCAGATGCCGAGGCCGTCAGACGCGCCGTTCGCTTCTACCTCAACATCGGCTTTGGGGCCGAAGCCCGCGCCCTTTTGCGCGCCTTTCCCACGGAACAGGCCGATGCCGCCATCTGGCAAAGCATGTCCCGCATCCTTGACAGAGAGGCCGACCCGCAACCCGCCTTTGCCGGCATGGCCGCCTGCGACACCCCAGCCGCGCTCTGGGCCGTTCTGGCCGATCCCGAAATCCTCGCGGCGGACCAAGTTGAAAAATCGGCGGTCCTGCGGTCCTTTTCGGCGCTGCCCGGTCATCTGCGGCGCCAACTCGGCCCCCTGCTGGTGGACCGGTTTCTGGCCATGCAGGACCTCAACACTGCCATCACGCTGCGCGATGCCGTTCTGCGGGGCACGTCCGAACCTGGCCCTGAAACCGCCCTGATGCAGGCCGCCATCGAAAGCGCCGGCGGCTCGCCCAGCGCCAGCGAGGCGCTGCTGGAGGAGGTCGCCTCCGAATCCGGCCCGCTGACCGCCGAAGCCCTGGCCAAGCTGGTCGTGCAGCGGGCCGAACTTGGCCAGGAGGTCAGCTTTGAACAGGTGAAAAGCCTGGAAGGCTATGCCAAGGAACAAGAGGGTGGCCCGAAAGAGGCGGAATACGCCCATGCCCTCACGCTCGGATATGCGGCGTCAGGGGATTTCGACCTGGCGCGTGACCGCATCGACCACGACCCCGAGGCGGCCCCGACCTTCTGGAAAATCCTTGCAACCGCAGGGCCCGAATCGGCGCTGTTGACCATAGCCACTCTGGCACCCGGCGAGCCGCCTCCGCCGGCCGCCTCTGCCAGCGCGTCGCTGATCGCCACCCGTATGCTGACCCTGGGTCTTGCCGATCAGGCCGGACGCTGGCTGGATCTGGCCGAGGCGCCGCCAACATTGCTGGCCGCCCGGGTTGCTCTGGCCCTCGGTCAACCCCGCGCGGCGCTTGAGGCGCTCAGCGACGACACCTCGCCCGCCGCCTTTCCCGTCAAGGTCGATGCCCTGCGACAACTGGGCGACGAACGCGCCTTGTCCGCTCTTTTTGAAACCGCCGGCATGACCGAGGACCATTGGCGCGCCCTCAGCCGCCTGCAAGATTGGGACGCCCTTGCCGCCGCAGGTCCAGATGTCTGGAAAGCTGCCGCGCAATCCGTGATCGACACGCCCAACACACCGCCCGCGGATCCGGCGGCCTTGCCCCCCGGACCCCTCGCCGAAAGCCGCGCGTTGCTGGACTCCAGCTCCGGCACCCGGGACGCAATCACTGCGCTGCTCGACAGCGTGAAATCTCCGACGATGCTGACGCAATAGCGATCATCCTTACGGCTCAGTAACCTATGCGCTCTAGCCTGAGCCTTGAGGGGAGAATCCCTGAAGCAAGGGTGAAGCCCATGATCTGCCGTTCTATTCCTGCTGCCATCGTCGCCCTGACGCTCACTGCTCTCAATCCGGCCATAGCCGCGTCCGACCCCGTCAGCGCTTGCGACCGGGCCGCCGAGCGGGCCGCCGAGCGCAGCGGGGTGCCCATCGACATCCTCCTTGCCATCACCCGGGTCGAGGCTGGCCGCAACGGCGCCTCCTGGCCCTGGACGATCAACGCCGATGGTCAGGGCACTTTCTACGCCACCAAGGACGAGGCCGTTCTCGCCGCCACCACCCATCTGACGGATGGCACAGGCACCTTTGACGTTGGCTGCTTTCAACTCAACATGCGCTGGCATGGCGAAAACTTCGCCGATTTGACCGACATGTTCGACCCGACCCAGAACGCCGACTATGCCGCCAGTTTTCTGATGCAGCTTTACCAGGACAGCGGCGACTGGTCTGCCGCCGTGTCGGCCTATCATTCCCGCACCGCCGACCTGGCCGAGGCCTATCTGGCCAAGGTCAAGGCCGTGCTCGCCGGCCCCCTGTCCCCTGAAATCCCGGATCAGGTCGAACCCCCGCCCCGCGAAAACCGCTTTCCCCTGCTGCAAGCGGGTGGTCAGGGCAGTGCCGGGTCGCTGGTTCCCGTGCAACTGGCCCGTGGCCGCCTGATTGGGGGCTCCTGATGTCCAGCCTCAGCCTGAACCTTGCCTCCATGTTCCGCCCCACAATCCTGCTCGCCCTCGCCTTGATGAGCGTGATCTTGATGATGGTCCTGCCCGTTCCGGCCTTTCTGCTGGACATCGGTCTTGCCCTGTCCTTCGCGCTGGCGATCTTGATGCTGACCGTCACCCTCTTCATCGAACGCCCGCTCGACTTTTCCGCCTTCCCCACCATCCTGCTGGCGTCACTGATGCTGCGCCTGTCGCTGAACGTGTCATCGACCAAGCTGATCATCGGGCAGGGCCACACCGGAACCGATGCAGCCGGTCATGTGATCGAGGGGTTTGCCGAATTCATCATGGGCGGCAATCTGCTCCTTGGCCTTGTCGTCTTCATCGTCCTCTTGATCGTCAACTTCGTGGTCATCACCAAAGGTGCGGGCCGCATGGCCGAGGTTGGCGCCCGTTTCGCGCTTGACGGCATGCCCGGCAAACAGCTTGCCATTGACGCCGACATGGCCGCCGGCGCCATCACCCATGCCGAGGCCAAGCTGCGCCGCGAACGCGAACTGGCCGAGACGAACTTTTTCGGCGCCCTCGACGGCGCCTCAAAATTCGTCAAGGGCGATGCCGTCGCCGGACTGCTGATCACCGTTCTGAACCTGGTGATGGGTCTGATCATGGGGGTTTTCATCCATG
>CAMBWO010000018.1 GCA_945871285.1 Pseudorhodobacter antarcticus | reverse complement strand
GCCATGCCCACCGTGGGTGGCTCTGACCATTTCAACCTGTATGGCGACGTGATCCGGCTGGAGGGCGGCCGCTTGGTCAACAGCGAAGGCTCCCTCGCCGGGGCGCATGTCACCATGGCCGAAAGTGTGGCCCGGCTGATTTCGGTCGTCGGCATTGCCCCCGATGCAGCCCTGCGCATGGCCGTGACCATACCCGCCCGCGTCATCGGCGCGGCGCATTTGGCCCAACCCGTCGGGCGGCGGCTCGAGGATCTGCTGATCCTTGATGATCGCTGGCAGGTCACGGGCACCTGTGCGACGATCGGTCCGGCCTGAACGGCCCCCCTACCAATCGCAACGGCTTTGCGGCACTGTTCTGCCAGCAGGGGGGCCAGAATGATCGAATACGCCAGCAACCGGGTTCCGTTGAAGCTGCTATCGCAGGCTGATGGCGTTCTGGCCGTGATCACCGCGACCGAGGGGGCATCCTATCGCAACACCGGCACGATGATGGCCTTTACCCCTGACGGCAAGCGCACCGGGTCGCTGTCGTCGGGCTGTATCGAGGATGACATCGCCGACCACGCCAAGACGGCGCTTTCGACCGGCCGGTCGATGGCCCTGCGCTATGGCATCGGGTCGCCCTTCTTTGACCTGAAATTGCCCTGCGGCGGCGGATTGTCGATCCTGTTGATCCCCAACCCCGACCGCGCCCTGCTGACCCGCCTGTTGGACCTTGGGGCGCAACGCCAGACCGTAGCGCTGTCCATCGGGCTGGCCGATGGCGCACTGGCCCTGTCCGATGTGCCAGACCCCAGCCGTCTGATCGTGAACCTGGACCCTGAACTGCGCTTTTGGGTCTATGGTCATGGGGTCGAGGCGCTGTCCTTTGCCCTGATGACCCAGGCCGCCGGCTACGATGTCACCCTGTTCGGCCAGGAAAGCCTGCAATCCGACCTGTCGCGCATCGGCCCGCTGAACATCCAGACCGTCAACAGTTTCCGCAGCTACACCTGCCCCACCCCCGACCGCCGCACCGCCATAACCCTGTTCTTTCATGACCACGAAAACGAGGCGCGCCTTCTGTCGCAATTCCTGCCCTCCGACGCCTTTTTCGTCGGTGCCCAAGGCAGCCTGCGCGCCCGCACCCGCCTGTTGGCGGACCTGACGGCCTTGGGCGTGGCACCCGACCATCTGGCCCGCCTGCGCCCCACTTTTGGCCTGATCCCGTCGTGCCGCGATCCCCGGACGCTGGCCGTGTCCGTCATGGCCCATGTTCTGTCGGTCGCGGGCGACCACGGACGTTGACCCCCGACCGTCGCCCGGCTAATCCGACGTGAACCCTTTCTGGATCGGATGCGACCTTGACCATCTACCTTTATCAAAACGATCTGCCGGCCGGCCTGAACCTTGGTCCCGTGGTTGCCATCGACACGGAAACGATGGGCCTTGACCCGCGGCGCGACCGGCTGTGTCTGGTGCAGCTGTCCTCTGGTGACGGGCATGCCCATCTGGTGCAGATCGCCCGCGGTCAAACCTCGGCACCCAATCTGGAACGGCTGCTGACCGACCCGAACACGATCAAACTGTTCCACTTTGCCCGGTTCGACATTGCGGCGCTGAAACAGGCCCTTGGCGTGCTGACCGCCCCGGTCTGGTGCACCAAGGTTGCCGCCAAACTGGTGCGCACCTTTACCGATCGCCACGGGCTGAAATACCTGTTGCAGGAGATGGTCGGCGTGGATGTGTCCAAGCAACAGCAAACCTCCGACTGGGGGTCCGTTACCCTGTCCGAGGCGCAAAAGGAATATGCCGCGTCGGACGTTCTGTATCTGCACAGGCTGAAAGACGCGCTGCAAGTCTGCCTTGTCCGCGAGGACCGCGTTGATCTGGCGCAGCGTTGCTTTGACTTTCTGCCGACCCGGTCCGAACTGGACCTGATGGGATGGGAGGAGCCGAATGACCTCTTCCACCACTGATTTCCTGACCACCGCCCGCCGCGTCGTAACGCAAGAGGCGGCGGCGTTGACCCTGCTGTCGGCCAGTCTAGGCGACACATTCGCCCAGGCGGTTGATCTGATCCTCGCCGCCAAGGGCCGGGTCATTGTCTGCGGTATGGGCAAATCCGGCCACATCGCCCGCAAGATCGCCTCGACCCTGGCCTCGACCGGCACCCCCGCCCAGTTCGTCCACCCGGCCGAGGCGAGCCATGGCGACCTTGGCATGGTGACCGAAGGCGACGTGGCCCTGGTCCTGTCCAAGTCGGGCGAAACCCCGGAACTGGCCGATATCATCGCCCACACCCGCCGCTTCAACATTCCCTTGATCGGCGTCGCCTCGCGGGCCGGGTCCAGCTTGATGCGGCAATGCGACGTCGCCATCCTGCTGCCCGAGGCGCCCGAGGCCTGCGGCACCGGCATCGTCCCCACCACCTCGACCACGATGACCCTTGCTCTGGGCGACGCCCTAGCGATTGCGCTGATGGAGCATCGCGCCTTCACGCCCGAACATTTTCGCATGTTCCACCCCGGCGGCAAACTGGGCGCCAAACTGCTCAAGGTGCGCGACCTGATGCACACCAACCTGCCCCTGACCCGCGACACCAGCCCGATGAGCGAGGCACTGCTGTCGATCAGCCGGTCCGGTTTTGGCGTCACCGGCATCACCGATGCGACCGGCGGCTTGATCGGCATCGTGACCGATGGCGACCTGCGCCGCCACATGGACGGGCTTTTGGGCATGACCGCCGGCGCCGTGATGACCCGCGCCCCCCGCACCGTGCCGCCCGACGCTTTGGCCGAAAAGGCGCTTGCCGTGATGAACGACCACAAGATCACCTGCCTGTTCGTCGTCGATCCCACCACCGGCAATGGCGCCCTCGGCATATTGCACATCCACGACCTGCTGCGCGCGGGGGTGGCCTGATGGCCTGGGCCAGACCCGACAACCTGCACTCCAGGCTTGTCTTCTGGCTCAAGATCCTGCTGCCGCTCAGCGCCCTGGCCATCCTTTCGACCCTGTTCATGGTGTCCCGCAGCATCAACCCCGATGACGCGATCCGTTATGCCGATGTCGATATCAATGATCTGATGCGCGAACCCCGCCTGACCCTGCCCAACTTTGCCGGGATGACGACCGACGGCGCCGCCTTGACCCTGCGCGCGCAGGAAGCCCGCCTTGGCCCTGCCGAGGGCATCACGCCGGGCCTGATCAGCGGACTCGTCGGGGTTCTGGAAACCCCTGACGGCGCCCGCACCGACCTTGCCGCCGCCGGGGCCTATCTGGATGACAGCGGCCAAAAGATGGTTCTGGGCAGCGGCGTCACCGTCAGCAATTCGGCCGGCTATCTGATCACGACCGACACCATTTCGGTCGCGCTGGACCGCACCAGCCTGGACACCGCCGGCCCGATCAAGGCGACCGGCCCGGCCGGACAGATCGAGGCGGGCGAGATGCATCTGGGTCTGGTCGGGGACAGCTACGTTCTGGTGTTCAAAGGCGGCGTTCGCATGATATACCAACCGACGACCCAAGGGACCAAAGAGTGATGCCCAGCCCCACGATCATGACGGCCGCCGTGCTGTGCCTCGGCCTGGCCCTTGCCTCGGCAGGGCACGCCCAGGGCACCAACGTCGCCTTTGCCGGCCTCAAGACCGACATATCGCAGCCGGTTCAGGTCGATGCCGATCAGCTTTCGGTCAATCAGGAAACCGGCACCGCCACGTTCAGCGGCAATGTCGTCGTGGTTCAGGGCGACATGCGGCTTCAGGCCGGCGAGGTCACAATCACCTATTCCGCCGACAACCGCGCGATCCAGAGCCTGCGCGCCGATGGCGGCGTCACCCTGGCCGCCGGCACCGACGCCGCCACGGCGGACAGCGCCGAATACAGCCCCGACACCGGCGATCTGGTCCTGATCGGCAAGGTGGTGCTGACCCAGGGGGCGGCGGCCCTGTCCGGCGAAAAGCTGACCCTCAGCCTGAAATCCGGCACCGGCACGATGTCGGGCCGGGTCACAACCATCTTCACCCCCGGCAACGACTGATGCAGCCCCCCACGCTGATCGTCACCCAGGGGGCCTCGGGGTTGCAGGTCCGCAACCTGCGCAAAAGCTATAAAAAGCGCCTCGTTCTGCGCGATGTCTCGCTCGATCTGGCGCGGGGCGAGGTTGTCGCCCTGCTTGGCCCCAATGGGTCGGGCAAGACCACCTGCTTTTATACCATCGCGGGCCTAGTCAGCCCCGAATCCGGCTCAGTTCTGATCGACGGTCGCGATGTCACCCCCCTGCCGATGTACCGCCGCGCCCGCCTGGGCATCGGCTATCTGCCGCAAGAGGTATCCATCTTTCGCGGCCTGTCCGTGCAGGACAACATCCTGGCCGTCCTGGAAATCATCGAACCTGACCGCCACAAACGCCGCGAGCGGCTGGAAGAACTGCTGAACGAATTTTCCATCACCCATATCCGCACCGCCCCCGCCATGGCCCTGTCCGGCGGCGAGCGTCGCCGGGTGGAAATCGCCCGCTGCCTGGCCGCCAATCCCAAATACCTGCTGCTGGACGAACCCTTCGCCGGGGTTGACCCCATCGCGGTCAATGAAATCCGCCACCTGGTGCACGATCTGAAATCGCGCGGCCTTGGCGTCCTGATCACCGACCACAATGTCCGCGAAACCCTCGATATCGTCGACCGCGCCTATATCCTGCACGACGGCAAAGTGCTGATGTCCGGCACTGCCGACGAAATCGTGCGCGACGAAACCGTCCGCCGCGTCTATCTGGGCGAGAATTTTCGCATCGTCTGACCCTTCAGGACACTCTTTCGACAGGTCTGTTGACAAGTGCCCCCCTCCGTCACCAAATGGAAAGGATGAGAGCGTCAATCGCCCAGCCCTTCCCCCAACAGCGGCCCGATCCGGGCACGGTGGAATCTGGTGGGCGCGCAAGTTATCCAATTCTTTACCATCCTCGGTCCAACCTGACACAGAATTGTGTCAGGACCATCAACACGACGCAAAGGAGGCATCATGCGCTATCAGATCAGCGGCAAGCACATCGACATTGGGGAGGCCCTTCAGACTCATGTGAAGTCCGAACTCGGCGAGATTGTCGAGAAATATGCCCAGCGTCCGACCGAAGCCGTGATCGTCTTTTCGAAATCCGCGCACGAATACGTGTGTGAGGCCGTCATTCACCTGTCCACCGGCTTGAATGCCCAAGCCAAGGGCCATGCCACCGAAATCTATGCGGCCTTTGAATCCTGCCGCGAAAAAATGGACAAGCAGTTGCGCCGCTACAAGCGCCGCCTGCGCAACCACCATCGCGACCGCCCGACCCCGGTTGAATTTGAACAGGGCGCGCAGTATATCCTTGCCCCAACCGTCGAACCGGATGAGGAAGAAACAGGAACGCTGCAACCCGTCGTTGTGGCCGAGATGGAGACCAAGATCCCCTCCATCACCGTGGGCGAGGCTGTGATGCAACTGGAACTGACATCGCAGCGGTTTTTGGTGTTTCGCAACGAAGGACATGGCGGGGTCAATGTGGTATATCTGCGGGACGACGGGAATATCGGCTGGATCGACCCCCGCAACAGCAAATGAAATTCCCCGCTGAAGCGGGCGAGCAGGTAAGAAACGGCGCATGGAACTCTCAAAACTGCTAAGCCCCGGTGCGGTTCGGGTCGTGGGGCAATTGCCAGGCAAGAAACGGCTTTTTCAGGAACTGGGCGAAATGGCAGCCCAAGCCTACCGCCTGAATGCCTCGGCCGCGACGGACGGCTTGCAAGAACGCGAAAGCCTTGGCCCCACTGGTGTGGGCCATGGCATCGCCTTGCCCCATGCCCGTCTGGACGATCTTGACCAGATCGTCGCCGTGTTCTTGCGGATGGAACGCTCGCTTGACTATGATTCAGTTGACCGTCAGCCGGTCGATCTGGTCTTTGGTCTGTTCGCCCCCAAGGAATCCGGCGTCGATCACCTCAAGGCTCTGGCGCTGGTCTCCCGCACGATGCGCGATCCCGGCATCTGCGCCAAACTGCGCGCCAACAGTGACCCGGCCAAACTGCACGCCATCCTGACCGAAGCCCGCGCAAGCCAGGCCGCCTGACGCAAATCTGTTCAATTAAGGTTGGCGTCACGCCGACCAGTTGCCAAACCCAAAGGCCGCATAATCCTTGCCATAGGCATCGCGTGCGGCCTTTTCCATGTCCGGCCCGTAGAGTGCCTCCAATGGATAGGGGGTCGATTCGGGGTTGGCGGGCAAGGGTTTCATCTCGATCCCCAAGTGGTCGCACACAAAGGCCAGATCCGCCTCCAGCCGGTTTTCCCGCAGCAGAAAATCCGGACCCTGCACCTGTGCAAACCCCGCCACCGTCGTCAATTGCGCGGCGAACTGCGGCGGCATCCGCAGCTCGGTCCGCCCGGCCTGGATATGCTTGATCAACTCCAGAAACACGATCAGCCCCGCCCGATGCTCGGCCTCGGTGGCAAAACCGTTCTGCGCCTTGGGCGGCAGGTCAAACTTGTGCACCCGCTTCAAATAGGGCCGCAGTTCCGGCATCCACTCCCGTTCCAAAAAGTCGCAATAGGCCGCGTGGGCCCGCGCCAACGGATGGCGCAGCACCGCAAAACTGCGCTGCCCCGGATGCTCGACCCGCCATTTGCGCAGCGACTGGCGGTCAAAACTGCTTTGCAACCCGCCATAGGCCTGCATCCATTTGCGAATCCGCTGCTCCGGCCCCGATTTGATCGGCTGAAACAACAGCCCGACCGTATCGCTGGCGACATAGCTGCCAATCGCACCGGGGCGACGCGGTTCAAAATTGGGGGTGTGGTTCAGGTTGAACCAGTCCAGTTGCGCCAGCCCCTGCTCCATCTCGGCCGGGTTGGCCACCTTGTCGGCCAAGGGCTCGGGGTTCTGCTTCTTGAACCGAAACACCAGATCCTCCAGCCGCCCCTCGACCCCCAGAAACGCCGCCAGCCCGTTGATCACCTTCAGGTCCAGCACATCCTCATAGTCGATGTAATAGGCCGCCTGCCCGCTGACCTGCATCCGGTTCAGCAGCCCCTTTTGAAACCCCTGCAATTCATCAATCCGCGCCTTGAACTCTTCGAGGTCAAACTCGGGCCGCACGGTTTTCAGGTGCTTGGTGTTCGCCAGCCACCACTGGTCGCTTTCCTTGGCGATTTTCCAGCTGATATAGCTTTCCAACTGGTTGCGCGTCAAAATCACCTTGGCGACACCCGGATCATCGACCACAAGATCGAACACCCTTGGGTCATGGTCGTGGAAATAGCGAAACCCCGCCATCCCCTCGGTCTTGTCGCGCATCACCCGCAGCAGCCGCGCCGGGTCGGCGTTGCGGTCTTGCAGCGTCATCCCCAACAGCTCGGTCTTGCCCTCGCCTCCCAGGAAATAGGGGTTGAACGCCTCGCCATGGCAGGTCAGGCCCGCAATGGCATTCAGGTTGGATTCCAGAAAGTTCGACCCCGTGCGCATTTCAGCAAAAATGACAAAGGAATGAAAACGCGGTTTGGCCATGGATCACTTTACCAGATAGGGGCGTCCGCGTCGTGACGCGGTTGGCGTCGGGTCCTCGCCTGCCGGAAAATCGCCCATCAGTGTCGGCTGCATGCCCTGATTGCGCAGGTTCTGCAAGAACTGGCCAAAGCCTTTCAGGTCGGCCAGTTGCGGTGCCTCGGTCAGACGGCGCAGGGATCGCGGGCTGATCTCGTCGATGATGCTTTGCAACGGCTCCATCGGGTTTTCCACAAACTCGGCCAACGGCCAGATGCGCACCCGCGCCTTGGTCCAGGGGCTGCGCAGGACACTCAGATGATCCGCCTCGATCTTTTGCAGCCGGGCCGCATCGCGGCGGATATCGCTGAAATTCTGGTTGGACTGGAACAGTGGAATGATCCAGGCCCCCGAAATCACCGAAATCTGCGCATTCGGATCGCCCGCCATGAACCACGAAATGTCCTGCTTGTCGCCCGGCCCGAACTGAAAACACTGCCGTTCACCCCGGGTGTTCCAGATCAGATTGGTCAAAAAGCTTTTCGGCGCATAATCCCGCATCGCCGCACTGTCGGACAAGGCGCCGTTGAACACGGTTTCGCCGCCCGCAAACTCCACCCGGTTGGGCGCATACAGATGGCCATGGGCGCGGGTCCCCGCGATCTTACCCAGCCAAACCTCGAAATTGCCGAACAATTCCGAAAACCCCTCGAACACCGAATAGGGCGCGGCGGTTCGGCCGTTTTCCCAGTTCTCATTTGGCATCCGGCTTTGCATATACAGCCCTGGCCGGCCCTTGACCCGCCGCTCCACCGCCTTGGCGAAAAGACGGTCAATCTTGCCCGGATTGGGCTCGGCCGAGGCTTGGCCCGAAGGGTCGCCCAGCAGGAAATTCTGATACAGCTTGTCCGCCTGCGGCCAGATCTTGCGCGCCACAAAGCAATCGGATCGCCGCAGCAGTTGCAGGTGATCGTCGTAAAAGATGTGCGGTTTGCCCTGAAAATCGAACTTGGACAGGGTCAGGGACCGGCTTTCGACATTGGCCGAAAACTGTCGGACCATGGTTTGAAAATAACTCTCATCCGGAATCCAGACCCGGCGGAAATAGCGGTCAACCGCCTCGCGGTCCGGGCTTTCCAGAATGGCCGACAGGGTTTGCCGCGTCAGGCACCACCACTGGCTGCCCAGATGCGGCACCAACCCGGCAGGCACCCGGCGTCTTATGCCCAGACGACGCTGCACCCTGACATAGCTGTCAAACAGCCGCCTCTGCCGCCGCCAACTGAACGGAAACCGCAGCGTGAACCGTTCCAGGTTCAAACCGCCCACCGTCCAGCCCACATCCTCGGTCGTGACGCTTTCGATGAAATCCACCCGCGGCCGGCTTTGCAGATAGGCTTTCAGGTCCTCGACCGGGCGCAGCGGCAGACACGACCCCGAGGCCAGAAACACATGCCGCACCTCGGGAAATTCGCGCAGCAGGATGGTCGAGGCCGCTTGCGTCGCCGCCACAATCCCCCAGGTCCCCCATTCGCAGGCATAGCGGCCCGAAAACCGGACATTGCCCAGATCGGACAGGGACGTGACCAGCGTGTCATAGACCGGCTTTGCCACCCGTTTGTCGACATGAATGACCACCGGGCAATCGCGTTCGACCCAATGCCGGGCAACCTCGGCCGCGCGTTCCAGCGCGGTGTGGCACAGCATGACAAAGCCAACGCTCACCGCCGCCCCCTCATGCCCAGTTCCCCTTTGACATCAGCCCCAGAATCTCCAACTGGCGCCAGTTGATGTATTTTTCGCTGAACTTGCACCACAAATCTGGCTGGCTCGCCAAGGCCTTTTGATAGGCGGTGTATTCCTGACTGTTCGCATAGTGCTGCCCACGCGTCATTTCCTCGGCCGCCTTGACGGCAAAGGTATCCAGAAATTTGGCATGGAGAAGGCAACCCGACGCTTTTTCCCCGCCCCATTCATCAAACACAAGGTTCAATCCCCGCGGCAGCAGCATATGGGTCGAACTGACATAGGCATAGGACCGGTCCCAGTTCACCAGCGGAATCTTGTTCAACGCAGGCGCGCTATAGGGGGTGTCGGGAAAGAACATCCGCGCCCGTGGCCCGCCCTGAATCCACAGGTTGTTGTTCCAGAAATTGCGGTTGATCGTATAGTTGCCGCTGTCGAACCACTGGGCAATCTCGAACGGGTTCTGCCCCTCGTGATAGGGCCGCGCCTGCACGGGGCCTTTGGGATACATGTCCAGCAGCATGGCCGAAAACGACCGCACCGCACTGGCATCCAGCCAGTCGGTCAGCGCCCGCAGGGGCCGGGTTTCGCAAAACGGATAGACCAGAAACTCATCCACATCGACCGTCAGACACCAATGGCCGTGGCAATAGCGGCGCTGCAGATGGGTCAGCCAATCCATCCCAAAATGCGACGCCTTATAGCTGGCATCGGTGGTCCAGATCGACACATCCGGCTGTTCGGCCAGATATTCCCGCGTGCCGTCCGTGCTGTCATTGTCGACGAACAGAAAGTGATCAACCCCCAGATCCCGGTAGTATCGCAGAAAGAACGGCAGCCGAACCCGCTCATTGCGCACCGTGGACAGCAGCAAAATTGCATGGGGCACAATCTTGGGCGACCGGTCAACGACCGGCGTCAACTCACGCCGCTTCACAAAGGCGCGCAGATGGGCACGCCTCCGGCGCGCGCGCAGTCTGATTGCCCCGACAATGCTCAACCCGCTCTCCCGATGCCGCCCCGCACGTTGCGTTTGACCCTGTGATAAACGTCAAAACTTGACGAATCCCTCACCTTTACCCGGTCAAGCGGCCGCCCATGCAGTTTTCGCGGTCATTGTTCGTCTTTCTGGCGCCGCCTAGGCCGATTCTAATGATTGGCGTAGGTTATGTAAACAATGGGTCTGAATTTCCCTGCAACCGTGTTCATTCAGATCCATCCCCCCCGCGACATCAGGCCCATCGCCTCCAATTGCCGCCACCCGGTATAGCGTCGCGACTGCGCCGACCACAGGTCCGGGCTTTGCTTCAGCCTCAGGTAATAGTCGTCATACAGTGCGCTGTTGGCAAAATGCTGCTGTCGTTGCTGCTCCTCGGCGGACTTGGCCACGATGATCGGCAGGAACTTGGTATGCAACAAAACCCCCGAAATGCGCTCGCCCCCCGTCTCGCTGAACACCGCGTTCAGGCGGCGCGGCAGGATGGCGTGGGTAGAATTGACATAGGCAAAACCGCGATCCCAGCGCACCAGCGGCACCTTGTTCAACGTCGGCGCCCGCTTGGGTTCGGCCGCAAAGAAACTGCGCGCCCGCGCCCCGCCCTGGATCCACAGGTTGCGCATAAGAGGCTGAACCTGAACAACATAGTTCCCGCTGTCAAACCAGGGCATCACCTCGATCGGGTCCTGACCGGGCGCATAGTCCTGCGCGGCCAGCGGTCCCTTGGGATACATGTCCAGCATCACCGCGCCAAAGGTCCGCAGCCCCTGCGCCTCCAACTCGCCCGTCAGGGCCCGCAGATTGCGCGTCTCGCAATAGGGATAGATCAGGATTTCATCCGCATCCAGCGTCAGGCACCAATGCCCATGGCCATGGCGCCGTTGCAGCCAGGTCAGCCAATCCAGCCCGAACCGCGATTGCTTATAGCCGTGCTCTGTCCCCCACAGCGACACATCCTTTTGTGCGGCCAGCAAGTCCCGACTGCCATCGTCGCTGTCATTGTCGACCACCAGAAAGTGATCGACCCCCAGCTTGCGGTGATGCGCCAGAAAATGCGGCAGCCGGACCGATTCATTGCGAACGGTGACAAAGGCCAAAATCGCTCCGGGCCGGATGCGGTCCGTCCGGTCGACAACGCTGCGAACCTGCCCGCGTTTGCGAAACGCCCGTGCCAGCAGGCGCAGACGTTTCCAACGCAGCTTGTACGCTCGCCACGCCGCTCTGATCGAAGGTTGGGACACCGCCAATTCGCCAATCGACACGGCAGACGGCACTGTTGCCGGACCCAGAACCCGCTGCACCCCTTGGCGCAGCCAAGCCCCCAGCCCGGCGGCCACGAATTACTGCGCCGCTTTTTGCAGCGCGATCATGTCGTGCAGATAGGCCGCAAACTCGTTGCGAAGATCGGGCCGCGACAGGCCAAACGCCACGGTCGCCTGCAAGAACCCCGCCTTGCTGCCGCAGTCATAGCGCGTGCCACGGAACCGGAAGCCAAACACGCCACCCGGCGTCTTGGCCTCTTCCGCAATCGCGTCCGTCAACTGAATCTCGCCGCCAGCACCCTGCCGCATCCGGCTCAGGTTCTGCAAGATCTGCGGCGTCAGGATGTAACGACCAATCACCGCCAGATTCGACGGCGGGTTTTCCTTGGGCTTTTCGACCATGCCGCCAACCTGAAGGATCGACCCCATGTCCTCGGTCACCTGCAAAACCCCATAGCTCGAGGTTTTTTCCATCGGCACTTCCATGGCCGCAACCATGTTGCCGCCGGTCTGCTCATAGGCTTCGATCATCTGTTGCAGCACCGGCTTGTCGGCGGCAATCACGTCATCGGGCAGCAAAACGGCAAACGGCTCATCCCCGATCAGACGCTTGGCGCACCAGACCGCATGGCCCAGACCCAGCGCACGGTTCTGCCGGACATAGGCAATGGCGCCCGAATCCATGTTGGTGTCGCGCAGAATTTCCAGCAGATCGTCCTTTCCGGCCCGGCGCAGCGCCGATTCCAGTTCGGGCGAATGGTCAAAGTAGTCTTCCAGCGCCGACTTGCCGCGCGCCGTGACAAAGATGAATTCCTTGATACCCGCCGCGCGGGCCTCGTCGATGGCGTATTGGATCAGGGGCCGGTCGACCAGAGTCATGATCTCTTTCGGGATCGCCTTGGTTGCTGGCAGGAATCGGGTCCCCATCCCCGCAACCGGGAACACGGCCTTCGTGACTTTCTTGATCTTCGACTTCGTTGTTTTCCGCATTTTCACCACTCAAGGGTCTATGTAGACGCGTATATACTTTCGCATGATATGTATCAAACCATTCTGTCCGAAGGATGACAGAGGGCCAAAAAGTAGTGGGATATTGCTCAGATTTGCGCTGTCTGCTCAGCTTTCGACCAAACCCCCCCGACTCGTCAAGAGGAATCACGGCCGCCCCGCTGCTGTCAGCCCATCGTGGCCATCATCGCCTCGATAACGGGCACATCCGAGGGATTGTTCAGCTCCCAGAACTGGCGCCCGTGTGCTGCGACTTCCACGCACAGGACATGGCGGCCATTCTCCAGAAACCTGAGCTGCTCAAGCCCTTCCAGCCGTTCCAGCGGTCCCGTCGGCCAAGTGGGATAGGCGGCCAGCGCGGCAGGACGATAGGCATAGACGCCGACATGATGGAACACCGGCGTCGGTTCGTCGTCGCCAAAGGTCTTGCCCGTGAAGGGAATCACCTCTTTGCTGAAATACAAACCGCGCATGGCCGCGCCAAACACCGCCGTCGTGCCACCCACGCGACCCGCCCGGCGATCCGCCAGCAACCCCGCCAGCATCTTGCCATCGCAGCGCAATACCGGCGTGGCGATATCGGCGCCCGCATCTGCCAACAGCCCGGCAACCAGCCCCTCGACAAACCACGCGGGTGTCAGGGGGGCATCGCCTTGCAGGTTCACCACCACATCAAACCCCGGCAAAAGCGCAGCCACCTCGGCGCAGCGTTCGGTGCCGTTCTGGCAATCGCTGGATGTCATCACCACCTCGGCGCCAAAACCGGCGGCATGGTCGGCGATCCGCGCGTCATCGGTGGCCACCACCACCCGGTCAACCCCCCGCACCGCCATCGCGGCCTCCCACGAGCGGCGGATCAAGGTCTTGTCCCCATCCGGCCCCCGCAATGAAACCAAGGGCTTGCCCGGATAGCGGGTGCTGGCATAGCGGGCCGGAATGGCGATCAGGACGCTCATGTCTTCAACGTCACGCCGGGGGCAAAGGCGATGAAGAACGGGTTGTCCCAGCCCGCCTTGCCATAGGCCAGCGCGGTGTGGTCATCAAACCGCACCACCTGCCCGCCCGCACCGCGCAGCACGGCATCGCCCGCCGCCGTGTCCCATTCCATCGTGCGGCCCAGACGCGGATACAGATCCGCCTCGCCCGTCGCCACCAGACAGAACTTCAGGCTGGACCCTGCGCTTGTCATGTCCTTGACGCTGTATTTGGCGATATAGTCGTCCGTCGCCGCATCGCGGTGGCTTTTGCTGGCCACGACCATCAGCGCGGCATTGTCGGGCTTGGTCACGGAAATCACCGTCGTCGGGCCTGCGACCGTCTTGTCCATGGCGCCGGTCTCTTCGACCGACACGCCATCGGCGCGGGTGTAAAACAACCGCCCCTGCGCCGGGGCATAAACCACCCCCCGCATCGGCACGCCATTTTCGACATAGGCGATATTCACGGTGAAATCGCCGCGCCGCTGCACGAATTCCTTGGTGCCATCCAGCGGATCGACAATCAAGAAGGTCTGCGCCGTCAGGGCATGGCTGGCCGCCTGTTCCTCGGTGATCAGCACCACATCCGGAAATTCAGCCCGCAACCCGGCCGAGATGATGGCATCCGCCGCCTCGTCCGCGATCGTGACCGGGCTGGCGTCGCTCTTGGATTTCACCTCGAACTCGGGGCCGTTATAGACCTCCATGATGCGGTCGCCCGCCTCCAGCGCCAGTTTGCGGATGATCGGGATCAGCTGCGCGTAATCCATGGTGCTCCTTGCCGGGGCCCGCGGGAACCGCAAAACCCCCTCATTGAATATTTTTCGCCTTGCCCTTATCATCCTCCCTAAGGAAACAGCAAGATTTCACCGTGTAAATGGGGTCAGACCGCGCCCGGTCGCCCGAAGGGCAGGCAAATGTTTCTTCCGACCGTCCCCAAGTCGAAAACCCAAAGCTTGTTTTCGACGCTTGAACTGATCTTTCACGTCGCGGTGCGGGATGTGCGCATGTCCAACAGCAACGCTGTGGTCGGGCTGATCGTGAACGTCCTGCAATCGACGATGATGATCGTGACCTTCTATTTCTTGTTCACCGTGCTGGGAATGCGCGGGTCTGCGGTGCGCGGCGACTACATGCTGTACATGATGTCGGGCATCTTCATGTACATGACCCATGTGAAAACCGTCCGTGCCGTGTCCAAGGCCGAGGGGCCAACCTCGGCCATGATGAAACACGCGCCGATGAACACCGTGGTGGCCATCGGCGGGCAGGCGCTGGCCGCCTTGTACCAGCAGGTGCTGGCCTGTTTCGTGATCCTGTTCATCTACAACACCCTGTTCACCCGGATCGAGTTCGAGTTTCCCGTGGCCGCCTTTTCCATGCTGCTGCTGGCCTGGGTCACGGGCATCGGGGTCGGGATGATCTTCAAGGCCGCCATGCCCTGGGCCCCCGATTTCGTGAAAGTGGCGATGACGGTCTACACCACAGCCAACATGATCGCCTCGGGCAAGATGTTTCTGGCCAATGCCCTGCCGACGTCGATCATGTTCTGGTTTTCGTGGAACCCGCTGTTTCACATCATCGACCAGGCCCGCGGCTTTGTGTTCCTGAACTACACCCCGCACTACACCTCGGTCGCCTATGCGGGGATCGCCGGGATCGTGCTGATCTTCTTTGGGCTGATGGGCGATACCTTCACCCGCCAACACGCCTCGGCGAGTTGGAGCGCCGGCAAGTAAGATGGGCAAACCCGCTTTCCCCATCGGGAAAGCGGAACTGCCCATCCTACAAGTCATGCCCCTGCGACCACCCGCAGCGTCAGGTTGATCCGTCCGCCCTGCGGCAACAGGGTGGACGATCCGTGTCGCACCTTGTCGACGCCGTGCCAGGCCAGCCGCGCCGCACCCCCCATCACCACCACATCGCCGGACCGCAGCCACAGGCTCTGCGTGCCCTCGGCCCGGTCCACCCCGCCCATCCGGAACAGCGCCTCGTCCCCCAGCGAAATGGATACCACCGGATAGCTGAAATCGCCCTCGTCCTTGTCCTGATGCAGGCCCATCCGCGCCCCCGCGCCGTAAAAGTTGACCAGACAGCAATCCGGCGCCCGGTCCACCCCGGCAACGGCCCGCCATACCGCCATCACCGGCGCAGGGATCGCAGGCCACGCCACCCCAGACGGATGCAGCGGTTCATAGCGATAGCCCCTCCGGTCGGTCACCCAGCCCAGCCGCCCCGCCGCCGTCATCCGCACCGACATCTGCCGCCCGCCCGGCGTGACCGGCTGCACCAGCGGAGCCGCCGCCACCACATCGCGCAACACCGCCACCATCTCCTCCTGCCCCGCCCGCGAAATCAGCCCGGAAAACACCCGGAACCCGCGAATTTCGATCGGTGACGCCGCGATTTCGGGGTCCATTCGATTTTTCATCATCTCGGTCACGATTTCCCCAGCGTCCGCTGCTTGCAGCACCCCGAACCCCTCCTTATATACGCCCAGAAGCCGGATCGGGTGCCACAACGGGCACCACAATTCGGTTCTCACTGGGATCGGGGTAGGATGCCTGTTTGGGTCCACCCTATAACATCGCCTAAGCAAAGGTAGCATATCATGGCCAAAATCATCGGGATCGATCTGGGCACGACCAACTCTTGTGTCGCCATCATGGATGGCTCTGCCCCCCGCATCATCGAAAATTCCGAAGGCGCGCGCACCACGCCGTCCATCGTTGGTTTCACCGAGAACGAGCGTCTCGTCGGGCAAGCCGCCAAGCGGCAGGCCGTCACCAACTCGACCAACACTATTTTCGCCGTCAAACGCCTGATCGGCCGCCGTTATGACGATCCGATGATCGTCAAGGATCAAAAGCATCTGTCCTACAAGGTCGTTAACGGCGGCAATGGTGACGCCTGGGTCGAGGCGCGGGGTGAGAAATACTCCCCCGCCCAGGTTTCGGCCATCATCCTGCAAAAGATGAAAGAAACCGCCGAATCGTATCTGGGTGAAACCGTCACCCAGGCCGTCATCACCGTCCCCGCCTATTTCAACGACGCCCAGCGTCAGGCAACCAAGGACGCCGGCAAGATCGCCGGTCTTGAGGTGCTGCGCATCATCAACGAGCCGACCGCCGCCGCATTGGCCTATGGCCTGGACAAGAAAGAAGCCCGCACCATCGCCGTCTATGACCTTGGCGGCGGCACCTTCGACATCACCATCCTGGAAATCGACGACGGCCTGTTCGAGGTGAAATCCACCAACGGTGACACCTTCCTGGGTGGCGAAGACTTCGACATGCGCATCGTCGAATATCTGGCGAATGAGTTCAAGAAAGAGCATGGCGTTGACCTGTCGCTCGACAAGATGGCCCTCCAGCGCCTGAAAGAGGCCGCTGAAAAGGCCAAGATCGAACTGTCGAACTCGACCCAGACCGAAATCAACCAGCCCTTCATCAGCATGGACAAGAACACCGGGCAGCCCTTGCACCTGGTGGTCAAGCTGACCCGCGCCAAGTTGGAATCGCTGGTCGATGACCTGATCAAAAAGTCGATCAAGCCCTGCCAGGCTGCTTTGAAAGATGCCGGTCTGACCATCAACGACATCGACGAGGTTGTTCTGGTCGGCGGCATGACCCGCATGCCCCGCGTCATCGAAGAAGTGACCAAGCTGTTCGGCAAAGACCCGCACAAGGGTGTGAACCCCGATGAAGTGGTGGCCGCCGGTGCCGCCATTCAGGCCGGCGTGCTGCAAGGCGACGTCAAGGACGTGGTTCTGCTGGACGTGACCCCGCTCTCCTTGGGCATCGAAACCCTGGGCGGCGTGTTCACCCGCCTGATCGACCGCAACACCACGATCCCGACGAAAAAGTCGCAGATCTTCTCGACCGCCGAGGATAACCAGAATGCCGTCACCCTGCGCTGCTTCCAGGGCGAACGTGAAATGGCCGCCGACAACAAGATGCTGGGCCAGTTCAACCTGGAATCCATCCCGCCCGCCCCGCGCGGCATGCCGCAAATCGAAGTCACCTTTGACATCGACGCCAACGGCATCGTGACGGTCAAGGCCAAGGACAAGGGCACGAACAAGGAACAGGCGATCACCATTCAGGCCTCGGGCGGCCTGTCGGATGAGGACATCGAGAAAATGGTCAAGGACGCCGAGGCCAATGCCGACGCCGACAAGGCCCGCCGCGAGTTGGTCGAAACCAAGAATCAGGCCGAAAGCCTGCTGCACTCGACCAAGAAATCGCTGGCCGAACATTCCGACAAGGTCGACCCGTCGACCGTCGAAATGATCGAACTCGCAATGTCCGCGCTCGAGGATACGGTCAAGACCGACGATGCCGGCAAGATCAAGGGTGGCATCCAGAACCTGACCGACGCTGCGATGAAGCTGGGCGAGGCGATCTACAAGGCCACCGCTGATCAGCAGGAAGGCCGCGACGAAGACGCCCCGCGCGGTGTGGATGACGACATCGTTGACGCCGATTTCGAAGATCTCGGCAACAACAAGCGCAAGTAACCGTCCCTGAGGCCAGTCGGGCGATCCCTTCCAAGGGGTCGCCCCTTGGCGTTCCAGATCAAAGGTCCTCGTGATGGCGAAACGCGATTTTTATGATGTGCTGGGCGTTCCCAAAGGCTCCTCTCCCGAGGAGTTGAAAAAGGCTTATCGGTCCAAGGCCAAAGAACTCCACCCCGACCGCAACTCCGACAACCCCAACGCCGAAGCCCAGTTCAAAGAGGTGAACGAGGCTTATGACGTGCTCAAAGACGCCGACAAAAAGGCCGCCTATGACCGTTATGGTCATGCCGCCTTCGAAGGCGGCATGGGCGGCGGCGGTCAGCGCGGTGCTGCGGGCAATGGCGACTTTGGCTCGGCCTTCTCGGATGTGTTCGAGGACCTGTTTGGCGATTTCATGGGCCGCAGCGGCGGCGGCAATGGCCGCTCCCGCGCGCAACGCGGGTCCGACCTGCGCTATAACCTGCGCGTCAACCTGGAGGAGGCGTTCAAGGGCGTTCAGAAAACCCTGTCCGTGCCCTCCTCGGTGGCCTGCGACACCTGCCGCGGCACCGGGGCCGAGGGCGGCTCGGAACCCGTCACCTGCCCCACCTGCTCCGGCATGGGCAAGGTCCGCGCGCAACAGGGCTTCTTCACCGTCGAACGCTCCTGCCCCACCTGCAACGGCCAGGGCCAGATCGTCAAGAACCCGTGCAAAGCCTGCGCCGGGGCCGGACGCATCGAACGCGAACGCTCGCTGTCCGTCAACATCCCCGCCGGCGTCGAAACCGGCACCCGCATCCGTCTGGCGGGTGAGGGCGAGGCCGGCATGCGCGGCGGTCCCTCCGGCGACCTGTACATCTTCATCGAGGTCAAGGATCACCCGATCTTCCAGCGCGACGGCGTGAACCTGTTCTGTCGCGTGCCCGTCAGCATCACCACCGCCGCCTTGGGTGGCGAGGTCGAGGTTCCCACCATCGACGGCGGCAAATCCCGCGTCAAGGTGCCCGAAGGCGCGCAAACCGGCAAGCAGATGCGCCTGCGCGCCAAGGGCATGCCCGCCCTGCGCGGCGGCGGTGTTGGCGACATGCTGATCGAACTGGCCGTCGAAACCCCGGTCAAACTGACCGCCCGCCAACGCGACCTGCTGCGCGAGTTCGAGGCGCTGAGCGCCGAGAACAACCCCGAAAACGCCAGCTTCTTTGCCAAGGTCAAAGGGTTTTGGGATGGCATGAAGGGCTGACCGTCCTTTGCGGCATTGACCGGTTCCCATAAGTCGTATTCAACTTCGGCATCCCTTTGCAGTGGAGGCCGATTTTGAGTGTGAATTACGGGACCAGAAACATCGTGGTGAACGGCGGTGCCGAGGTTGGCCCCGCGGCCCAGAACTTCGGCACGAATGTCTCACCACAGGGCTGGATCAGCACCGGCACCATGACGGCCGTCACCTATCAGGCCGGCGGAAGTGGCGACCTCAACCTGGCGTCCAGCCTCGCGTCGCAGGGTGGCACGGCCTACTTCTCTGGTGGCACCTCGGACGGACTTTCAACGGCGCGTCAAGTCATCGACGTGTCGGCGTATGCTGCGCGCATCGACGCAGGTCGCGTCACCGTTGACCTCGCCGCGCAAATGGGTGGCTTTGCGTCTCAGGATGACCGTTCCGAAATTACCCTGAGCTTTCTGGCCGCCGACGGCGTGACTGTTCTGGGCACCCTCACTCTGACCGGCCCCTTTGCCGTGGACCGTGCCAACATTTCGCAACTGCTGACCGAAACCGGATCGGCAGCGCTGCTCAGCGGCACCCGCTCGGTGGAGGTCACTTTGACGATGATCCGCGCCGCCGGGTCCTACAATGACGGATATGCCGACAACATCTCGGTCCATCTGACCGGCCTGACCCGTGGTCAGGTCCTTGTCGACGGCACGCAGGATTTTTCCAGCGAAACCATCGCCAAATCCACCGGCATCAGCTTTCTGGCCGGCGCTCCCGCCATCGCCACCTTCACGACGGCCCAGTTTGGCACCGACCTCATCGCCAGCGCCGCCCGGGTCGAGGGCAGCTCCGACACCGACACCCTGACGATTTCCCTGGCCCCGAATGACATCTTCTCGGCCCAGACCTTTTCCTTCCAGAACTGGACCAACGGCGCCGATGTGCTGGTGTTTACCGGCGCCAACGGGGCCGAGAACCTGACGGGCTCCAACCGGGCCGACCGTGTCGCAATGGGCGCCGGGGATGATAGAGTTGCGGGCCAGGCTGGCGATGATGTGTTGGACGGAGGAGCCGGGCGCGACCGTTTGCGCGGCGGTGGGGGGGGCGATAGCTTTGTGCTGACAGATCGGCAAAACAGCCGCGACATCCTGCAGGATTTTGCCTCTGGCACGGATCTCTTGATCGTCGAGGCGGACAGCTTTGCCGCTGGTCTGACGGCTGGCGCGTTGCAGGGCGATCAGTTCGTCGCCAATGCAACCGGGCAGTTTACCACCGCCGATCAGCGCTTTGCCTATGACACCACGACTGGCAAGCTGTGGTTTGATCTGGATGGTTCCGACGCCGCCATCGCCGTGCAGATCGCAACCCTGTCAGGCGCACCCACCCTTCTGGTCACTGACTTCCTGATCGTCTGATCTTCAACATTGGCGAATTGTCGCACGGAGGTGACGCGGGGCCGCTGCAAACCATATTTCATTGGAAGGTTCCAGTTTCCCGCCGTATCGGCCAACACAGGATCAGGACATGCAACCGCGCGCGACGTCTGACATATCCGTCACTCACCACATGCCTTCAGGTTTTGGCGACCGCTTCGCCTTGGGGGCCGTCAAGTTCCTCCGCCTCTTCGCCGACGCCTTCTTTCGCGGCCGTTATGGCCACCGGGCCGTCGTTCTGGAAACCGTCGCCGCCGTGCCGGGGATGGTGGGCGGGATGCTGAACCACCTGCGCTCCTTGCGCAGCTTTCAGGATGATCGCGGCTGGATTCACACCCTGCTGGCCGAGGCCGATAACGAACGTGCCCATCTGATGACCTTCATTCAGGTCGCCCAGCCAAGCCGCCTTGAACGCGTGCTGATCGTGCTGGCGCAGGGCATCTTCTTCAACGGTTTCTTTGTGTTCTACGTCCTGTGGCCCCGCGTCGCCCACCGCTTTGTCGGCTATCTCGAGGAGGAGGCCGTCTACAGCTATACCGAATACCTCGCCGATATCGACGCCGGCCGCGCCGAGAATGTGCCCGCCCCCCCGTTCGCCATCACCTACTGGAACCTGCCGCCCGACGCCCGCCTGCGCGACGTCGTGATCAAGGTCCGCCAGGACGAGGCCGGCCACCGCGACGTGAACCACGGCTTTTCCGACCAGATCGCCGCCAGGCGGGAATAGCGGTTAACCTTTCCGTAACCACGGCCGTGCCAGTCTGGGCCCATGGCACAGAATGGCTTAAACGAATCGCTCCTGCCCCTCTTAATACCCGCCGGGGATGAGGATGAGGCGTCAACCGCCACGCGGCCCGACAAACTGCCCTCCTACATCGCCGACCACCGCAAACGGCTGCGGTCAAGGTTCATGGAGGGGGGGGCGACGGCGATGCCGGATTACGAACTGCTAGAGCTTGTCCTGTTCCGCGCCATCCCCCGGCAAGATGTGAAACCCCTTGCCCGCCTGCTGCTCGACACCTTCGGCGATTTCAACCGCGTGATTTCCGCCGCCCCCGCCCGCCTGGTGATGGTCAAAGGCGTCGGCGACGCCGTGGTGCAGGAATTGAAGATTGTCGAGGCCTCGGCCCAACGCCTGATGCGCGCCCGCGTGATGAACCGCCCCATCCTGTCCTCCTGGGATGCCCTGGTCGACTATTGCCACACCGCCATGTCGCACCGCGAAACCGAACAGTTCCGCATCCTGTTCCTTGACCGCAAGAATGTCCTCATCGCGGATGAGGAACAGGCCAAAGGCACCGTCGACCACGTCCCCGTCTACCCGCGTGAGGTGGTCAAACGTGCCCTTGAACTCAACGCCAGCGCGCTGATCCTCGTCCACAACCACCCCTCCGGCGACCCCACGCCGTCGCAGGCCGACATCACCATGACGGGCCAGGTCCAGGACGCAGCCCAGGTTCTGGGCATCACCCTGCACGACCATCTGATCATCGGAAAATCCCGCGAACTCAGCTTCCGCGCCCAAGGCTATCTTTAGGGCGCTTCACCCTCGGCCGACCCAAAGGCCGGCTTGACCCACAGCTCGACCCGCCGGTTCAACCGCCGCCCCGCGCCCGTCTCGTCGCAGGCCATCGGCAGCGCCTCGCCAAAGGCCAGCACTTGCGGCAACTGCGCCTCCGGCATCCCCGGAACCAACCGTTGCAACGCCACCAGCACCGCCTTGGCCCGGTTGCCCGACAGGTCCAGATTGGCCGATGCCGCCCCCGACCCATCCGAAAATCCCGCCAGCGTCAGCGCCTGCCCCTTGAACAGCCCCGCCTCCAGCATCTGCGCCAAGTCCGACAAACTGCTTTGCGAGGCCGCATCCAGCGTCGTCGTCCCCCCCTCGAAGCGAAAGGTCAGCGATAACCGGTCCGCCCCATCCATCGCCGCCACCAGCCGCTTCAAATCGTCCAGCGTCGTCTCCGACCCCGCCCCCTTGATCGCATTGATCAGACGCAACCCGTCCACCGTCATCGGCTGCCGCTCGGCCCGCCGGTCAATCAACCCCGCCTTGGCCACAGCCCCCTGCGCCTGCGGGCTCGACAAAAACTCCAGAAACTCGCGCGCGACCAGCGGCAATCGCTGCCGTGGCGTCAGCAAAAACACCGGCAGGGTCAGCGGATAATCCTGCGCCTTGACCGCCAGCCGCGTCGGCAGCAGCGGAAATCCGCAGCTGTCCGTCAACGGCAGCAACCGCGCCCGCCCCAGCATCGCCCGCTCTGTCACCGCCACCGCCCAGGGGTCCTGGGCCACCGCCTCTGCCAATTCCGCCTGTGTCTCGTGCTGGACCTGCGGTGCCACCTCCCGCCCCAGCCGCGCCGACAGCGCCTTTTGCAGATCAGACCCCGGCGCCAACCCATGCAGCACCAGGGGCATGTCCGGCCCGCCCACTGCGCTCCAGTTGGCAACCTCGCCCGCCAACACCCGCGCCAGATCGGTCGTCGATATCCGCGGCATCGGATTGCCCGGCGCCATGATCGGCACCAGCGCATCCAGCGCCACCGCATGCGACCCAAGATCCGGCTCGGTCACACTGGCCACAATCATCTGCGCCGCCCCCGACAGCACCGCCTCCCGCGCCGCCGCAGGCTCCATCGGGTCAAAGGACATTTCGGCCAAGGTCTCGCCCGTCACGGTGTCGCGCAGGATCGCCGGATTTCCCGCTGTAAACTGCATCCCGCGTGACAGGGCAAAGGCCGCGAACAGTTCCGGCAGCAGGCTTCGTCCGGCATCCTGCGCCCCGACAAACCGGATCACCGCCTTGGGCGCCAGCATGTCCGGGCAGGCCGGCCCGTCGCAGGTCACGCCCTGCCCGTCCACCGTCAGCAGTCCGTAACTGGTGTCGATCCGGAAAAACTCACCGTCATAGCCCTGCAACGTGCCCACCAGCGACAGCGACCCATCGCGTGAGGTTAGCGTCACGTCCTGTGCCCTGGCACTTTGTGAAATCAGCAGCCCGGCCAAAATTGCCGCGCCGCACCACTTTGCCGTCATGAAAACCCGCCCCTAGTTGGCGGCAATCTTCAGGCCTGCATCAAGATTTTTCAACAGCAGAAAATCGCCAATGCCAGAACAATCCGGCATGGCCAGCGTCAAATCAACCGCGTCGGCCCGCCCTTCGGCGCTGGAAATCACCTCGCCCAACAGGTCATGGCCACAGGTCTGCGCCGTCACCGCCGCCTCAACCACCACCGTCGTCGTCCGGGCGGGATCGGCAGGATAGGTGTAAATCTGCGCCAGCAGCGGGTTTTCCACCGTGGCATCGCCCAACGCCGTCAGGACCCCCGTCTCGGCCGTCCCCGGATTGGCCGCAGTGATCACCCCAGGTTGGCCAAAGTCCGACCCATCCTCGAACCCCTGCACCGAAAACGCCGCCCCCCCCTGCCATTGCACGCCAAACCGGCGCAGGTTTGCCACCTCGGGCACCTCGACCAGCGCCGCGATACGGGTGCCGTCCTGGAAAAGCACCTCGACCGGTTCTGACACCGCCAGCGCCGGAAGCCCGGTTTGCAGCCGCCCATCCCCCCCGACCCGCACCGTAACCGCCAGCCCGGCATGGCGCAGCACAACCCGCTCTGCGGCCCGGCATCCGGTGGTCAGGTCGATCCCGATCATCCCGCCCGCATGCGCCTCCAACGCCAACACATCCTCGCAAACCGGCGCCATGGTCCCGCGCATCCGGTCCATCGTTGTGCCCGCGCTGAAATGATCCACCGGCGCGACAGGCCGCACGAACACCACGACCGGCGCATCCTTGGTCCCAGCCGACAGGGGCACAATGTTCGACGGCAGGTTTTGCACCGCACTTGCGACCGCAAACGATTTTCGCGCCGCAAGCGTCTGGATCAGATGCCCCGCCGCCATCGCAATGGCCACCAGGGCAAACACCCGCGCCAAGCGCCGCAAGGGCAAGGGGGGAAGGTTCTTGAGATCAGTCATGGCAGACCCTACCGTTATTTGTTCCGGCAGATCTGCGCCCAAAACCGGGCGATCGCATGACTCAATCAGGGTAATTTGACCGCATCTGTGTCCCAAACCCGGCATTGAGGCGGCCCTGCCGCCTCAATGCGTCCGGAATGGTCGGATTAGACGATTTTGCCGTGACAATGCTTGAACTTCTCGCCCGATCCGCAGGGGCAAGGGTCGTTCCGCGCCGGGTCGCCCCAGGTTGTGGGGTCCGACTCCACAAACCCGGCCTTGGCCACAGCCACAGGCGCCGGTGCCGCGACCGGCTCCGGTGCAGGCTGCGGGGCCAGTTGCCCCAGAGCCTGCGCCATCATCGCCTTTTGCTCCTCGGCCGTCAAAGGCCGCACCAGAGCCAGCTTTTGCGTGACCTCCTGCCGCAACGAGTTCAGCAGGTGTTCAAACAGCGTGAACGCCTCGGTCTTGTATTCGTTCAGCGGGTCGCGCTGGGCATAGCCGCGGAACCCCACGACGGTGCGCAAATGCTCCAACGTCACCAGATGCTCGCGCCATTTGGCGTCGATGGTCTGCAACAACAACTGCTTTTCGACCGAGCGCATGGTCTCGGGGCCAAAAGCCTCGCGCTTTTGCGCCATCAGCTTGTTGCTCTCCTCGATCAACCGGTCCCGCAAGACGGTCTGATCGACCCCCTCTTCGGCGGCCCATTTGATGATCGGCAGGTCCATGCCCATCTTTTCCATGACCGCCGCATACAGGCCCGGCGCATCCCACTGATCGGCATAGCTCTTGGGCGGCAGATAGAAATCCACCAGATCCTCGGCCACCTGATGGCGCATGTCCTCGACAATCTCGCCCAGGTCTTGCGACTGCATGATCTCCAACCGCTGGCCAAAGATCGCCTTGCGCTGGTCGTTCATCACGTCGTCGAACTTCAGCAACTGCTTGCGGATGTCAAAGTTGCGGCCTTCAACCTTGGCCTGCGCCCGCTCCAGCGATTTGTTGACCCACGGATGCTCGATCGACTCGCCCTCTTTCAGGCCCAGCGTCGACAGGATCTTGTCCAGCCGCTCGGACCCAAAGATCCGCATCAGATCGTCCTCAAGGCTCAGGAAGAACGAAGACCGCCCCGGGTCGCCCTGACGGCCCGACCGGCCGCGCAGCTGGTTGTCGATCCGGCGGCTCTCATGCCGCTCGGTGCCAATCACGAACAGGCCGCCCGCCGCAATCACCGCCGCCTTTTCGCCGGCATGTTCCGCCTCGATCCGGGCGCGCACCTCATCGGGGTGCAGGTCCGGGTCGGCGGCAATCGCCTCCATCACCAGCATCTCGACGTTGCCGCCCAGCTGAATGTCGGTGCCTCGGCCCGCCATGTTGGTGGCAATCGTCACCGCGTTCAGCTTGCCCGCATCGGCCACGATCTTGGCCTCCTGCTCATGCTGGCGGGCGTTCAGCACATTGTGCGTGATCCCGGCCTGTTTCAGCATGTCCGACAGGAATTCCGACTTTTCAATCGAGGTGGTGCCCACCAGCATCGGCTGACCCTTGGCCGTCGCCTCCTTGATGATCTTGACGATGCCCTCATACTTTTCCCGCGCCGTGCGGAACACCGCGTCATGGTCATCCTTGCGCATCACCGGGCGGTTCGTCGGAACCTCGACCACGCCCAGCTTGTAAATCTCCATGAATTCATCAGCTTCGGTCGAGGCCGTGCCGGTCATGCCCGCCAGGTTGGAATACAGACGGAAGTAATTCTGGAACGTCACCGACGCCAGCGTCACGTTTTCCGGCTGAACCTTGACCCGCTCCTTGGCCTCAATCGCCTGGTGCAACCCTTCCGACAGCCGCCGTCCGCGCATCATGCGGCCGGTGAACTCGTCCACCAGCATCACTTCGCCATCCTTGACGATGTATTGCTGGTCCTTGTGGAACAGCTTGTGCGCCCGCAGTGCCTGGGTGACGTGGTGCACCAGCGTCGTGCTCTCGGGGTCATACAGCGATTGCCCGTCCGGCAGCAAACCCGCCGCCGACAGCCGCTGCTCGATGAACTCGTTGCCCTCTTCGGTATAGGTCGCGTTCCGGGTCTTTTCGTCCAGCTTGAAATGCGCCTCGGTCAGCTCGGGGATGAATGCGTCGACCTTCTGATACAGATCGCTGCGGTCCTGCGACGGCCCTGAAATGATCAAGGGCGTCCGCGCCTCGTCCACCAGAATCGAATCGACCTCATCGACAATCGCAAAATTATGCCCGCGCTGCGCCATCTCGGCGATCGACGACTTCATGTTGTCGCGCAGGTAATCAAACCCCAACTCGTTGTTGGTCGCATAGGTGATGTCGGCGCGGTAGGCCTCGCGCTTTTCCGCGTCGCCCTGAAACGGATAAACCACCCCCGTGGTCAGGCCCAGCGCGCCGTAAACCTTGCCCATCCAGGCCGCATCCCGCTTGGCCAGATAGTCGTTCACCGTCACCACATGCACGCCCTTGCCGGTCAGCGCGTTCAGATAGGCGGGGAAGGTCGCCACCAGCGTCTTGCCCTCGCCCGTGCGCATCTCGGCAATGTTGCCGCGGTGCAGGAACACCCCACCCATCAGCTGCACATCAAAGGCCCGCAACCCCAGCGCCCGCTTGGCCGCCTCGCGACAGTTGGCAAAGGCCTCGGGCAGCAGCGCCTCCAGGCTCTCGCCGCCCTCCTGCACGCGCTTTTGAAACTCGGCCGTCTTGGCCTTGATGCCCTCATCGCTCAGCGCCGCAAACTGCGGCTCCAGGGCGTTGATCTTTGCCACCAGCGGACGCACCGCCTTGACCATGCGGTCATTGGGGGTGCCAAAGACCATTCGTGCAAGCGAACCAAGACCCAGCATGTTTTCTCCGCAAGGGCAAACAACCTAACTGACAGGCAATCCTGACAGGATCGTGTGAAGCGTGGTCTTGCCCGCTCCCGCCACCTTCCTTAGAAGGACCGGAAAGCCTGCCAAACGATCGCACGCGACCTGTGCGATTTAAGGTGTGGCTCAGGGATAGTCAACGCCGCCATGGGTCGCGGCCTGATCAGGAGCGTCACAGATGATCAAGTTTTCCGGGTTCTGCGCCTCATTGGCGCTTGGCATCAGCCTCGCCCTGCCCGCCGCGGCCCAGGATGCGACCGCGGCCACCGTCCTTGCCACCGTGAACGGCGTCGAAATCACCGTGGGGGATCTGATCACCTCGCGCAATGCGCTGCCTGACCAGTACAAGACGCTGCCCGACGATGTGCTGTTCAAGGGCCTGCTGGATCAGCTGGTCCAGCAAGAGGCGCTGATGCAATCGCTGGGCGAGACGCTGACGAAAAAGGACACGCTCGCCCTGGCCGACCAGCGCCGCAACTATCTGTCCAACGTCGCCCTTGGCGCCGGTATCGCCACCGCCGTCACCGAACAGGCCATCCAGGCCGCCTATGACGCCAAATACAAAGAGGCGGCGCCGACGCTGGAATACCACGCCGCCCATATCCTCGTGGACAGCGCCGAAAAGGCCGCCGACCTGCTGAAGCAAATCGAAGGCGGCGCCGCTTTTGCCGATGTCGCCAAGGCCAATTCCACCGACGGCTCTGCGGCCTCGGGCGGTGATCTGGGCTGGTTTGGCACCGGTGCCATGGTCAAACCGTTCGAGGATGCCGTGATCGCCGCCACCATCGGCGAGGTTGCCGGCCCCGTGCAAACCGATTTCGGCTGGCACCTGATCCTTGTCAGCGAAACCCGCAACTCCGCCGCCCCGACCCTGGCCGATGTGCATGACGAAATCGGCGCCGAACTGCAAAAGACCGCGATGGCCGAGTTTATCAAATCTGTCACAGATGCAGCGCAAATTACCCGCAACGACACAGCGATTGACCCCGCCGTGATCAAGGACCTTACTCTGCTGGACAAATGATCTCGAACGACAGGAGACGGCCATGGCCAAGACCGACTGGAAAGCCGAAGCTAAGGCAATGAAAAAGCAGCTGAAACTGCTGCGCGAGGCGGCGGTTCCCGCCATCCCGCCGAAAAAGGCCAAACCCGTCTCCCCCCTCGCCCCGGCCGCCTTCCCCGATCTGCCCCGCATCGCCGGCGTCGAATTTGCCGCATGCGAGGCCGGGGTGCGCTATAAGAACCGCCGCGATGTGATGCTGATCCGCCTGGCCCCCGGCACCTCGATGGCCGGGGTTTTCACCCGCTCCACCACCCGCTCGGCCTGCGTGCGCGATTGTCAGGCCAAACTGGCACTGAAAGTGCCCGCCGACAGCGGCGCCGCCATCATCGTGAACTCCGGCAACTCCAACGCCTTCACCGGCAAACTGGGGGATCAGGCGGTGGCCGCCGTCACCTCTGCCACCGCCGCGGCGCTGAACCTGCCCGCCTCCCGCGTGTTCTCCTCCTCCACCGGCGTCATCGGCGAACCCCTGCCGCACGACCGCATCACCGCCGTCATCCCTGGGCTCGCCGCCGACCTCAGCGACGACGCCATCGCCATGGCGGCCCAGGCCATGATGACCACCGACACCTTCCCCAAGGGCGCCTCCGCCACCATCGCAGGGACCGGCGGCCCGATCCACATCGCCGGCATCGCCAAAGGCTCGGGCATGATCGCCCCCGACATGGCCACGATGCTGGTCTATATCTTCACCGATGCCAAAATCACCGCCACCGCCCTGCAACGCATCCTGGCGCGCAACGTCGACGCCACCTTCAACTCCATCACGGTGGACAGCGACACCTCCACCTCCGACACCCTGCTCCTCGCCGCCACCGGCCTTTCCCCCGCCGCCCCACCCAAAGGCGCCATCCTCAAGGCGTTCGAGGCCGCCCTGCACGACGTGATGCGCAAACTCGCCCATCAGGTCATCCGCGACGGCGAAGGCGCCACCAAATTCGTCGAGGTCCGCGTGACCGGCGCGGCGTCAGACGAGGATGCCCACAAGGTCGCCCTCGCCATCGCCAACTCCCCCCTCGTGAAAACCGCCGTTGCGGGCCAGGACCCCAACTGGGGCCGCATCGTCGCCGCCATCGGCAAATCCGGCGCGCAGGCCGACCGCGACCGCCTGACCATCCGCTTTGGCGA
>CAMBWO010000017.1 GCA_945871285.1 Pseudorhodobacter antarcticus | reverse complement strand
CATCGCGCAGGCCGTTACGGCGTTGCGGGCGGGCCAGTGCGACATGGCGCTAGCCGGTGGCATCTCCATCACCTTCCCGCAAAAGCGCGGCTATATCACCCAAGAGGGCGGCATGTCCTCACCCGACGGTATGTGCCGCCCGTTTGACGCGCAGGCCGGGGGCACCGTCTTTGGCCATGGCGGCGGCGTTCTGGTCCTGAAACCTTTGTCCCAAGCCCTCACCGATGGCGACCGGATCGAAGGCATCATCCGCGGCATCGGCCTGACCAATGACGGCGCCGACAAGATCTCCTTCACCGCCCCCACCGTCTCGGGCCAGGCCGCCGCCATCCGCGCCGCCCACCGCGATGCGGGCGTCTCCCCTTCCGATATCAGCTTTGTCGAATGCCACGGCACCGCCACCCCCCTGGGCGACCCGATCGAGGTGCGTGCCCTCCACCAAGCCTTTGGCAAGGTGGACCATCCCATCGCGCTGGGTTCGGTCAAGGGCAGCGTCGGCCATCTGGATGCCGGGGCAGGGGCCGTCAGCTTGATCCGCACCCTTCAGGCGATGAAGGCCCGCGAAATCCCGCCCATGGCCAATTTCCGCAGCCCCAACCCCCGCATCGACTTTGCCGCCGGTCCCTTCCACGTCCCCGCCACCCTGCAACCCTGGCCCTCGGACGGCCCCCGCATCGCCGGGGTCAGCGGCTTTGGCGTTGGCGGCACCAATGCCCATATCGTCCTGCAAGAGGCCCCGCCGCCCGCCGAGGTGACACAGGCCGACCCCGTCCAGATTCTCCCCCTCTCCGCCAATTCGCCCGAGGCCCTAGCCCTGATGGCCGCCGAACTGGCGCAGGTCCTGCCGACCCAAACCCTCGCCGATGTCGCCCTGACCCTGCAAGACGGCCGCGCCCGGCATGACCACCGCCTTGCCATCGCGGCCACCACCCCCGCTCAGGCCGTCGCCGCCCTCCTCACCGCCCCAACCCTCCGCGCCCGGCCTGACGCTCCACCCGTCACCTTCCTGTTCCCCGGCCAGGGCGGGCAATACCCCGGCATGGGTTCTGGCCTTTATGCCGATCTGCCCGCCTATGCCCGCTGGATCGACGAAGGCTGCGAAATCCTCGCCCCTCTGCTCGACCACCCCCTGAAACCCCTGCTGACCCAGACCGGCGACGCCGAAACCCTGAAACAAACCGCCCTCGCCCAGCCCGCCCTGTTCCTGACCCAGTTCGCCACCGCCCAGGCCTGGATCGCCCGTGGCATCCGCCCCGCCACCGTCCTGGGCCATTCGGTCGGCGAATTCGCCGCCGCCGCCATCGTTGGGGTGATGAGTTTCGAATCCGCCCTGAAAGCCATCGCCGCCCGTGGCCGCCTGATGCAATCGATGGCTCCCGGCGTCATGCTGGCCGTCCGGTCAGACCTGGCCCAACTGACCCTCCACCTGACCCCCGACGTCGACCTTGCCGCCGAAAACGCCCCCCGGAAACAGGTCGTCGCAGGCACCGACACCGCCATAGCCGACTTGGAGTCGCGCCTGACCGCCGCCAACCTGCCCCACCGCCGCCTGCACACCAGCCACGCCTTCCACAGCCAGATGATGGCCGATGTCGTCGCCCCCCTGCGCGCCGTCTTGGCTCAGGCGACCCTGCACGCCCCGAACCTGCCGATGATCTCCGCGATGACCGGCGTTCCCCTGACCGATACCCAAGCCACAGACCCCGGCTTCTGGGCCGACCAGGCCCGCGCCCCGGTTCGCTTTGCCCGCGCCTTGCAATCCCTGCCCACGTCAACCGTCCTGCTCGAGGTTGGCGCTGGCAACACCCTCGCCACCTTTGCCGCCCAAACCCTGCCGCGTGACACCGCAATGTTGGTGCAGTCGCTGCCCGACCACACCCGCCCGATGCCTGACATGGTCGCCATGGCCAGCGCCACCGGCACACTCTGGGCCTATGGCGTCCCCCTGGATTGGACCCTCGTCACCCGCCGTGGCACCCGCAAACTCGACCTGCCCGGCACCGTGTTCCTGAAAAAACGCCACTGGGTCACCCCAGCCCACACCCCCGCCGCCCCCCCCATTGCCGCTGTTGAAAGCCCCACCATGACCCCGCGCATCCCTCGCCTGACCGCCGACCTTGCCGCGCTGCTGACCGACCTGTCGGGCGAGGGGATCAGCCTGTCAGATGCCAACACCCCCTTCCTGGAACTTGGCTTTGACAGCCTCTTCATGGGACAAATGTCGCAGGCGCTGGCCAAAACCTATGGCGTCGACATCACCTTCCGCAGCCTGCTGGCCGATTTTCCCACCATCGCCGCCGTCGCCGCCCACCTCGACGCCACCCTCCCGCCCGAGACCTCGCCAACCCCCATTGGCGCCGCTCCGGCCCCAATCCCGGCGCCCGTTCCAACCGCCACGGCCATGGCCCCAGCCCCCATGCCCGTCACGAGCGATATCGCCGCCCTGATGCAAAGCCAGTTGCAGGTGATGCATACCCTGTTCAGCGAACAGTTGCGCGTCATCGGCCAATCCGCCCCCGCCCCCGTCGCTGTGGTCCTACCGGCCGAACCCCCGGCCAAGCCCGAACCCATCCGCTTTGGCCGCGCCCCCGCCCTCGCCCATGCCGAGCTGACCCCCGCCCAAACCGCCTTCGCCGCCGACCTTGCCCGCCGCTACAGCGTCAAATTCCACGGCTCCAAAACGCATACCCAAGACAACCGCGCCACCCATGCCGACCCCCGCACCGTCGCGGGCTTCCGGGCCGAGTGGAAAGAACTGATCTTCCCCCTCGTCGTCTCCAAGGCCAAGGGCGCCTATCTCGAAGACGTCGACGGCAACCGCCTGATCGACCTTGTGAACGGCTTTGGCACCACCGCCTTTGGCCACGCGCCTGATTTCGTGACCGAGGCCGTCGCCGCCCAGATGGAACGCGGCTTCCCCATCGGCCCGCAGCAAGACACCGCCGGCCCCACCGCCCGCCGCTTTGCCCGCTTTGTCGGCCATGACCGCGTGACCTTTTGCAACACCGGGTCCGAGGCCGTCATGGCCGCTATGCGCCTGGCCCGCGCAGTCACCGGGCGCAAAAAGATCGTCGCCTTCACCAACGATTATCACGGTCAGTTCGACGAGGTTCTGATCAAGGCCAAGGCCCGCGGCGAGCCCGGTGCCCTGCCCATCGCCCCCGGCATCCCTCATGAGGGCGTCGCCAACATGGTCGTCCTGCCTTGGGCCGATCCGTCGTCGCTGGATTGGATCAAATCCAATGCAGCCGACATCGCGGCCGTCGTGGTCGAGCCTGTGCAAAGCCGCCACCCCGAATTGCAACCCGCCGATTTCGTCCGCGCCCTCCGCCGCCTCACGTCGGAGGGCGGCGCGGCACTTGTCATGGACGAAGTCGTCACCGGTTTCCGCACACATGCCCGTGGCATGCAAGGCCTGTGGGATATCGAGGCCGACATGGCCACCTATGGCAAGGTCGTCGGCGGCGGCATGCCCGTGGGCGTTTTGGCCGGCAAACGCCGCTTCATGGATGCGCTGGATGGCGGGATTTGGGCCTATGGCGACGCCAGCGCGCCCCAGGTCGCCCCCACCTTCTTTGCTGGCACCTTCGTCCGCCACCCGCTTGTTGTCGCCGCCGTCGATGCCGTGCTGGACCATCTGGACCACCACGGCGACCACCTGTGGTTCACCACCGCCACCCGTACCCAAACCCTTGCCGCGCAAATGAACGCCGCCCTCGCCACACGCGGCCTGCCCGCCCTTGTCACCCAGTTTTCCAGCTGGTTCGTCATCAACATCAGCCAACACGACCCCCGCGCCACCCTGCTGTTCCCCCTCATGCGCCTGTCCGGAGTGCATGTGCTCGAGGGGTTCTGCGGTTTCTTGACCACGACCCATGCCGAGGCCGAATGCGCCGCCATCCTGCACGCCTTCGAATCCGCACTGGACGCACTTCAATCGGTCAGCATCCTCGCCCCAACCGTCGCCGTCACCGCCAAACCCCAACCCCAAATCACCGGCCCCGTGCCCCTGACCGAAAGCCAGCGTGAAATCTGGATGACCCACCAGTTGGGCGACCTGCCTGCCGCCAGCTTTAACGAATCCGTTTCGATGCGGATCGAAGGGGCGCTTGACCCCTTCGCCCTAAGTGCCGCCCTGACCGACCTTGTCACCCGCCACGACGCCTTGCGCGCCCGCTTCGCCCGCGACGGCTCGACCTTCGACGTCACGCCACCCACCCCCCTCACCCCGGTGGTGCAAGACCTGCCCAACGACTCCGCCCTGCGAGAAGCCCTCGCCGCCGACGCCCGCCAACCGGTTGATATCGTGGGTGGAGCCGCGTTCCGCACTATGCTCTATCGCCTGGCGCCTGACCTGCATGCGCTGGTCATGACCGCCCATCACATCGTCTGCGATGGCTCGTCCTACAACACAATCTTCACCGAACTGGCCGAGCTCTACACCGCCCGGACCGAGGGCCGCGCCCATACCCTCGCCCCTGCCCCCTCCTTCGCCGCCTATGCCCAAACGGCACCGACCCCAGACGCCCCCGTGCGCGCCTTCTGGCAGGCCCAATATGCCGACATTCCGGCCCTGCCCGACTTGCCCACCGACCGCGCCCGCCCAGCCCGCAAAAGCTTTGCCGGGGCCACCGCCTCGCGCCAGATCGGGCCCGACCTTGTGAAACGCCTGCGCAAGACGGGTGCCAAACACGGCGCGACCCTGTTTGCGACCCTGTTTGCCGGTCTGCAAATCACCCTGGGCCGCCTGTCCGGCAGCAGCCAGATCGTGCTGGCCGTCCCCACAGGTGGCCAGGCCAAACTGCCCGACCCCGCCCTTGTCGGCCATCTGGTCAACTTCCTGCCCATCCGCGCCGATTTCGACCTCTCCGACACCGCCGCCACCCACCTGACCCGCGTCCGCGATGCCGTGGGCGCCGCCTTCGACTACGGCGCCTATACCCTTGGCACCCTCGTCCGCGATCTGAACATCCCCCGCACCCTGTCGCGCCTGCCCGTGACCGAGGTGCAGTTCAACCTTGAACGCGTGCCTGAGGATCTGCGCCTGGGCACCGCCCGCGCCACCGTTTCCGCCAACCCCAAGGCGGCGGTCAATTTCGACCTGTTCTTCAACATGGTCGATGGCCGCGACGGTCTGCGCATCGACGTGGATTACAACACCGACCTGTTTGACCTCACCACCATCGACTGCTGGGTCGGCCATCTGGAATCGGTGCTGGACGCTCTCTCCACCGCCACCGACACCCCCATCGCCACGCTTCCCCTTATGGCGGAACCCGACACCCGCGAACTGGCCGAACGCTGGAACCGCAGCCAGCGCCCCTATGACCGCAGCGCGCTGCTGCAAGACCTGATCGCCGCCCAGACGCCCGAAGCCCCAGCCCTGACGGATACCGAAGGCACCCTGACCTATGCCACCCTCTCGGCCCAAACCGACGCCCTCGCCGCCCATATCCAAACCATGGTCCCCGGCCAGAACCAGCGCATCGCCGTCGCCATGCCGCGCGGCACGGCCATGGTCGTGGCCCTGCTGGCGGTGCTCAAGGCTGGTCACACCTATGTGCCCATCGACCCCGACCTGCCCCCCGCCCGCCAATCGCTGATCCTGACCACCGCCCGAGTTGCCGCCACGGTTGCGCCACAGGGCACAACCCTGCCCGGCACCCTCATCCATCCCCAAGACGCCTGCCCTGGTGCCAAACCCAAACCCCACACCGTCACCGCCGAAGATGCCGCCTACGTCATCTTCACCTCCGGCACCACCGGCACGCCCAAGGGAGTCGCGGTGCCCCACCGCGCCGTCGTGAACTTCCTCACCTCGATGGCCGAGGCGCCCGGCCTCTGGCCCACCGACAAACTGCTGGCCATCACCACCGTCAGCTTTGACATCGCTGCCCTTGAACTGCTCCTGCCCCTGACCACCGGGGCGCAGGTGGAAATCGCCACCCGCGACGACGTGCAGGACGGCTTCCGCCTTGTTCAACGCATGAACCAAGGTGACATCACCGTTATGCAGGCCACCCCCACCCTGTGGTCCCTGCTGCTTGAGGCTGGTCTGCAACCCGGCCCGACCCTGAAAATGCTGGCGGGGGGCGAGCCTCTGCCGGCTGACCTTGCCGCCCGGCTGACCGCCCACGGTGCAACCCTGTGGAACCTCTACGGCCCCACCGAAACCACCATCTGGTCCGCCCTGTCCCGCATTGCCCCCAATGGCCCCGTCACCATCGGCGCCCCCATCGCCAACACGGAACTGCATGTGCTGGACGCTGCCGGGAACCTCTGCGCCCCCGGTCAGATTGGAGAACTCGCCATCGGCGGCGACGGTCTGGCCTTGGGCTATTTCGACCGTCCCGATCTGACAGCCCAAGCCTTCCGCGACACAACCATCGCAGGCCGCACCCTGCGCCTTTATCACACCGGCGACCTCGCCCAACGCAGCGCCGATGGCACCCTGCGCGTGCTGGGCCGCCGCGATGGCCAGATCAAACTGCGCGGCTTCCGCATCGAACTGGCCGAGATCGAGTCCCGCCTGCGCGCCCAGCCTGGCGTGACCGCCGCCGCCGTCGCCCTGAAAACCGCCCCCACCGGGGACCGCCTGGTTGGCTACATCGTGGGCCTCGCCGACCCTGCCACCCTCGCCGCCGCCCTTGCCCGTGACCTGCCCGATTACATGGTGCCCACCCTGTGGCAAACCTTGGATGCCCTGCCACAAACCGCCAACGGCAAACTCGACCGCAAAGCCCTGCCCGAGCCCACCGTCACGGCCCCGCGCCGGGCCGCCACCAACGCCCCCGAAACCCCCACCGAACAGGCCCTTGCCGCCATCTGGTCCGAAGTCCTTGGCCTGCCAGAGATTTCGGTAATTGAAACGATCTTTGCCATGGGCATCGACAGCCTTGCCGTGTTCCGCCTTGCCGCGCGGATGATGGCCAAGGGCCACGCGCTCGAGGCGCGTCATGTCCTCGATCACCCCACCCTGCGCGAACTCGCCGCCTTTGCCGACCAACGCGGCGCGGTCACGGCCACCGCCAAACCCTCGGTCAAAGATTTCCTGCGCAAACGCACCGGAACCTGAGCCTCAGCGCCGTGCGACCCTGATCGCCCGCCCACCCGTCCGACAGGCAATCGCCCCGGCCAGGCCCTGTCCGGGGTCAAAGTCATGCAGCCGCCAGGCCGCCACATCATCCCCATCCATCCGCATCAGCCGAGCGCCCCCCGCGCCGAGCGTCACCGCAAACCCCGCCAGATCGGCCCGCAACCCCTGACCCGTGGCCTTGACCACCGCCTCCTTGCGGGTCCAGCCACGAAAGAACGCCGCATCCCGCCCCGCCGCATCAACCGCCTGCAAGGCCGCCCGCTCCTCCGGCGCAAATGCCCGCTCATCCAACCCCGGACAAACCGTCCGCGCCCCTTCGATATCAATCCCCAGCAACACATCGGCATCAGTGACGACCAGCGCCGCCACCCCCGCCGCATGGCTCAGGTTGAACGCCGGACCACCGGGCACAAACGGCTTGCCGTGTGGCCCCGCCTCCAACGCAACCGCGTCAACACCCAGATACTCCGCCAATATCCCCCGCAACCGCCACCGCCCCGAGGTGAACCGCACCCGGTCGCGTTCATGCACAAACCGGTCCGCCCTTGCGCTTTCGGCAGGGCTCAACACAGCCCGCCGCCGCACCACCTCGGCCGCGTCGCAGTCCAGCGCCCACAGCCACAGGTCAATTACAACAGCGTCGCTCACTCCGGCTTGCGGCCCAGACGGCTGCTCAGAATCGCGGCAATCCTTTGCCCGCCCTGACCCTTCAGCGCGTATTCATGCCACCCGGGCAGGTCATAAATCGGTGTATCGGCCGCCAACCGCCCTGCCCAGCCAAACAGCCGCGCCCGCGCATCGCCATGCTGTCCGCCGGTCGCGAACAACGCCACCTGCCCACCATAGGGCGCTTGCACCATCGACCGGACCAGTGCCACCAGCCGCGCATTCACCGCCCATTCCTCGCGCTCGGCCTCGGTCGCCGGGGCAACCCGCCCCGCCTGCTCCAGCCACGGACGGGTGATCTTGTTCCGGGCCAGAAACTCGGTCCCGCTGATCTCGCCCGCCGCCCACTGCCGCAGGTTCTGCCCCCAGCGGTACGCCTTGGCCACCAACCGCCGTGCCCGAACCCGCAGCGGCGACAGCCCCGCATTGGCATCTGGCGCCCAGCAGTCAATCATCGACACCAACTCGGGCGCATGCCCCAACTCGACCATCCGCCGCGCAATCAACAGCGCCAGCGTGCCATCGACACAATGCCCGATCAGATGCACCCGCCGCCCCACGGCCAGCGCTGCCACCCGCTCTGCCGCACCTTCAACCAAGGCCGCCAACACCTCGGCCTCCGGCCCGCTCAACGCCGCCCGGTCCCGCACATGCAGGTTGATCACCTCGGCCTCTGCCTCTACCCCCCGCGCCATGCCGTGATACAGGAACGGTTGGTTCACCGACACGATCAGCGGCGCGGTCGAACCCGCCTTGCGCAACGAGATCACAGACCAAATATCATCCTCGGCCACCTCGATCACGCCAACCAGCGCGTCAATCTTGCTGGCCAAACCGCCCGGGGTCGGGTCGTCAAAGAACTGCGCAATGGCAATCTTCGCCCCCATCACCGCCTGAACCCGCGCCAGCATCCGCAGCGCCCCCATAGAGTTGCCGCCCAGGTCAAAGAAGTCACTGCCCGCGCCCTGCGGCTCCACCCCCAGCGCCTCGCGCCAAACCGCCGACAACCGCTTGATCGTCTGCGGCGCCGCCCGCCGCTCGCGCACCAGCGCCACAGTGGGCGCAACCTCCGGCACAGCCACAACATCCGGCACCAAAGACAGCCCCGGCTGTTCAAACGCCATGGCAAAGCCGCGCTGCACCACTTGGGCAAACTGCAACACCGTCGCCTCGTCAAACAGCCCGGTGTCGTAGTCGATGATCATATGCCACCCCGAGGCCCGCCCGATCACCTGCACCGCCAGATCATGCGTCACCTGCGGCGTGTGCGACGAAATGGAAACAATCCGCAACGGCCCGTAGTCCTGCTCCTCGACAAACACCGATTGCAGCGAAAAGAACGGCGACACAAAGGGGGTCTTGCCGGGGTCCACCGCCTGCCCCAAATCGCGGGCCAAATCGTCAAACGGATAGTCGCCATGGGCCAGGGCCTCGCCCACCGTCCGCCGCGCCGCACTGACCAGATCACCAACCGAGGCCCCTGCACAGTCAAACTGCAACACCACCGGATTCACGAATACCCCGATCAGGTTCTCCAACTCGGCCTCCTCGCGGCCCGCCACGCAGGTCGTGAAGCCCACCTGCGCCTGCCCCGTCACCGCATGCAGCGCCGCCGCCATCACCCCAGCCCCCAGCGCAAAGGGCGAGGTGCCCTGCGCCTTGGCCGCCCGCTCCAGATCAGCGCGGAAATTCGCCGCCATCGGCAGTTTCAGCGTGGTCCCCGCCCGCTCGACCCCCGGCTGGCGCGGACGATCCGTCGGCACCTCGAAATACGGCTTTCCCCGCAGCCTTTCGTGCCAATAATCCCGCGCCTCGACCATCGCCGTGCTGCCCGCACAGGCCGCACGCCACTGGGCATAATCGCCATATTGCAGCGCCAACTCTGGCAGGTTCGGAGCCGTCCCTGTCTCCAACGCGCCAATCAGCGTACCAATCTCCCGCCCCAGCACCTTGATCGAGAACCCGTCGAACACCCCGTAATGCGTCGCAATCAGCAGCATCGCCCGCTCGGGCGCAAACCGCACCAGACAGGCCCGCATCTGCCCCGGCGCGCCCATGTCGAACGGCTTGGCCGCCAACTCTTCGGCAATGCTGCTGATGCGCGCCTCGGCGCTGGCCGGGGCAATGCTGCGAATGTCGATCAGCCCCAGCCGAAACGGCACCTTCGCGACCACCCGCTGCCACAGCACGCCGTCCCGCTCTGCAAACGCCGTGCGCAAGATTTCGTGCCGGTCAAAAACCGCCTGAAAGGCCGCCTCGACACTCGTGTCGCTGAACCGGCCCTGCAATTCCCACTGCACCGCAATGTTCTTGGACACCGCATCGCCATGATCCTGCGCCAGCCGCCACAACCGCTCTTGCGCCGCAGTGGCTGGGAACAGCGTTTCTGTGGCATTCGACGAAAGAACCTGGGTCATGACAATGCCTGTTTTGCAATCTGTTCCGCGAACTATCCCGACCTATGTCGTCGTTGTCAAACATGGCACGATAATGGCATCAGATCGGAAAAGCCGCGGAAACAATTGACCCTTGATGCTTATTTTACCAGCTTGAAGTTTACAATAAAGATCCACCTACCCGCTGGCGCAACCGTAGGCGGCGCACAGCTATTGCGCGAAGGCTCTGAATCCCATACACGTATGGCGGGAATCCGGCAAAACAGACCGGCTGGACGGTTTCCTAACCATTTGTTTTAAATTGCCTTTTGAAATTCCCCATAATCCTAGCTGATTCGCGGCCTCGGGCCCCCGGCAATTATTTCCAATTCGTAAACAAACTGTTGCCCAGTTCTGTGTCGAGAATGGGGCGCGATTGTGGCTAAACGAATGCACCTGCATGGAGAATCCATCTTGAGCATTGCGCCCGATCCCGTTTTGAAACCGCACCTTCAGTTGAAACGCCCCGACATTTCCGGCCCGTCGCGACTGTCTTTGGAATTGCTGGCCAAGTCGGCTTTTGACCGCCTTACGGCCTTGATCGCGCTGCTCATGGTGGCGCCCGTCATGCTGGGAATTGCCGCGCTGATCCTGTTGCGCCGCGATGGCCCGGTGTTCTTCAGCCATGACCGGGTTGGCCGCGATGGCCGCATGTTCCGCTGTCACAAATTCCGCACCATGGTGCCCAACGGCGCCCGGCTGTTCGACCGGATGCTGGCGATCGACCCCATAGCCTCGGAAGACTGGCTCGTCCGCCGCAAAGTCTACCGTGACCCCCGCGTTTCCCGACTTGGCGCGTTCTTGCGGTCCACCAGCCTGGACGAGCTGCCGCAGCTTTGGAACGTTCTGAAGGGTGACATGTCCATGGTCGGCCCCCGCCCCATCACGGTGGAAGAGCTGGCCAAATATGGCGACAACGCCCGCGATTACCTGTCCGTCCGCCCCGGCATCACCGGCGCCTGGCAGGTCAGCGGCCGCAGCGAATGCACCTATGCCGAACGTGTCGCGCTGGATGTCGACTACATCCGCAACCTCAGCTTTTCGCGCGACATGTCCATCCTGCTACGGACGGTGGACGTCGTTTTGCGGCGTCAGGGCGCGTCCTGACATGGCCTATCCCGGACGTATCGTCATCGGCATCCCGACTGCCGGACGCCCGGCCATTGTCGCCGAAACCGTGCGCTTTCTGGCCCGTCAGACCCGCCTGCCCGACCTTGTCCTGCTCAGCGTCAGCGACATGGCCCACACCGGCGCGGTCGAAACCGCGGCCTTGCCCTTTCCGGTCAAGGTTCTGCTGGGGCCCAAGGGACTGTCCCGCCAGCGCAACGCCATCTTGAACCAGCTTGGTGCCGACGATCTCTTGATGTTTCTGGACGACGATTTTCTGATGGACCCCGACTATCTTGCCCAGACCGAGCAGCTTTTTGCCGACCACCCCGATATAGTCCTGTCCACCGGCACGCTGATTGCCGACGGCATCCTTGGCCCCGGCCTGACTTTTGCCCAAGGCGAACAGCTGCTGGCCGACGCCATTCGCACCCCGGCCCCGCACCGCCTTGGTCCTGTCGATGGCGGCTATGGCTGCAACATGGCCATCCGTGCTGCACCCGTGCTGGCCCACAATCTGACCTTCGACGAAAACCTGCCGCTCTACAGTTGGCTCGAGGATGCTGATTTTTCGGCCCAACTCCAACCCCATGGCCGCTTTGTGCAACCCACGGTCACCCGTGGCGTGCATCTGGGCACCAAGACCGGCCGCACCCCCGGCCTGAACCTGGGCTATTCGCAAATCGCCAACCCGGTCTACATGCTGCGCAAGGGCACAATCGCTTGGCCCCGCGCCCGCCGCCTGATGCTGCGCAACATGGCCTCCAACCTGCGCGGCACCGTGCTGCCCCGGCCCTGGGCCGACTATCGCGGGCGGCTGCTGGGCAATCTAAGCGCGCTGATCGATCTGTGCCTTGGCCGCTGCGACCCCCACCGCATCTTGACCTTCAACCGCGCCCGCAGCTATCAGGCCGGGCGCTGGCGCAAAACCGCCCCCTGATAGGCGTCCAGCAACCCGTCGGTCCATTCATCCACCGTCAGCGCCAGCCGCTGGTTGGTGCCAAACCCCGCCAAACTCATCTCCCGCACCCGCTCAGGCGTAGCCCCATCCATCTCGCGCAGCGCCGCGTCAACCGACCCTGCATCCTTGGCGTCAAACGACACCCCAAACCCGCGCGCCACAACCTCGGCGGCCATCAGCGCCGTCTTGGCCACCAGCACCGGCAGACCGGAATGGATGGCCTCGGGCAGCACCAGCGCAAACGGTTCCGAATGCAGTGACGGCATCACCAGCGCCCGCGCCCCCGCCGCAATTGCGCCAATCTCCTCTCGGGTTTTCCACCCCGTCACCGGAAACTCGGGGAACCGCGCCTCCAACTCGCCCCGCAGCACGCCCTCGCCGATAAAGGTCACTGCCACCCCCACCCGCCGCGCCGCCTCGGCCAGCACAAGCACCCCCTTGTCCGCCTCCAACCGTCCGACATAGATGAACCCCCGGTTGCTCTCGGCCTCGATCCGAGTCGTGCGATAAGGGTCCGCCGGGTTGCGCAGCGTCCGGCACAGCCGCGCCGGAATGGCCCCCCGCACCAGCCGTTCCTGCATGTCGGGATGGATCTGAAACACCCCCGCCCACGGCAATGCCCCGTCAAACGTCCGCCGCAGCACCGCCTGTCGGGCCACCCGCCACAGCTTGTGATGATAGGCCCGCTTGTCACAATTGGTTAGCGCACAATTCAGGCTCAGCGGCGTCCGGGTGCAGACCTGCCCCTGCCGATAGTCCATATAAACCCCGTTCGGGCAGGCCAGAAACATGTCATGCGCATGCACGAACACCCGCTCCGCCACCGGCGCCAGCGCGGCAAAGACCGAGGGCGACAGGATCTGCGCCCAGCCGTGCAGATGATAGATCGTCCCCGGATCATCCTGCGCTGCGATATGCCGCGCCACCAAGTCCCGCGCCGCCCGGTTAAAAATCCCCGCCCGCGCCGCATCGACCCGGCCCCGCTCCAACAGCACGGCCTGACCGGCCGCCGTCACCGGAACGCCCAGCGCTGCCAGTTCCGGGTTGACCCCATCATCCCCACACACCCACTGCACCGGCACGCCCCGCGCCCGCAACCGGCGCACCGCCAGCAAGTCCAGCGCCGCCGTGCCGCCCCGCGCCACGCTGGTATCGTTGATCATCACTATCTTGCTTGGGCGTGTCATCAGGGCCTTTTGCCAGCCCATTGCAGCCATTCATGGCCCGAACTTGGGTTTTCCAGCGGCAATTCAGTCGGCTTTCCTTAAGGTGACCCGCAAATCCGCCCCGCCCCCGGTCGCCCCCGGGCCAATCTCCACCTCGACCAGATCACCCGCCGCGACCACCCCATCCGCCAAAGCCTGCCCATTCCGCCGCACCGTCACCGTCACCCCGTCATCCCACGGCACCACCCGCACCTCCACCCGCGCCGCCTGGGACGCCCTGATCCGATACACAACCGAGATCGGCCCATCCGACGGGTCCGACGGCTGCACCCACTCGGCCGCCACCCGCGCAAGCCCATCCACATCGCTGGCGAGATAGGGTACCCAAGGCACCCCCTCCCGCTCCTGCCCCGGTCGCAGCGTCAGGGGAATGTCCCGCCCGCCCTGCCGCAACACCCGCTGAAACGGGTCGCCCTCGGCATAGCTGAACTGATGCCAGCTGTCCGCCAACACAGCTTGCGCGCCCAACCTCACCTCATGTCCCAACCGCAACCCAGCCGCCCCCCACAGCACCACCGGCACATCCGGCGACAACTGCCCCCCGTCCCCCGCCACCACCCGCACCCCCGGCGCCAGCGCAATCTCCCGCGCCTCGCCCCACAGGACCATCCACTTGCCGTCAAACAAACAGCCATAGGTGAACGGGTCCGGTGCCACATCCTGCACCGCCTTCCCCTCCAGATTGGCGCGGATGAACCGGAACGTCTCGCCCACAGGGGTCAAGCCCTCGTCCGTCATCAGCGCCGCCAACCCATCCCCCGCCGGATACAGCGGATACCAGATCGCCAGGCTCACCCCCGCAATCGCCTGCTGACAATAGGACTTCATAAGGTAAGCCGGCGCCGTCGCCGCATCCGCCAAACCAAACTCGGTCACCGCCACCGGCATGTCCGCCACCTCCGGCACCTCGCGCCGCAACAGCGCAATCTGCCGCGCCACCTGTTCGGGCTGCACGTCGTAGGGGTGGATCACCACCGCATCCATATAGGCCGCCGCCCCCAGCCGGAACACTTCACGGAACCAAGCAATCGGCACCGAATGCGCCGCCCCGCCCAACACCGTCACCCCCGGCCTCTCCGCCCGCACTGCCAGGGAGGTCGCCGCCAACAGCCGCACATAACTGGCCGCCCGCTCCTCGATCGCCCCCTCCCACCCCGGCCCCCAGGCGAAGGTAGCCGAGTTCATCTCATTGCCCACCTCGACCATCCCGATCCCCGGAAACCGTCGCAACACCTCCGCGGCATAGCGGGCAAAGGCCTGCACCCCGGCGTCTGTATGTGGCGTGGTCACGCCATCATGGTTGCGGTGCGGGTTGTTCACCAAAAACAACAGCCCCGCGCCCAACTGGTCAGGATAGGTCGTGCGCGGGTTGTCAAAGACAAACCGCCCCCGGTCCGTCTCAACACCGTCCCAAAACACCTCGTCCCGAAATAAATCCACCGGCAGCGCAGCAGCCCGCGCCAACACCTCGGGCCGCGATGTCTGGCCAAAGTCCGACCACGCGCCCAACCGTGGCCCCACCAACTCCAGCGCCCAACCTGGCCCCGCCAGCACGCACAGCACCAGCGCCAGCCTCACGCCAACCGCCCCCGCATCACCGGTGACGCCTCGACCTGCGTGCTGCGCGCCAGCCCGGTCGCCAGCCCCGTCATCGCGAAAAAGAACACGCCCAGATTGGGGGTGGATGCGATCAACACCTCGGTCACCAACGTCGCCGCACAGCCCCATTTCAGCGCACTGACCGTCATGTCCGCCGGGGTGCCCGGCACGGCCACCCGCATCCGGAACACCGCCACCAGAAACGCCGCAAACAGAACCGTCCCCGGCACCCCCACGCTGCCCAGCGAACTCAACAACCAGTTCGACGCCCGCGCCGACCCCAAGCCAGCGCCCATCAACCAGGTGTCAAACAGATTGCGCAACGCCTGCGCGTTCCAACTCATCCGCTCGACCCCCGAATCGGACCCCAACTTTTCAAACACCGTCTCATTCAAAAACGCCGCCACCGGCTCGACCAGCTCATAGGCCGCATAGATGATGATCATCGCGTGCCACATCAGCAGCGCCCCCAATATTGCCGTGATCACTATCTGCCGCGACAGCACCGACCGCATCCGCGTCGCCGCCCCATAAACCGCATAAACCCCGATATAGACCACCAGCGCCACATAAGCGGCCGAGGATGTCGACCGCACCACACAAAACAGCGCAATCAACAGCATCACCAACGCCACCCGCGATTTCGGGTCCACCAGATAGCGGTGCAGCCAGAACCCCATCAACCCCATGGAAAAGCTGCCAAAACTGCTGGCCTCGGGGAAGCCCCCGATCATCCGCTTGAACCCCATCATCTCAGCTTCGGACAGGATGGAATAGTTCGCTGTCCGCAGCGGGTCCATGATCTGCGCCATCCCCACCGCCGCGCTGCCGATGTCCAGCAACCCCAAGGCCAGGTTCAACCCCGTCGCCACCACCATCGCCTGTTCAATCCGGCCAGGGTCCGGCCAGGTCCGGCTGTGCGTCGCCAGCGCCAAAAACGCCGCCAGGCTCAGCGTCAGCGCGAACAGTTGCGTCAGATTCCCCGTCGTCGGCCCCAGCGGAATCGACCGGATGCCATTTGCATTGGCACTGCGCGAAATCGTGAAAACCTCGGTCATGCCAGCAAACACCGACGGCACCCACAGCGCCGACAACACGCAATAGACAAACAGCACCAGCGCAATCGCTCCCGGCTGACCGGGACGCAACGTGCCCAGGGCATTGTCCAACCCCCGTGGCCGGAACACCACCATCCCCAGCACCACGATCACCGCCAGTTCCTTGATCCCGAACGACGCATTGCCCACCGCAGGCAGGTTGAACGCCGCCGCCGCGCCCAGGGGCATCATCGCGAAAAACAGCCACAACCCCCGGTTCAGGCCCAACGCCACAAGCGCGCCGATCATCACGATGGCCAGGGGGGTGCTGGGCAGGAATTGCATGGTGCGACGGCGCCTGAACTGGCCCCCTCTCTCGGGGAAATCCGACCCAACTTGCCACCATTTCGAATCGATTGAAAGCAAACCCTGCGACTTTCCCTCCACCGGGGATAGTCCCCGTCAAACCCCCGGATTGTTCAGCGGTTTCTGGTTAAACACCGCCAAAATTTGACAAAGAATTAACCCACGACAATGGCTATGTCTTGACCCGATCCCCCGTTCACGGGGCGTTCTGGGCTGTCACATGGGGAACCTTGAATGAACGCCGGCTCAGCACGATTTCAGGTGCTCGCGGTCCGCGCCAAAACCGTGCCGTCCGGCAACGATTTTGACGCCGTCGAAACCCGCAGCCTGTTTCGCGCCCTGTGGCAGGGCCGCTGGAAAGTGGGCGGACTGGCCTTTGCTGTGGGCGCCCTCGCCTGGGTCGCCATGCTGCAAATCACCCCCACCTTCACCGTCTACAGCAAGATGATGCTGGACACCCGCAAAGTGCAAATCGTCGGCGGCAACGAGGTCGTCGCCGACGTCGCCCCCAGCGAGCAGGTCGTGAACAGCGAAATCGGCGTCCTGCAATCCAACATGGTCACGGAACGGATGCTGGCCGGCCTGCCCCCCCAGCAGCGCGACCAACTTGACCCCGCCCTGAAACCCCTATCTCTGTCTGCCCGCGTCAAGGGCGCGATCAAGGGCCTGATTTCCGACCCCGCGCCCCCATCCGACGACCCCGCCGCCCGCGAAGCCCGCCTGATCGACGCCGTCCGCGCCATCCGCACCGCCTATGCCCAGCCTGACAGTTATGTCATGGTGGTGCGCGTCGATTCCGATGACCCGGCCCTGGCCCGCGATGTCGCCAACGGTCTGGCCGATGCCTACATCGCCCTGCAACTGGAAAACCGCCGCTCGGGCGTGGTGCGCGCCACTGACTGGCTGGAAGAACAGATCATCAGCCTGCGCCAACAGGTCGAGGCGTCCGAAAGCGCCGTCGCCAAATTCCGCGCCGAAAGCCTGATCGCCGATGGTGGTACGCTGGAAAACGTCAGCCAGCAGTTGGGCGACCTGAACGCCCAGCTGGCCTCGGTCCGCACCGCACGGGTCGAATCCGAATCGCGTCTCAGCCAGTTGACCGACATGGTCGCCGCGCAGGACATCTCGGCCGCCGCCGCCGTGATCAACACTCCCGCCATGCAGGAACTGGCCGCCCAGCAGCTGAAACTGCGGCAAGATGATGCCGTCTGGGCCCGCACCTATGACGCCACCCAATCCCGCCGGGTCGAGACTCAGACCAAGCTGGACGAGGTTCAGGCCGCCATGCAGGGCGAATTGGAAAACGCCATCTCCGTGGCCCGCAGCGACCTGGACCTGGCCCGCAACCGCGAGGCGGGCATCGAGTCCGGCATCCGCGCGCTCGAGGTCAAGGTGATGGACATGACCGCCAACCAGATCGGCCTGCGCCAGTTGAACCGCGAGGCCGACGCCGCCCGCCAGACCTATGAATCCTTCCTGGCCCGCATTGCCGAAACCCGTGCACAAAAGGAATTGCAGCAGGCCGACTCGGTTCTGGTCGAACGCGCCCTGCTGCCCCAGGTCCCCTCTGCCCCCCGACCCACGCTTCTGGCCACCCTCGCCATGACCGTCACCGCCGCCCTTGCCGCCGCCTGGATCCTGTTCCGCGAAATGGCCCCCAACACCTATCGCTCGCCCCGCGAGTTGAGCACGTCGACAGGCCTGCCTGTTTTGACCACTCTGCCGGACGAAGGCTGGACCGACCCGCGCGCCATGCTGGCCGACCTGCGGCAAAACCCCCATTCCACTTATGCCGACCGCATCCGCCACCTGCGCACCGCCATGACCCTGCGCCGTCCCACTGTCGGGCGCGGCCAAAGCGTCCTCCTCCTCAGCGCCAGCGCGGGCGAGGGCAAGACGACAACCGCTCTTGCCCTGACGCAACTGGCGGTGATGTCCGGCCGCACCGCCATCATCGTAGATTGCGATCTGCGCAATCCCCGCATCCTCGCCGCCCTGTCCGGCCGCACCCGCCCCGCGCATGACTTTGGCGACTTCATCGAATACCGCTGCGACCTCCCCGAGGCGATCTACAGCCCCGCCGGCTTCACCTTCGACGTGCTGGGCGCCCGCGACCCGCTGCGCAGCGGCGCCGATTCCCTGTCCTCCACCTGGCTGGCCCAGATCCTGCGCGAGTTGGAACGCTGCTACGACCTCGTCATCATCGACTCGCCGGCACTTCTGGCCGTGCCAGATGCCCTGATCGTCGCGCAAGAGGTCGAGACGAATTTCTTCGTGGTCAGTTGCGACCAGACACCCCGTGACGCCGTGCAGCGTGGCCTGGCCACCCTGGCCGAAATGGGGATCGAGGTGCAGGGCCTGATCTTGAACAAGGTGGGGTCCCGCAAGACCGTGGACCCGCTGCAAGGAGGCATCGGTTATGACAACTGGCTCAATCGGGCATGGCGGGCGATTCCCGGCAAACGCAACGGGCACAAACGCAATTGGACCCAACACAACTGGATCGAACCTGCGGCCGGACCTGCGCGTCGCTATCATCCACTACTGGCTGGTTGGAATGCGTGGTGGAGAAAAGGTGCTTGAACAGCTCTGCACCATGTTTCCCCAAGCGGATATCTTCACCCACGCCTATCGTCCCGACAAGGTCAGCCCGCAAATCCGCGCCCACCGCGTGATCACCACCTCGGTCGGTCGCCTGCCCTTTGCCAGCCGTCTGTATCAGAAATACCTGCCCCTGATGCCCGCCGCATTGGATGAACTGGACCTGTCCGCCTATGACCTTGTCCTGTCGTCCGAGGCAGGGCCCGCCAAGGGTGTCATCACCCCGGTGGATGTGCCCCACCTGTGCTATTGCCACTCGCCCATGCGCTATATCTGGGACCAATATCAGGTCTACCGCGACAATGCCGGTTTCCTGACCCGCCAGTTGATGCCCTCCATGGCCCGCAAGCTGCGCGCCTGGGATGTGCAAACCGCCGCCCGTCCGGACCGCATCATCGCCAATTCCCAGCACGTCGCCCGCCGCGTCCAGAAATACTGGCGCCGCGATGCCGATGTGATCAACCCGCCGGTGTCCGTGCAAAAGTTCAAACCTGTCGCCCCGGCCGACCGTGGCGGGTACTACCTCTGGCTCGGCGAACTCGCCCCCTACAAACGCCCTGACCTCGCGATCGAGGCGTTCAACCGCCTTGACCGCCCCCTGTTCGTGATCGGCGGCCCGGGCAAGGCCGAGGCGGCGCTGGCCCGCAAAGCCAACCCCAACATCCGCTTTCTGGGCCGCGTCGATGATGACCGCCTGCGCCAATACCTCGCCTGTTGCCGCGCCCTGATTTTTCCGGGCGAAGAGGATTTCGGCATCGTCCCGGTCGAGGCGATGGCCTCTGGCCGCCCCGTCATCGCCTACGGTCGCGGCGGTGTGCTGGACTCCGTGATCGACGGCGAAACCGGCCTGTTCTTCCATGACCTCAGCGTTCACGCCCTCGTCGATGCGGTCGAACGGTTCGAGGCGTCCGGTCTGGAAAACGCCGACCCCCAGCATTTCGTCCGCCACGCCGCAGGCTTTGCCGAACCCGTGTTCCGCCACAAGATGACCCGCGTGCTGCAACAGATGGGCGTGGTCGATGCGCAGGCACTGGACACCCCGGCCGCCGCAAACTTCGCCGCCCAATAGCTCAGGCCCCACGCACGTCCATCACCACCCAACCGTCCACCGCGTCAAAATGGTGGCAACCCATCAACCCCGGCGCAAATCCGGGGGTGATGTGACGCACCCGGAGCTCCTCGTAATGGTCCAGATCCAGCCGCGTGATCTCCATCACATTCAGCGCCCCGCCATAGGACCCCGTCGTATTGTCCTGCGAAAACCGCAGCATCCGCCCGTCCACCCGGTGGATCCGCCCACCCCCCCGCGCAACGCGGGCATCCGTGACCACCGGGTTCAACCGATGCGGCACCAGCCCCGTCAACCCCGGCCCATCCACCCGGAACACATGCAGATCGCTGCAGAAATCACCAAACCTGTCGTTCGAGATATGGGTGAACAGCCACCACTCGCCATCCCTCTTGAACAGCACCGAATCACACACCGGCGTCCCCTCCAGCGCCGTCGCGTGCAGCACCCAGTCCCCCGGAAAGCCGGTGCAGCGCCAAATCTCCAACCGCCCCGCCGCGTGAACCTCGGGCATCATCAACAACTCGCCCTCATGGTGAAACACAAACGGATACGACATGTGACGCGGCTGCTTCATCGCCACCCGCACATCGGTAATCCCCGCCGCACTGACCCGGCCCACAGAAATATGGCCATGCCCGACCGCCGGATCGACATCCTCAAAAAAGCAATGCACCGCGCCGTCATGCGCAATCAAGAAGGGGTCCGCCCACAGCGAATGGGGCGGCATGTCCACAGGCCGCAGCGCCACCGGGTCAAACTCCGCCGCTGTGCCCTGGCCCAACCGAAGGCTGAACCCCTGCACAAACCGTCCGCGCCGCGCCGCAATCCGCTTGCGCACCCGCGCCAAAGCCTTGCCCGCCGTCCGCAGCACATAGCCCAGCGCCGAACCCGGCCCCACCTCCGCCGCCGCAGGCTGCGCCGAACCCGCCGCCCCCCGCTTCAATTCACGCAGCACCATCTGCGCCGATTTCTCGCTGACATAGGCCGCGTTATGCGTCGCCAGCGGCTTGGCGTCATAGACCGCCCGCGCCAACACACGCCCCCCCGCCACCAGCACCGCCTCGGTAAAGGTCGCCCCCGCCAACACCGCCCGCACCGGCGAAGCCTGCACGCGCCACACCTCACCCGCCAGCGTCCTGTCAACCGGACCCCCCGCCAGATCCACCATCACCGCCAGCCCCGCCCCCCGCGCCGCCGACTCTGGCTCGATCACGATCCCCGCCAGCACAGGCAACGCCACCCGCTCCGGCACTGGCACCAGCCAGCGCTCCACCGCCAGTACGGCCCGCACCACGGGCGACAGCGCCTCCCCTTCCGCCTCCGGCCCGGCAAACACCCGCACCGCAAAGGCCGCATCCTCCGCCAGCCCCGCCAACAGCCGCACAGCCTGCGGCGTCAGCTTGCCACCCGGTACCCGGACGCCCACACCGATGATCGCCAACCCCGAAATGCCGGCCTCTCCTCGCCCAAAAAACCACCGCTTGCGTCTGGACACCCGCCCAGACCCGCCGCATTGTTGCTTAAAATATTGTCAGGAATTCGGCATGCCCAGCAACCTTCCCCTTGAAATGCGCCTCCGCCGAATGTCCAAACGGCTTGAGGAGTTGGAGCGTTGGACCACCCGCGAAACCCTGCCACTGGACCGCTGGACCCTGCATGACGCCCCCGTCGCCACCGGCTTCGCCTGGACCGACACCGACACCCCCCTCCCCTTCCGCCACCCCGACATCACCCTCCCCGACCATTGGCCCCTGCCCGAAACCCGCATCCACCTCTGGCTCGGCGGCGAAGGCCTCGTCCGCCTGATCGGCACCCGCACCGACAGCTTCGGCCTGAACCCCCCCCATCAGGATTTCCTGCCCCGCGAACGCACCTTCCGCGTGCAAGCTGATTGCGTCGCCCGCCTGCCCCAAGGCGTACCCAACCTCCAGGCCGCCATCGGCCGCACCGAACTGGTCTGGCAGGAAACCGACCTTGTCGATTTCATCCGCATGTTGTCCCAGGTCATCGAAATGGTCCGCGCCCTTGGCGGGGTCGAGGTCGAGCCTTGGCCCGTCCCCGAATACTTCCCCAACCGCAAACACCCCCACCACTCCGCCCCCCATCCCGTCTGCAAACCCGTGATGGACCTGGCCGAGGCCGCGTTCCATATGCTCCACTGGCCCACCGAAACCACCGCCTACATCCGCCGCATCGCCGGCACCGCCCAGTCCCAATCCATCTGGAAACTCCCCCCGCTTGACGGTCCCCTCACACCCCTGCCCGACACCGCCCGCGCCTCCGTCCAAGCCGCCCGTGACCACCTGAAACAGGGTCTGCGGGCCCTCCAGACCCAGTTCCCCCAAACCGGCACCCTCGCCGCCACCGGGCACGCCCATATCGACCTCGCCTGGCTCTGGCCCATGCAGGAAACCCGCGCCAAGGCCATCCGCACCTTCCACACCGCCGTCCAGCTGATGGACCAGTTCCCCGAGTTCCGCTTCAACCACTCCACCCCCCAGCTTTATGACTTCATCGCCCAGGACGACCCCGCGCTCCTGCAATCCATCACCGCCAAAGTCGCGGGCGGCCAGTGGGAACCCATCGGCGCCATGTGGGTCGAACCCGACACGAACATGCCCTCAGGCGAGAGCCTGATCCGCCAACTCCTCTACGGCATCCGCTATTTCGACCAGCTTTTCGGCAAACGCAGTACCGTCCTCTGGCTGCCCGACGTGTTCGGTTTCTCCCCAGTCCTACCCCAGCTTCTGCACGGCGTCGGCATGACCTCGGTCTTCACCATCAAAACCAACTGGTCCGAAATCAACAAACTGCCCCACGACCTGTTCCACTGGCAGGGCCTCGACGGGTCCGAGGTGAACTTCCACACCTTCGAAAACCCCGCCGACGGCTACAACGCCGAAATGGGCCCCCGCGCCACCCTTGGCACCTGGGACAACTACCAGGACAAGGGCCTCCACCCGCAAAGCCTGCTCTGCTACGGCCACGGCGACGGCGGCGGCGGCCCGACCGAGGATTACATCGCTCGCCTCGCCCAGATGCAGCACTTCCCCGTCGTCCCCAAAATCGAACACGTCACCGTCACCGACTGGTTCGCCTCCATCCCCTCCCGCCTGACCGCCCCCCTGCCCAAATGGGTGGGCGAGATTTACCTTGAATACCACCGCGGCACCCTGACGACCCAGGGCCGCACCAAATACCTGCACCGCCGCGCCGAACGCGCCCTGATCACCGCCGAAACTCTGGGTGCGATGGTCGCCCTCCAGGGCGGTTCCCTGCCCCCAAGCGCCGAACCCGACTGGCGCATCCTTCTGCGCAACGAATTCCACGACATCCTTCCCGGCTCCTCGATCCGCGAAGTCTATGAGGTGGCCGAGGCGGAGCTTTCCGCCGTCACCGCGTCCGGCCTCGCCCGCCAATCCGACGCCATGGCCGCCCTCCTCGCCAATGTGCCCACAGGCCCCGACGATGGCCTCCTCCTCGTCAACCCCGACCTCTCCCCCCGCCCCCTCCGCGTCCACGCTCCCCAAATCCCCGGCGGCCAACAGGTCGACGGCGGTCAGATCTTCGCCGCCCCCCTGCTCATCGGCGGCCTGTCCGTTGTCACCTGCCGCACGGCCACTCTGCCCATCTCCTCCGGCCTTTCCGTCTCTCCGCTCCGCCTCGAAAACGATTTCATCAAAGTCCGCCTCAACCAGGACGGCACCCTCGCCAGCCTGTGGGACAAAAGGGCAGGGCGCGAGTGCCTCGCCGGTCGCGGCAACCAGATCTGGGCCTTCACCGACAAACCGCGCTACTTCGACGCCTGGGATATCGAGGAGGATTACGAGGCGAACGGCACCGAACTCCTCGCCACCGCCCCCGCCAAAGTCGAGGAATCCGGCCCGCACAGGGTCGCCGTCCGCATCCAGCGCCGCTTTGGCGCCTCGACCATCACCCAGACCATCCGCCTCTGGGCCAACTCGCCCCGCGTTGAATTCAAGACCGATCTGGATTGGCACGACCGCCGCATCCTCCTGAAATCCCGCACCCCGCTGGCCATCCACGCCGACCACGCGACCTTCGAATGCGCCTGCGGCGTCATCAAACGCCCCACCCACCGCAACACCCCCTGGGACGTCGCCAAGTATGAGGTCGCCGGCCACCGCTTCGCCGACCTCTCCGAACCCGGCTTCGGCGTTGCCCTGCTCAACGACGGCAAATACGGCCACGATGTCGCGGGCAATGTGATGGGCCTCAGTCTCCTCCGCTCGCCCGTCTACCCCGACCTTCTGGCCGACGAAGGCGCGCAGTCCTTCACCTACGCCCTCCTCCCCCACCTTGGCGACTGGTTCGAAGGCGGCGTTCTGGCCGAGGCCGAGGACCTCAACCAACCCCTCCTTGCCACCCTCGCAAAACTCGCCCGTGACCAAAACTGGCAAGCTGTCGCGGTCGACGGCCGCCCCCTCGCCCTCTCCGCCCTCAAACCCGCCGAATCGGGCGATGGGCTCATCCTGCGCCTCTACGAACCCTCCGGCGGCCGCAGCCAACCGAAAATCAGCCTCCCCGACGGCTGGACCCTCGGCCCCCAGGTCAACCTGCTCGAGGAGCCCACCACCGGCGACCAAACCTTCGGCCCCTTCCAGATCCGCTCCTTCCGGGTGATCCCAAAATGACTTCGATCTTCACCCTAGAAACCCCCACCGTCCTGATCGACCTCGACATCGTCGAGGCCAATATTCAGCGGACACAGACCCTGTTTGATACCCTCGGCATCGGCTTTCGCCCCCATATCAAGACCCACAAGATCCCCCTTCTCGCCGAATGGCAGCTGAAACACGGCGCCATCGGCATCGCGGCGCAAAAGGTGTCCGAGGCCGAGGTGTTCGCCGCTGCAGGCTGCACCGACATCCTGCTCTGCTTCAACCTCCTCTCCCCCGCCAAGATCGCCCGCCTCCGCGCCCTGATGGACCAAGCCCACCTGACCACCGTGGCCGATAACCTGACCGTGGTGCGGGCCCTGTCCGCAGGCATGGCAGGCAGCGCCACGCCCTTGGATGTGCTGGTGGAATGCGACACCGGCATGCACCGCTGCGGTGTCCAGTCGCCCCAAGCCGCCTGCGATCTGGCCCAGGCCATCGCCACCGCCCCCGGCCTGCGCTTTGCCGGCCTGATGACCTACCCGGCCGCCAACGCCACGGCCCAAGTCCAATCCTTCCTCACCGCCGCCCGCGACCTCTGCATCGCCACCGTCGGCCACTGCGACATCATCTCCGGCGGCGGCACCCCCTCGCTGATGGAGGCAGGCCTCTCCCCCATCCTCACCGAATACCGCGCCGGCACCTATATCTACAACGACCGCTCCCTGGTGGCCCGTGGCGCCTGTACCCTGGCCGACTGCGCCCTGACCGTGCTGGCCACCGTGGTCAGCCGCCCCACCGACACCCGCGCCGTGCTGGATTCAGGCTCTAAATCCCTGACATCCGACCTTCTGGGCCTGACAGGCTATGGCACCATCCTTGGCCACCCCGACGCCCAGATCACCGGCCTGTCCGAAGAACACGGCCACGTCACCCTGCCCACCCCCACTTTCTCAGTGGGCGACAAAGTGCAAATCATCCCCAACCACGCCTGCCCGGTCAGCAACCTTGTTACCCAGGTCACCTTCCACCGCTCCGGCACCGTGATCCGTCAGGCCGATGTGGCCGCCCGTGGCTGTGTGACCTGACATGCTCATCTACTCCACCCCCGCCTCCACCCTCCACATCACACCCCCCGGCCACCCCGAACGCGTGGACCGCATCGCCGCCGTCGAACGCGGCCTCATCGGCATCCCCGCCACCCGCCGGGAAAGCCCACTCGCTACCGACGCCCAAATCCTCCTGTGCCACCCCGCCCCCTACCTCAACCGCCTCAAATCCATCACAGGCACCGCCCAGCTTGACCCCGACACCTGGATGTCCCCCGGCAGTTTCCAAGCCGCCTCCCGCGCCGTCGGTGGCGCCTGCGCCGCCGTTGATGCCGTCCTGAACGGCGATGCCATAACCGCCTTCGTCGTCACCCGCCCCCCCGGCCACCACGCCGAAACCAACACAGCCATGGGCTTTTGCCTGTTCGGCACCGTTGCCATCGCCGCAAAACACGCTCTAACCCGCCTGAACCGTGTCGCCGTGGTTGATTTCGACGTCCACCATGGCAACGGCACCCAGGACCTGCTCTGGTCCGAACCCCGCGCCCTGCTCATCACCTCGCAGCAAATGCCCCTCTGGCCCGGTTCGGGCGCCCCCTCCGAACGCGGCGCCCATGGCCAGATCATCAACCTCCCCCTCCCGCCCGGCTCCAACGGCGCCCACATGCGCGCCACCTACGACGCCCACGCCTTCCCCGCCTTTGACCCCGAACTCATCCTCATTTCCGCGGGCTTTGACGCCCATGCCGACGACCTCTTGGCGAACCTGAACTGGCAGGCCGACGACTTCGCCTGGCTCACCCGCCGCATTTGCGCCATCGGCACGGGCCGGGTGGTATCCTGTCTTGAGGGCGGCTATAATCTGGACGCGCTGATCGCATCCGTGGCAGCACACGTGGCTGTCTTGCAGGAGCATTCCCATGGCTGAAAAACCCGTCGCCGACCTGACCTTTGAAGAGGCGATGCAGGCGCTCGAATCCGTCGTCTCCCAACTGGAAAAGGGCGATGTCGCGCTCGAAGCGTCCATCACCCTCTACGAACGCGGCGCCGCCCTCAAAAAACACTGCGCCGACAAGTTGAAGGATGCCGAGGAGAAGGTCGAACTCATCCGCGCCGCCGAAGGTCGCGCCGTCGGCACCACCCCCTTGGAGGGGATGTGACCTTCCCCACCCTTCTGGCCGCCGACGCCGCCCTGATCCAGACCCGTCTTGATCAGGCCCTCGCCCCCCTCGCCGACGAACCCGTCATCCACGCCATGCGCTATGCCGTCCAGGGCGGCAAACGCCTGCGCGGCTTTCTGGTGCTGGAATCCGCCCGCCTGTTCGGCATCCCCCCCGCCCAGTCCGTCAGCGCAGCGGCGGCGGTCGAGGCTTTGCACGCCTATTCCCTCGTCCACGACGACTTGCCCGCCATGGACAATGATGACCTGCGCCGTGGCCTGCCCACTGTCCACCGCAACTGGAACGACGCCACCGCCATCCTGGCCGGTGACGCCCTGCAAACCCTCGCCTTCGACCTGCTTTGCGACCCCGCCTTGGGCAGCGCCCAGACCCGCATTTCCCTTGTACAGAGCCTGTCCAAGGCATCCGGTGCCCAAGGCATGGTCCTCGGCCAGGCCCTCGACATGGCCGCAGAAACCAACCCTAACCTCACGCTCCCCGACATCACCCGCCTTCAGGCTGGCAAAACCGGTGCCCTGATCTGCTTTGCCGCCGAAGCCGGCGCCATCCTTGCCGGTCAGGACCACACCCCCCTGCGCCAATACGCCACCGCCCTAGGCCTCGCCTTCCAGATCGCCGACGATATCCTTGACGTCACCGGTGACCCCACCAAAACCGGCAAACGCCTGGGCAAGGATGCGGCGGCCGGCAAGGCCACCTTCGTCTCCCTCCTCGGCCTCGACGCCGCCCGCACCCGCGCCCAATCGCTGATTGCCGAGGCTGAGGCCGCCCTCGCCCCCTATCCCAATACCCACAACCTGATCGCCGCCGCCCGCTTCGTCATCACCCGCGACACCTAGTCCAATTCTGCACAGGGCCCTGTCAAACCGCCCAAACCGCCCCATAAAGAGTTTCACCATGACCAACCGCCCCCTCACCCCGCTGCTTGACCGCGTGCACCTGCCCGTTGATCTGAAAGCATTGACTGACCGCGAACTTCGCCAACTGGCCGACGAACTGCGCGCCGAAACCATCAGTGCCGTCTCGGTTACGGGCGGCCACCTTGGCGCGGGCCTCGGCGTGGTCGAACTCACCGTCGCCCTGCATGCCATCTTCGACACCCCCCGCGACAAGATCATCTGGGACGTCGGCCACCAGTGCTATCCCCATAAAATCCTGACAGGCCGCCGCGACCGCATCCGCACCCTACGCACCGAAGGCGGCCTCTCTGGCTTTACCAAGCGAAGCGAATCCCCCTACGACCCCTTCGGCGCCGCCCACTCCTCCACCTCCATCTCCGCCGCCCTTGGCTTTGCCGTAGCCGCCGACCTTGGCGGCGACCCCGGCGATGCCATCGCCGTCATCGGTGACGGCGCGATGAGCGCGGGCATGGCGTTCGAGGCGATGAACAACGCAGGCCACCTGAAACAGCGCCTGTTCGTCATCCTGAACGACAATGAAATGTCCATCGCCCCCCCCGTCGGTGCCCTCTCCGCCTACCTCAGCCGCCTCTACGCCGGTGCCCCATTCCAAGAGCTAAAGCACGCCGCCAAGGGCATGGTCTCCCTCCTCCCCGAACCCTTCCAGGAAGGCGCCCGCCGCGCCAAGGAAATGCTCAAGGGCCTGACCGTCGGCGGCACCCTGTTCGAGGAATTGGGCTTTTCCTACGTTGGCCCCCTTCACGGCCACGACCTTGACCAGTTGCTGCCCGTCCTTCGCACCGTCCACGACCGCGCCACCGGCCCCATGCTGATCCACGTCCTGACCAAAAAAGGCAAAGGCTATGCCCCCGCCGAAAACGCCCGCGACAAGGGCCATGCCACGGGCAAATTCGATGTCCTGACCGGCGTCCAGGCCAAAGCCGCCTCCAACGCCCCCAGCTACACCAAAGTCTTTGCCCAGAGCCTAATTCAAGAGGCTGAACACGACTCGAAAATCGTCGCCATCACCGCCGCCATGCCCGATGGCACCGGCCTTGACCTCTTCGCCGCCCGCTTCCCTCGCCGCCTGTTTGACGTGGGTATAGCCGAACAACACGCCGTCACCTTTGCGGCGGGCCTTGCCGCTGGCGGCATGAAACCCTTTTGCGCCCTTTACTCCACTTTCTTGCAACGTGGCTATGACCAGATCGTCCACGACGTCGCCATCCAGCGCCTGCCCGTCCGTTTCGCCATCGACCGCGCCGGTCTGGTCGGGGCCGACGGCGCCACCCACGCTGGCGCCTTCGACGTCGCCTTCCTCACCAACCTGCCCGGCATGGTGGTGATGGCCGCGGCGGATGAGGCTGAACTCGTCCACATGGTCGCCACCGCCGCCGCCCACAACTCCGGCCCCATCGCCTTCCGCTACCCCCGGGGCGAGGGCACCGGCGTCGACATGCCCACCCGCGGCATCCCCCTGGAAATCGGCAAGGGCCGCCTGATCCAGCAAGGCACCTGCGTCGCCCTCCTCTCCTTCGGCACCCGCCTCAGCGAAGTGCAAAAGGCCGCCGAGAGCCTATCGGCCAAAGGCCTCACCCCCACCATCGCCGACGCCCGCTTCGCCAAACCCCTCGACCGCGACCTGATCCTGCACCTCGCCCGCACCCACGAAGCCCTGATCACCGTGGAAGAGGGCGCCATCGGCGGCTTCGCCTCCCACGTCGCCCACCTCCTCGCCGAAGAAGGCATCTTCGACACCGGCCTGAAATTCCGCTCCATGGTCCTGCCCGACACCTTCATCGACCAAGCCTCCCCCGAAGCGATGTACCGCGTCGCCGGCATGGACGCCGCCCAGATCGAGGCCAAGGTGCTGCAAACGCTGGGCGTGGCGGTGGTGGGGAAACGGGCGTGACTGATAACGCGGCAGATCAGTCGCAGACCGATTTGAAAAACGGGTGGTGGCCCCAGTATCAGGTTTGGCTTCGGGGAAAGTCCAAAGGATTTCGGCGGCTCTATGCAGCCATCATTGGGATTGGCTTTTCGTCAATCTTGATAGCATTTGTCGTTGGTAACGAAGTTGAAACATACATTGCAGCGCCCAACTTTCTTGCAATCGCACCCAAAGTGGCCATGATTGCAGCTTGTGTTTTGAGTGTAATTAGTTCGCCCTGAACATCTCCGAAGCCATTGATTTTGTGCGTATAAGAGGTAGTTTTGCTCGCCATTTTCTGCAGGGTTTTGTATAATTTTGGCTGAAACCCTGCAATTTCGGTTCTGCCATGAAGCATCGTCTGCGCCCTCTGGAACAAGACGATCTGCTACGTCCGCGTCTGGTCGACCTGATCGATCTGCGGCACGAGTTGGTGAAGCTGGCGGCGCTGATCGACTGGGAGGTGTTTGATCGGGAATGGGCGGGGTTCTTCCCGTCCGGAAAGGGGCGGCCCGCGACAGAGCCACGGCTGGTGGCCGGGTTGCTCTATCTGCAGCATGCTTACCGGCTGTCAGACG